>JBAVFD010000034.1:0-51596 GCA_049588075.1 Thiobacillus sp.
CCCAGGATTTCCTTCGCCAGCGGATTCTCGAGTTCGCTCTGGATCGCACGCTTGAGTGGCCGCGCACCGTAGACCGGGTCGAAGCCGGCCTTGGCGATTTCGGCCAGCGCCGCTTCGCTGATGTCCAGCCCCATCTCCATCTGTGCCAGGCGTTTTTCCAGGCCTTGCAGTTGGATGCGCGCGATGCTGGCGATGTTTTTCTCGTCCAGGGCGTGGAACACGACGACTTCGTCGATGCGGTTGATGAACTCGGGGCGGAAGTAGGATTTCACTTCGCCCAGCACGGCGAGCTTCACCACCTGGTAATCGTCGCCCGCCATCTGCTGGATCATCTGCGAGCCGAGGTTGGAGGTCATCACGATCACGGTGTTGCGGAAGTCGACGGTGCGGCCCTGGCCGTCGGTCAGGCGGCCGTCGTCCAGCACCTGCAGCAGCACGTTGAACACGTCCGGATGCGCCTTTTCGACCTCGTCCATCAGGATGACGGAGTAGGGTTTGCGGCGCACCGCTTCGGTGAGGTAGCCACCCTCTTCATAGCCGACATAGCCGGGCGGCGCGCCGATGAGGCGGGCGACCGAGTGCTTCTCCATGAATTCGCTCATGTCGATGCGGATCATGTGGTCGGCGGAATCGAACAGGTATTCGGCCAGGGTCTTGCACAACTCGGTCTTGCCGACGCCGGTCGGCCCGAGGAACAGGAAGGAGCCGAGCGGCCGGTTGGGGTCGCTCAAACCCGCGCGTGAACGGCGGATCGCATCGGAGACGACGCGCACGGCTTCGTCCTGCCCGACCACGCGGGCATGCAGCTTGTCCTCCATGTGCATGAGCTTGTCGCGCTCACCCTGCAGCATCTTGGAGACCGGGATGCCCGTGGCACGCGAAACCACCTCGGCGATTTCCTCGGCGCCGACTTCGGTGCGCAGCAGCTTGAACGCGGGCTTGGTGTCGGCCGATTCGGCGTGCTTCAACTGCGCTTCCAGTTGCGGCAGCTTGCCGTACTGGATCTCGGCGACCTTATCCAGCTTGCCCTGGCGCTGCAGGTCGACCATCTGCGCGCGCAGCTTGTCGATTTCTTCCTTGATGTGGGCGCTGCCCTGCACCTGGGCCTTCTCGGCCTTCCAGATTTCTTCCAGATCGGCATATTCGCGCTGCAGGGTCTGCAACTCGTCTTCGATCAGCTGCAGGCGCTTTCTGGACGCCTCGTCCTTCTCGCGTTTCACCGCCTCGCGTTCGATCTTGAGCTGGATGATGCGGCGGTCGAGCTTGTCCATCACCTCGGGCTTGGAGTCGATCTCCATCTTGATGCGCGCGGCGGCTTCGTCGATCAGGTCGATGGCCTTGTCGGGCAGGAAGCGGTCGGTGATGTAGCGGTGGCTCAATTCGGCCGCAGCGACGATCGCCGGATCGGTGATGTCGACGCCATGGTGCAGCTCGTAGCGTTCCTGCAGGCCCCGCAGAATGGCGATGGTCGATTCGACGCTGGGCTCATCCACCAGCACCTTCTGGAAGCGGCGCTCCAGCGCGGCGTCTTTTTCGATGTATTTGCGGTATTCGTCGAGCGTGGTCGCACCGATCAGGTGCAATTCGCCGCGCGCCAGCGCCGGCTTCAGCATGTTGCCGGCATCCATCGCGCCTTCGGCCTTGCCCGCGCCGACCAGGGTGTGCAGCTCATCCAGGAACATGATGGTGCGGCCCGGATCCATCGCCAGCTCTTTCAGCACGGCCTTGAGCCGCTCCTCGAATTCGCCGCGATATTTCGCCCCCGCCAGCAGCGCGGCCAGATCAAGCACCAGCACTTTCTTGCCTTTCAGCGTTTCGGGCACTTCGTCATTGACGATCCGCTGCGCCAAACCCTCAACGATTGCAGTTTTTCCGACGCCGGGCTCGCCGATCAGCACCGGGTTGTTCTTGGTGCGGCGCTGCAGGATCTGGATCGCGCGGCGGATTTCGTCGTCGCGCCCGATCACCGGGTCGAGCTTGCCTTCGCGCGCGCGCTCGGTGAGGTCCAGGGTGTATTTCTTCAAAGCCTCGCGCTGGCCTTCGGCTTCCTGCGACTGCACATTCTCGCCGCCACGCACCGACTGGATCGCCTGCTCCAATGCGGCTTTCTGTGCGCCGTGCTGCTTGAGCAGGCGGCCGGTTTCACCCTTGTCGTCCAGTGCCGCCAGCAAAAAAAGCTCCGAGGCGATGAACGCGTCGTTGCGCTTCATCGCCTCCTTGTCGGTCAGGTTCAGCAGGTTGTTGAGATCGCGCGAAATCGTCACCTCGCCGCCCTGGCCTTCGACCTTGGGCAGGCGTGCCAGCGCCTGGGTCAGCGCCGCTTTCAGCGCGGGCACCTGCACCCCGGCGCGCGACAGGATCGCCGCCGCGCCGACGCCTTCCTGATTCAGCAGCGCCAGCAGCAGGTGCTGTGGCTCGATATAGGCCTGGTCGCCAGCGACGGCGAGACTTTGGGCGTCGGAAAACGCCTGCTGGAACTGGGTGGTGAGCTTGTCAAAACGCATGGGTAGCCTCGTGCTTAAGGTATATTCAATGCCACCCAAATGATGCCTTCCCGGCCGATTTCAACCCTTCATGTCTGAATTGATCCAAGCAAGCGTTTTGATCGATGTCGCCCGCGCGCTGGACGAGGATGTCGGCAGCGGCGATCTCACCGCCCAGCTCATCCCCGCCGCCCAGACCGCCCACGCCCGCGTCATCACCCGCGAAGCCGCCACAATCGCCGGCCGGCCGTGGTTCGACGCATGTTTCCGGGCGCTCGACCCCGCTTGCGTCATCGACTGGCGGGTGAACGAGGGCGACGCTGTCGCCGCCGACAGCGTGCTGGTCGAAATCGGCGGCAACGCCCGCGCCCTGCTGACCGCCGAGCGCCCGGCGCTGAATTTCCTGCAAACCCTGTCCGCCGTGGCCACCGCCACCCGGCCCTATGTCGACGCCGTGCGCGGTACCCACGCCGCCATCCTCGACACCCGCAAGACCCTGCCGGGCCTGCGCATCGCCGAGAAATACGCGGTGCGGATGGGTGGCGGGCAAAATCAGCGCACGGGGCTGTACGACGGCATCCTGATCAAGGAAAACCACATCGCGGCGGCGGGCGGCATCGCACAGGTGCTGGAAGCGGCGTTCCGCCTGGCGGGGGACACCGTCAGCGTGCAGATCGAGGTGGAAACCATCGGCGAACTCGAACAGGCCCTGAGCGCGGGCGCGCCGCTGATCCTGCTCGACAACTTCAGCCTCGCCGACCTGCGTCACGCGGTGCAAGTCACCCATGGCCGCGCCCTGCTCGAAGCCTCCGGCAACATCACGCTGGAGACGGTGCGCGCGGTGGCCGAAACCGGGGTGGACCGCATCTCCGTCGGCGGACTGACCAAGCATGTTCGCGCAGTGGATTTGTCGATGCGCATTCAGGCTGATGATTGAGATTGTCCGGGTCGATTACGCCGACCCGGCCCACGCCGCCGCGCTGGTTGACCTGCTGGACACCTATGCGCGCGACCCGGCGGGCGGCGGCGAAGCCTTGTCCGACTTTGCGCGCGCCCACCTGGTCAGCCAGCTCGCCGCGCGGCCGTTCATTTTCAGCGTGCTGGCATTCGACGGCGACAGCCCGGTCGGGCTGGTGAATGCGATCGAAGGCTTTTCCACCTTTGCCTGCCGCCCGCTGGTCAACGTGCATGACGTGGTGGTCGCACCCGGCCATCGCGGACGCGGCATCGCGGCGCAGATGTTTGCCGAAGTCGAACGGATCGCCCGCGAACGCGGCGCCTGCAAGCTCACCCTCGAAGTGCTGCATGGCAATGCGCCAGCCCGGTCGCTGTATCAACGGCTGGGTTTCACCGCCTATCAGCTCGACCCCGCGATGGGCCACGCGCAGTTTCTGCACAAATGGCTGGACTGAAACCCGTCCTGCTGGCGCTGCTGCTGGCATGTCATCCGGCAGCGGCCGACGCGCCGCCCGCCGCCCCGGCGATGCTGCTGGCCGGGGTGTATGCCGCCGATGTCGATGTCAGCCAGTATTGGGTGAGCGAGAAATTCGACGGCGTGCGTGCGCAGTGGGACGGCCACACGCTGCGCTTTCGCGGCGGCGGCGTGGTTCCCGCGCCGGCTTGGTTCACCGCGCGTTTCCCTGCGGTGCCGCTGGATGGCGAATTGTGGATCGGCCGTGACCGATTCGATGCGCTGTCGGGCACGGTGCGCAAAGTCGAACCGGTGGATGCCGAATGGCGGCAGGTGCGTTACCTGGTTTTTGAACTACCCGGCGCAGTGGGTGATTTCAGCGCGCGCGTCCAGCAGATGAAGACACGGGTTGCCCAGGCTGGCGTGCCCTGGCTGCAGGCCGTCGAGCAGACGCGTGTGGCCGACCGCGCCACGCTGATGCAACACCTCGACGCCGTGGTGCGTCAAGGCGGCGAAGGCCTGATGCTGCATCGCGCTGACGCGCCTTATCTGACCGGTCGCAGCGATGTGCTGCTGAAGCTGAAACCCTGGCAGGACGCCGAGGCGGCGGTGATCGGCTATGTGCCGGGCAAGGGGAAATATCAGGGCATGACCGGCGCGCTGGATATGGAAATGCCGGGCGGCCAGCGTTTTCGCATACCTGCGGGTGCGGGAAGATTTCTAGGGCCTGGTGATTATTCCAGCCAGATCAGCGAGGCCATCCGCCCGGTCACGCCGTCGCGACGATAGGAAAAGAAACTGTCCGTTTCCCTGAAGGTGCACCGCCCGCCGCCATAGACCGCCAGCACCCCCGCATGATTGAGGCGGATGCGCGCCAGCTGGTAAATATCGGCCAGCCATTTGCCGGGCGCGTGCTGGAGAAAGGCCGCCGCCGCGTCGGGATGCTGCGCGATGAACGCCTGCCGCACTTCGTCACCGACTTCGAACGCCTGCGGGCCGATGGCGGCACCCATCCAGGCCATGATTTCACCCGCTGGCGCCTGCATCGCAGCCACGCTGGCTTCTAGCACCCCGCCCGCCAGCCCGCGCCAACCGGCGTGCGCAGCCGCGACGACGCTGCCGGCGCGGTCACACAACAGCACCGGCAGGCAGTCGGCGGTGAGCACGGCGCAAACCGTTGCCGCTCGCCGGGTGAACGCCGCATCGGCCTCGAGCGAACCGGCACCCGCTTCGACTGCCGTCGCGCTGTGAACCTGCTTGAGCCATCCCGGGTCGGCTGGCAACTGCTGGCGCAGGCGCCCCCGGTTGGCCGCCACATGAACCGGGTCGTCGCCCACGTGATCGCCCAGGTTGAAGCTTGCCCACGGCGCACCACTCACCCCGCCCGGGCGGGTGGTCATCAGACTTTTGACGCGGGGGGGCGCCGGCCAATCAGGCACGATCATTCGGGCAGGATCAAGGGGTCAGGCGTTCCAGGCCGTGTTTTCACGCAACGCATCGAGCAGCGAGGCGAAATCGAGCGGCAAGGGGCATTCCCATTGCACGAACTCCTGCAACAGCGGATGAATCAGCCCCAGTCGTTCGGCGTGCAGCGCTTGGCGCGGGAACGCGATTTTGAGATGGCTGCGGCGACTGGCGCTGTAAATATCTTCGCCGACCAGCGGGTGGCCAATGTGTTGCATGTGCACCCGAATCTGGTGAGTACGGCCGGTTTCCAGCTTGCAACGCAGCAAGGTGATGCCAGGAAAGCGCTCAACCACGTCGTAGTGCGTGACGGCTTGCTTGCCCATGGTGTGCACGGTGCGCTTGGTGCGGTTATGCGGGTCGCGTGCCAGCGGCGCATCGACGGTGCCCGCGTGATCGACCTCGCCATACACCAGCGCGAGGTATTCACGTTTCACCGTGCGCGCCTGCAGCTGGCGCACCAGATCGGTATGCGATTTCAGGGTTTTGGCGACGACCAGCAGGCCCGAGGTGTCCTTGTCGAGCCGGTGCACGATGCCTGCACGCGGCAACTCGGCCACCTGCGGCACCCAGTGCAGCAGCGCATTCAACAGGGTGCCGCTGCGATTGCCGCTGCCGGGGTGAACCACCAGGCCGACCGGCTTGTTCACCACCAGCAGCATCGGGTCTTCATATACCACATCGAGCGGAATGGCCTCCGGCGCATCGGCCGTGGCGTTGGGATCGGGTTCGATCTCGACCCGCACCGACTCGCCGCCGCAGACCTTCATCTTGGTCGAGGGAAATACATCGTCCACGGCGATCTTGCGGGCGCGGATCCAGTTCTGGATGCGGTTGCGCGAAAACTCCGGCAACAAGGCCGACAGCGCCTGATCCAGACGCTGGCCGCCCTGCTCGTCGGGGATCACCAGCTCGCGGATGCTGTCTTCGCTTAATCCCTTATAATCAGCAGACGAATTTTCTGTGTCTTTTTCCATGCTCAAGCAACATTTTTCCGGTTTTAACGCATTCAATCGGGCGCTGGCCAGTGCGCTGCTGGCTGCCACGCTCGCCCTGGGCGGCTGCGGCATATTGCCCGAGGTCAAGGATGAAACCTCAGGCTGGTCGGCACAAAAACTCTATGCCGAGGCCAAGGATAATCTCAACGATGGTAACTACGAGCGTGCCGTCAAGCTATTTGAAACGCTGGAGTCGCGCTACCCATTCGGCCGCTACGCGCAGCAAGCGCAGTTGGAGGTTGCCTACGCCTATTACAAGGACAACGAACCGATTTCCGCCGTTGCCGCGTGCGACCGCTTCATCAAATTACACCCCAACCACCCTAACGTCGATTACGCCTACTATCTGAAGGGCCTGGCGAATTTTAATGACGATCTTGGCGTGTTGGGCGGCCTGGTCCAGCAGGACATGAGTGAGCGCGACCCGAAGGCCGCACGCGATGCGTTCCTCTCGTTCAAGGAACTGGTGACCCGCTTTCCCGACAGCAAATACGCGGCTGATTCCCTGGCTCGCATGAACTATCTGGTGAATGCGCTGGCCAGCAACGAAGTCCATGTCGCCAAATATTACATGAAGCGCCAGGCCTGGATCGCCGCCGCCAACCGCGCCAAGGAAGTGCTGAAAAACTACCCCGAAGCGCCCGCTCTGGAAGAAGCGCTGGCGATCATGGTGGTGTCCTACGACAAGATGGAACTTACGGGCCTGCGCGACGATACGCTGCGCGTCATGGCGCTCAACTTCCCCAACAGCAAATACGCCAGTGGCGTGAATCTCGAAGGCCGCCCCTGGTACAGCATCTGGTAATCAAGCGGGGGTGGCGGCTTAAATCGCCGTCTCGCCCGATTCACCGGTGCGAATCCGCACCACCTGTTCCATATTGCTGACAAAAATCTTGCCGTCGCCGATCTTGCCGGTACGCGCGGCGGCGATGATCGCCTCCATCGCGCGGTCGAGCAGGCTGTCGGCGATGACGATTTCCAGCTTGACCTTGGGCAGAAAATCCACCACGTATTCGGCGCCGCGATAGAGCTCGGTATGGCCCTTCTGGCGTCCGAAGCCCTTGACTTCGGTGACGGTCAGGCCGGTCACGCCAATATCCGACAGGGCCTCGCGCACTTCGTCGAGTTTGAACGGCTTGATGATGGCTTCGATTTTTTTCATGGTAACGCTCCTTCGGGTCGATATTTCGAGGTGATGGGATAGCGGCGGTCCTTGCCGAAATTGCGCGGCGTAATGCGCGGGCCTGGCGCGGCCTGGCGCCGCTTGTATTCGGCGAGATCAACCAGACGGATGACTTTGCGCACGATGGCGGCGTCAAACCCCAGCGCGACGATGTCGCGTGCCGACAGGTCGCGCTCGACATAAGCCGCCAGTATCGCATCGAGCATATCGTACGGTGGCAGGCTGTCCTGATCGGTCTGGTCGGGACGCAACTCCGCCGACGGCGGACGGTCGATGATGCGTTGCGGGATGACTTTAGACAAGCCATTGCGGTAATTGGCCAGCCGGAACACCCGCGTTTTCGCCACATCCTTCAGCACCGCAAAGCCGCCCGCCATATCGCCGTACAAGGTAGCGTAGCCGGTCGCCATCTCGCTCTTGTTGCCGGTGGTCAGCACCAGGGTGCCGAACTTGTTGGACAGGGCCATCAGCAGCGTGCCACGTGTGCGCGCCTGAAGGTTTTCTTCGGTGGTGTCGGCTGCCCGACCGGCAAACTCGCCCGCCAGTTGCGCCACAAAGGCGTCGAACACGGGCTTGATCGCGATTTCGGAATAGCGCACGCCGAGCCGCTTGACCATGTCGCGCGCATCCTCGACGCTGATGCTGGCGGTGTAATCCGACGGCATCATCACCGCATGCACCTGGTCCGCACCCAGCGCGTCTGCTGCAATCGCCAGCGTCAGCGCCGAATCGATGCCGCCCGACAGCCCCAGGTGAACGCCCCTGAAACCGTTCTTGCCGACGTAATCGCGCACCGCCAGCACCAGCGCATCGTAGACGGCGGCATCCTCGTCTTGCAGGCCATGCTGCGGCCCGGTGCAGGTGTGATCTGCGATGTCGAGATAGAACACGCCCGCCTGCCAGGCAGGACACTGCGCCACCACTTCGCCGTCGGCGTTCATGGCAAACGATGCGCCGTCGAACACCAGCTCGTCCTGCCCGCCCACCAGATTGGCATAAATGATCGGCAAGTCCGCTTCGGCCTGGCGCGAACGTGCCACCGCGTAGCGCTCGCGCTCCTTGTTGAGATGATAGGGCGAAGCGTTCGGCACCAGCAGCCAATCCGCGCCCGCTTCCCACGCGCGCGCCACCGGCCCCGGCTCCCAGATGTCGCCGCAAACATTGAGACCGAAATTCAGGCCGCCGCAGGCGAACACGCAGGGTTTGTCGCCGCTGTCGAATACGCGCTGCTCGTCGAACACGGAATGATTCGGCAGGTGATGCTTGCGGTACACCGTCTCGACCCGGCCACCGCGCAGCAGCGCCGCCGCATTGAACAGCCCGTCGTCGCTGCGCTCGGGATAACCGACGATCAATGCCAGTTCGGGCGGCGCATCCTTCGCCAGCTGATTCAAAGCAGCTTCGCACGCCGCCGTGAAATCCGTCCGCAACACCAGGTCTTCCGCCGGATAGCCGCAGATCGACATCTCGGGCGTCAGCAGCAAGGCCGCACCCGCACCGTGCGCCTCGTTCGCTGCAGCCAGCAGTTTGGCCGCGTTGCCGGCGATATCGCCGACCGCGAGGTTGAGTTGGGCGATGCCTAGTTTCATCGGGCGGGTTTCATCGCGCACCGAGCGCCAGTTGCACCGCCTCGCCCAGCCCCGCCGGGCTCTGCGCGACGACCACCCCCGCGGCTTCCAGCGCACGGATCTTGGCGTCGGCCGTGCCGCTGCCGCCGGCGATGATCGCGCCGGCGTGGCCCATGCGCTTGCCCTTGGGCGCGGTGCGTCCGGCGATGTAGGCAGCGACCGGTTTTTTCATGTTCGAGCGGATGTACTCGGCGGCTTCTTCCTCGCGACTGCCGCCGATTTCACCGACCAGGATCACGGCTTCGGTCTGCGGGTCGGCTTCGAACATTTGCAGGCAATCGATGAAATCCAGCCCCTTGATCGGATCGCCGCCGATGCCGACGCAAGTCGACTGCCCCAAGCCGAGTTGCGTGGTCTGGTGCACCGCTTCGTAGGTCAGCGTGCCGGAACGCGAGACGATGCCGATCTTGCCTTTCTGGTGGATGACGCCGGGCATGATGCCGATCTTGCATTCGCCCGAGGTGATGATGCCGGGGCAGTTGGGGCCGATCAGCCTGGCGTCGTTGGCGCGCAGCGCGGCCTTGACGTTGAGCATGTCGAGCACCGGGATGCCTTCGGTGATGCAGACGATGACCTCGATGCCGGCGTCGGCCGCTTCCAGGATCGAATCCGCCGCGAACGCGGCCGGCACGTAGATCATCGTCGCCTGCGCACCAGTGTGTTTCACTGCATCGCGCACGGTGTTGAACACCGGCAGGTTCAGATGTGTCTGCCCGCCCTTGCCGGGCGTCACCCCGCCGACCATCCGCGTGCCGTAGGCGATCGCCTGTTCGGAATGGAAACTGCCCTGCTTGCCGGTGAAGCCCTGGCAGATGACCTGGGTGTCTTTGTTGACCAGAATGCTCATTTCGCACGCTCCACAGCTTGTTTGGCCGCATCGGTCAGACTCGCCGCCGCGATGATCGCCAGCCCCGATTCGGCCAGCAGCTTGCGGCCCAGTTCGGCATTGGTGCCTTCCAGCCGCACGATCACCGGCACCTTGACGCCGACTTCCTTCACCGCCTGGATGATGCCTTCGGCGATCACGTCGCAGCGCACGATGCCGCCGAAGATGTTGATCAGCAGCGCGCGCACCTTGGGGTCGAGCAGGATGATCTTGAAGCCCTGCGCCACCGTTTCCGGGGTGGCGCCGCCACCGACGTCGAGGAAGTTGGCGGGCGCGCCGCCTTCGAGCTGGATCAGGTCCATCGTCGCCATCGCCAGGCCGGCGCCGTTGACCATGCAGCCGATGTTGCCAGTGAGCGCGACGTAGTTCACGTTGGCCGCGTTGGCGGTGGCTTCCTTGGCGTCGATCTGGCTGTCGTCGCGCAGTTCGCTCAAAGCCTTGCGGCGGTATAACGCGTTGTCGTCCACGCTCATCTTGCAGTCGAGCGGCAGCACGCGGTTGTCGCCGGTGACCACCAGCGGATTGATTTCCAGCAGGGAGAGATCATTGGCGAGGAATACACGATACAGCTGCGGTAGCAGACGGCAGAAATCCTTGTAGGCCTCGCCTGTCAATTCCAGCGCGAACGCCAGTGCACGGCACTGAAAGTCCTGCACGCCGAGCAGCGGATCGCAGGTCTCCGTCAGGACTTTTTCCGGGGTGGCATGAGCGACTGCCTCGATGTCCATGCCGCCGGCGGCGGAGGCGACGATGGCGACCCGTTCGGTTTCGCGATCGACCAACAAGGACAAATACAGCTCGCGTGCAATCGGCAGGGTTTCTTCCACCAGCACCTGCTTCACCGGCTGGCCGTCGGGGGCATTCTGGTTGGTCACCAGTTGCTTGCCGAGCAGCGACCCCGCCATCGCGCGCACGTCGTCGATACTCCTGACCAGCTTGACGCCACCTGCCTTGCCGCGACCGCCGGCGTGGATCTGCGCCTTCACCACCCAGGCGCTTCCACCCAGTTCGGTGGCCGCCGCCACGGCGGCCTCGGCGCTCGCCGCAGCGACACCGCGCGGCGTGTTAATGTTGGCCGACCGCAATATTTGTTTGGCCTGATACTCGTGCAGGTTCATGTTTGATGGAAGCTCGCCAAAACGTGCATTTTGAAGCAAAGCCCCCCGCGACGGAAGCCGTCATCCGCGTCGTTCCGCGTATTGCGGAGTTGCCTGCCGAGGCGTGGGACGCACTGGCTGGCGATTCCCCCTTCCTGCGCCACGCTTTTTTGCACGCGCTGGAAGCCACCGACTGCGTCGGTCCGCACATCGGCTGGGAGCCGGTTCATCTGGCGCTGTTTCGCGGCGAACGCCTGGAAGCCGCCATGCCGCTCTACATCAAGCACCATTCCTGGGGCGAATTCGTGTTCGACTGGGCGTGGGCCGACGCCTATCGCCGCCACGGACTCAATTACTATCCCAAACTGGTCTGCTGCGTGCCGTTCTCGCCGGTGCCCGGCGCGCGCCTGCTGGCGAACAACGACGCCGACCGCGCCACGCTGATTCAGGCGGCGCTCAAGCTCACGCAGGATTTGAACGCCTCGTCCTTCCACATCCTGTTTCCCACCGAACCGGATCACGCCGCGCTCCAGGCCACGGCATTAATGCACCGCAGCGGCTTCCAGTTTCACTGGCACAACACGGGCTATGCTGACTTCGAGGCATTCCTCGCCGTGATGACGCACGACAAGCGCAAGAAAATCCGCCAGGAAAGAAAGAAACTCGCCAGCGCTGGCGTCACCTTCCGCTGGGTCGAAGGCGCACAGAGCACCGACGCCGACTGGGATCATTTCTACTGCTGCTACGCCGACACCTACGCCCGCCATCGCAGCGACCCGCACCTCAACCGCGCATTTTTTGCCGCCATTCGCCAATCGATGCCCGAGAACCTGCTGCTCATCATCGCCGACCGGCATGGCGAGCCCATCGCCTGCTCGTTTTGCGTCAAGGACAGCCAGCGGTTGTACGGCCGCCACTGGGGCACGCTGGACTATGTGCCCGGCCTGCACTTCGAAACCTGCTACCAGCAGGGCATCGAATACGCCATCGCCAAGGGTTTGCAGGTGTTCGAAGGCGGCGCGCAGGGCGAACACAAATTGGCGCGCGGCCTCGTCCCCACCGCCACGCATTCCTGGCACTGGCTGGAAAACCCCGAATTCCGCGACGCGGTCGAGCATTTTCTGGAACGCGAAACCAGCGCCATCAGTCACTACATGGACGAGTTGGACACGCCTTTTCGCCACGAACCGCCCCCTGCGAAATCGGCTTGAGCGCGAGCGGCACGCAATAAAAAACGGCGGGTCACCCCGCCGTTTTCATTTCAATGCAATTCTTACTTTACAGTCAGCACCACCGTTAGATAGCTCACATACAGCGCGCCATTCACAAACAGATGCCACACCCGCAGTCCGCCATTCAATGCTGCCCAGCGCAGCCAGAATGCAGCGGCCAGCGTAACCACCACACCCAACAACACCGGCGTTTGCGGCGTCCAGGGCGTGAGCGAAACGCCGATGGCCGGCAGCAGCGTGCCCTGGAACACCATGGCGCCGGTGATGTTGCCAAACGCCAGGGTGTCCTTGTGCTTGCGGATCCACAAAATCGAATTCACTTTTTCCGGCAGCTCGGTCGCGATCGGGATGATCATCAGGGACAGCAGCAACGCGGAGATGCCGATGATGGGGGCGGCAGCTTCCACGCCATGGATGAAGCCCTTGGCGCCGGCGACCAGCAGCGCCAGCCCCAGCGCCAGTTGCACGATGATGAAAAACAGGTTTTGCGGCAGGCCCAGACGGGTCAGCAGCATCGGCGACCCGGCCTCGGTGGCATGACCTTCTTCGACCAGCTTGCTCGAAGCGCGCAGGGTCAGCATCACATAGACGAAGTAGATCATCACCATGACAAATGCGAGCGCGCCACGTACCCATATGTTTTCATGCGGAACGAACATGGCGACAAACGCCAGCATGAAGGCCATCAGGAAAAAGTCCAGGTCGCGCTTGAGGCCGGTTCGCTCCGGGGTGAGGTGGCCTTGCATGCCACGCCGCTTCAGCACCGCCACACTCATCAGGGACAGCGACAGGGTCGACAGCATCAGCGGCGCGCCCAGGATCGCGCCGACGCCGATTTCCTCATTGACGGCAGCATTGCCGTTGCCGGCAAAAATCGCCAGCAGCGGCACCAGGGTTTCCGGCATGGCGGTGCCGACCGCGGCAAACACCGAACCGGTCACGCCTTCCGAAATTTTGAGTTTTTCGCCCAGGTGTTCGAGCGCGTTGACAAAGATTTCGGCCGCCACCAGGATGACCAGCAGATAGCCAAACAATTCGAGAAACAACATGAGCGCCAGCCAGGAGGAAAACCGCGATTCTACCAGCCCGGAGCATGCCATCCCGGCCGCGTTCTCCCGCCTGAGCGAGGGCACCTTTCACGCGCGTCTCGCGGCTTCTTCCGGGGTGGCGGTGGTGCTGTTCAGCGCACCGCAGTGCGGTGCATGCCGCGCATGGAAGCAACTGTTGCCGCAGGCGCTGGCCGGGATGGCCAGCGCGTTGCATGAAGTCGATGTCAGCGAGGCTACCGGGGTGGCGCGCTATTTCGGCATCTTTCATCTACCGACGCTGTATCTGTATCGCGACGGCCAGTTTCATGCCGAGCTGCAATGCGAAGCGCGGCGGGAAGCCATCCGGCAAGCCGTGACGAGCCTGCTGGCTGCTCCGGCGCAGGACGAGCCCTGATCAGCCGCGACTCAAGCTAACGCGCGGCCGAGAAACACCACCGCAATCGTCAGCAGCCCCAGGCTGAGGTTGATGCCGATCAGCATGCGGATTTGTCCCAGCGCGGCACCGCCGGCTTTCCAGTCCTGGGCGGCGACGGCGCGCTTGAGCTTCTTGTAAGGCGCAAAAAACACGTGCGCGAAAATCAGCATCATCACCACGCCGAGCGCCAGCATGGCCAGGGCGTAATGCGGTGCGGCAGCGCCGAGTGCCATCAGCATGTGCAGGCCGGTCGCCAGAATCAAGGCCACCGAAGCCCACACCCACGGGAAGAACTTGCCGAACACGCCGGCCCACAGCGTCAGCCGCTGCGGCGGTTCGAGCACGCTGGCGGCCACCGGGCGCAAGGCCATGTAGGCGAAGAACATGCCGCCCACCCAGACGACAACGCTTACAAGGTGCAGGAGCAGAAATAGCGGCATACGGTTTCCTTTCAGAAAAGTGAGGCTTGATCGAGAACGAGTTTAACCGGGCCGAAGCTGCGCCGATGCTGCGGGCAGGCGCCGTGCGTTTGCAGCGCGGCCAGATGCGCGGCGGTGCCGTAGCCCATGTGCTGCGCGAAACCATAAGCGGGAAAATCAGCGTGCAACCGGCACATGAACTGGTCGCGCGTGGTCTTGGCCAGAATCGACGCGGCGGCGATCGCCGCCACCTTGTCGTCGCCCTTGACCACCGCCTGCGAGCGCCAGGCCCAGTTGGGGCAGCGGTTGCCGTCCACCCACACCTCGTCCGGCGCACGCCCGAGCCCGGCTACTGCACGCTGCATCGCCAGCATCGTGGCGTGCAGAATGTTGAGCTGATCGATTTCGGCGACGCTGGCTTCGGCCACGCACCAGGCGGCGGCACGCAGGCGGATTTCATCGGCCAGCCGTTCGCGCGCGGCGGCGCTGAGTTTCTTGGAGTCGCGCAGGCCGTCGATCGGCTGGCCGGGGTCGAGCATCACCGCCGCCGCCATCACCGGCCCCGCCAGCGGACCGCGCCCGGCTTCGTCAACGCCGCACAGACCCAACGGCCCCACATGCAAAACGACAGGTGGCTTCATGCGGCCACCAGATAGGGCTTTAGCGCTTCGGCAATGCGCGTGCCGGCATCCTGCCGCAGGCTTGCATGCATGGCGTGGAAAGTCTCAACGACCGCCTGGCGGCGCGATGCATCGTCCAGCCAGGCCTCTACGTCGGCGGCGAGATGGTCCGGCGTGGCGGCTTCCTGCACGCGTTCCGGCACCACGAAATCGCGCGCCAGAATATTCGGCAGGCCGATCCACGGCAGCAACGCCTTTTTCCGCATCAGATACGCGGTGAGCGCGGGTACGCGATAGGTAATCACCATCGGCTTCTTGAACAGTGCCGCTTCCAGCGTGGCGGTGCCCGATGCCACCAGCGCCACATCGCATGCCGCCAGCGCGGCGTGCGACTGGCCATCCAGGATGTGCAGCGGCAAGCGCAGCCCTTGCGCCGCCTGATGAATGAGCTGCGCGGCCGCCCCGCTTGCAGCGGGCAGCACGAACTGCGCGTCGGGATGGCGTTTCAAAATGCGCACTGCCGCGTCGAGCATCAGCCGCGCATGATGCTTCACCTCGCTCAAGCGGCTGCCCGGCAGCAGCGCAATGACTGGGCCTGCTGCCAGACCCAGCGATGTGCGCGCGGCTGCGGTGTCGGTTTGTAGCGGAATCACATCGGCCAGCGGATGGCCCACATAGGTAACCGGAATGCCCGCGTCGCGATAAATTTTTTCCTCGAATGGAAACACCACCAGCATGTGAGACACAGCCTGCTTGATGCGGTGGATGCGTTCCGGCCGCCACGCCCAGAGCGACGGGCTGACGAAGTGCACCGTGGGGATGCCCGCCTGCTTGAGCCTGGTTTCCAGGCTGAAGTTGAAGTCCGGCGCATCGATGCCAACGAAAACGCGCGGCCGTTCGCGCAGGAAATGGCGGGTGATGCGTGAGCGCATCCACAGCAGTTCGGGCAGGTGGCGCAACACCTCGACGTAGCCGTTGACCGCCAGTTTTTCACTGGGGTAAATCGCTTCGACGCCTGCTGCGACCAATCGGGGGCCGGCGATGCCTGCTGCACGCAATCCGGGGTGAACCTGTTTCAGCGCGCTGACGAAGTGCGCACCCAGAAGGTCGCCGGAGGCTTCACCGGCGACCAGCCCCAGATCGATCATCGAATGATGCCGCGCTCGGCGCGCGCGAGGAAATCGAGCAGCTGCCTAACTTCGGCATGATTGTCCGCCTCGGATGCGAGCCTGGCCTGAGCTTCGGCCAGCGTGTTGCCTTCGCGGTAGAGAATCTTGTAGGCACGCTTCAGCGCGGCCAGCGCGTCGGTGGAAAAGCCGCGGCGTTTGAGGCCTTCGCTGTTGAGGCCATGCGGCGCGGCAGGCTGGCCGGCGGCCATCACGAAGGGGGGAATGTCCTTGACGACCACGCTGGAGATGCCGGTCATCACGTGCGCGCCGATCTTGCAGAACTGGTGCACGCCGGTAAAGCCGCCGAGGATCGCCCAGTCGCCGATTTCGGCGTGTCCCGCCAGCGAGGCGTTGTTGGCGAAAATGGTATGGTCGCCCACCACGCAGTCGTGCGCGATATGCACGTAGGCCATGATCCAGTTGTGGCTGCCGATGGTGGTGGCGCCGCGATCCTGCACGGTGCCGACGTTGAAGGTGCAGAACTCGCGGATCACGTTGTCGTCGCCGATTTCCAGCCGGGTCGGCTCGCCCGCATATTTCTTGTCCTGCGGCACTTCGCCGAGCGAGACGAAATGAAAGATCTGGTTACGCGCGCCGATGGTGGTATGGCCGGTGATGACGGCATGGGCGCCGACCGTGGTGCCGGCGCCGATCTCGACGTGTTCGCCGATGATCGTGTAGGGGCCGATTTCAACGTCGTCTGCCAGCCGCGCACCCGGTGCGACGAGGGCGGTTTCGTGTACCTTCGGCATGGTCAGGGCTTGTCGCGCAGAGTGGCCATCAGTTCGGCTTCCGCCACCAGCACGCCGTCCACTTCGGCGCGCCCGGTGTATTTCCAGATGCCACGCATCTCGCGCACGATCTCGGCCTTGAGTACCAGTTGGTCGCCCGGCTTGACCGGCTTCTTGAAGCGCGCGTTGTCGATACCGGCGAAGTAGATGATGCCGATTTGCTCCGGCGTGTAGTTTTTGGTCTTGAACGACAGGATCCCAGCCGCCTGCGCCATCGCTTCGAGGATCAGCACCCCGGGCATCACCGGCGCACCGGGAAAATGGCCCGGGAAAAACGGTTCGTTGATGGTGACGTTCTTGATCGCGGTGATGGACTTGCCAAGCTCAAGCTCGGTCACCCTGTCGATCAGCAGAAAGGGATAACGATGCGGCAGGTACTGCATCACCTGTTCAATGTCCATGATCATGGTTTTTCCAGTTCGGTAAGGCGCTGTTCAAGCAGCTTGATGCGCTTGACCAGCTTGTCGAGGTTGCGCATGTGCACGGCGTTTTTTTGCCACACTTCGTGTTCGGAAAACGGCAGCGCCGAAGTATAGGTGCCGGCTTTGGGCAGTGATTTGGTGATCAGCGTATTGGTCGAGATGCGGGTGCCGTCGGCGATTTCGATGTGGCCGAAAATCATCGCCGCACCGCCGATGGTGCAATGGCGGCCGATCTTGGCGCTGCCGGCGATGCCGGTACAGGCGGCAATCGCGGTGTGCGCGCCGATCACCACGTTGTGGGCGACCTGAACCAGGTTGTCGAGCTTGACGCCCTCCTCGATCAGCGTGTCTTCGAGCGCGCCGCGGTCGATGGTGGTGCAGGCGCCCACCTCGACATCGGCGCCGATCAGCACCCGGCCAATCTGCGGAATTTTCTCCCAGCGGCCGTCGTTCGGCGCGAAGCCAAAACCATCGGATCCGATGACGCAGCCCGAATGCAGGATGGTGCGGTCGCCGATTTCGCAGCGATGATAGACGGTGACGCTGGCGTGCAGCAGGCAATCCGTTCCAACACGAGCCTGGTCGCCCACCACGCTGTTGGCGCCGATGACCGTGCGCGCACCAATCACCGCGCCGGAGCCGATCACCGCGCCCGCGGCGATACAGGCATCGGCGGCGACTTTCGCATCCGGGGCAACCGTCGCTGCGGGATGGATACCCGCAGGCGGGCGCGGTGGCTGATTCAGCAGGGTCGAGACGCGCGCGAAATACAGATAGGGATTGGGTGTGAGAATACGCGGCAGATCGGTGGCGTCGCGCGCGTCCAGCGGCAAGATCACCGCGCCCGCATGGGTGTCGGCCAGTTGCGACAGATACCTGCTCTGCGAGACGAAGCCGATTTCGTCAGGCGTGGCGCGATCCAGCGGCGCAACCTGACGCACCGTCCGCGCGCCATCACCCACCAGTTCGCCGCCGAAACGGGCAACCAGTTCTGTCAGCGTCGCGGCCATCGGTTCGGATTATTTACCGCCCAGCGTTTTCATCACGCGGTCGGTGATATCGAGCTTGGGATCGACAAAAACAGCCTGCTCGACAATCAGGTCGAATTTTTCGGCCTTGGCAATTTCCTGGATCGCCTTGCGTGCCCGCTCCTGAATCTGCCCCAGTTCCTCGTTGCGGCGCAAATTGAGATCTTCGCGGAACTCACGCTCGCTGCGCTGCAGTTCGCGGCTTTGATTGCCCAGGTCACGCTCTTTCGCCTTGCGCTCGCTGTCGGACATGGTCACGCCGTCCTTGTCGAGTTGCGCCTGCAGGTCACGCGCCTGCTTGGCGAGCTTCTGCAAGTCCTGTTGGCGCGTGGCGAATTCACGCTCCAGTTTCTTCTGCGCAGCCACTGACAGGGGTGCTTCGCGCAACAGTTTTTCGGTATTGACGAAGCCGATCTTGGTATCGGCAAGGGCGGGCACCGCCACGAACGCGGACGCCAGGATCAGGGACACTGCACGTTGCTTGAATTTCATCATCACACTCCGGTAAGACCAACCCTTAGAACGTATTGCCAATGGTAAATTGAAACACTTCTGTTTGGTCGCCATCCTGTTTGACGATTGGCTGCGCCAAACTGAACTTGAGCGGGCCCAGCGGCGACACCCACAATACCGCCAAGCCGGCGGAAACCCCCAGATCGCTGAACGAAAAGCTCGAGAATGTGCTTTGAGGGCCATTGACGCCAATCGGCAAGCCACCAGGACCAAAGGCGCCACCCGCATCAATGAACGCCGACATGCGCAGTGACTGGTCATCCTTGATGCCTGGCAGCGGGAAATAGAGTTCCAGATTGCCGACCACGCGTTTCTCGCCACCCAAGGCATCGCCGTTGTAGTCTTTCGGGCCGAGGGTGCCGGTTTTAAACCCGCGTACCGAACCGATACCGCCCGCATAGAAATTCTTGAAGAAAGGCAGCGGCGAATCCTGTCCGTTGGCAGCCTGACCATATCCGCCCCCGTACCCCAGTTCGCCATTCACCATCAGGGTGAAGCTTTTTCCCAGCGGGAAAAATTGCTGGTGCTGAAGTGAAATTTTGTAGTATTTCAGGTCGCCCGGCGGAACGCCGACCTCGCCCGCCACCCGCTGCAACATCCCGCTGGTCGGAAACAAGAAGTTGTTGCGGGTATCGCGCGACCAGGAGGAATCCAGGCGTAGCGTGTTGGTGTCAACCGTACCGACACCACACATCGGATCCAGGATGGAAGTGCATGGGACGTTGCCAAACACCACCGCGTACTGCTTGTATTGCAGTGGACTGCTTGTGTCCGTCGTAATCTGGGATCGCTCAGCCGCCAGCCCCAGGTTAACGAAATCGCGCTCGTTGATCGGAAAACCGAAGTGCGCGCCGATGCCTTGAGTCGAGCTTTGATAATTAGCGACGCTGTTGAGCGAATTGGTATCGACATGGCGGTCGTACAGGTCATAACCCAGGCTGACACCGTCCAGGGTGAAGTAGGGGTTAACAAACGACAGCGAATACACGGAATTGACACTGCCGGTGTTGACTTGTGCGGTCAGGCGGTTGCCGGTGCCGAACACGTTGGCCTGCGACACCGAACCCGAAAGCACCAGCCCCTCGGTCGTCGAGTAGCCCGCGCCCAGCTGGATGCTGCCGGTGGACTTTTCAGCCACGCTCACGTTGACATCGACCTGATCGGTGGTGCCGGTTACCGCCGGGGTTTCGATGTTGACTTCGCTGAAGTAACCGAGACGGTTCAAACGTTCACGCGAACGGTTGATCTGTGCGGCATCGTAGTACGCGCCTTCCATTTGCCGGATTTCACGACGCACCACTTCATCGCGGGTCTTGGTGTTGCCCGTCACGTTGACACGGTTGACGTAGACGCGGCGGCCGGGGTCGACGAACAGGGTGAAGGCGACCGTACTTTTTTCCTTGTCGAGTTCGGGCACTGCGTTGACGTTGGCAAATGCATAGCCATCGTTGCCGAGGCGCTCGCCAATTCGCTTGGTGGTTTCGGTCAGGCGGTCACGCACGAACACCTCGCCTGGCACGACCGTGATCAATTGCTGAAGTTCCGCCTCGGGCACCAGCATCTGTCCTGCCAGCTTGACGCCGGACACGGTGTACTGCGGCCCTTCGGTCACGTTGACGGTAATGTAGATGCCCTGCTTGTCCGGAGAAATCGATACCTGGGTGGAATCGACGTTGAATTCGAGATAACCGCGATTGAGGTAAAACGAACGCAGGATTTCGATATCGCCGCCCAGGCGGGCTTTGGAATACTGGTCGTTCTTGGTGTACCAGGTCAGCCAGCCGGGTGTGGTCGAAGTGATTTCGCCCAGCAGCTCTTTTTCGGTGAACGCCTTGTTGCCGACGAGGTTGATCTGCCGGATCTTGGCGCTGTCGCCTTCCACCACGTCGAACTGCACTGCCACCCGGTTGCGTTCCAGCGGGGTCAGCGTGGTTTTGATTTCGACCGCATATTTGCCGCGGTTGAAATATTGGCGCTGCAATTCCTGCTCGGCTTTTTCCACCAAGGAGCGGTCAAGCACGCGGCCTTCCGCCAGTCCGGTCTCCTTGAGTCCCTTCTTCAGGTCTTCCTCGGAAAACTCCTTGATGCCATTCAGGGTGATCTTGGCAATCGAGGGCCGCTCTTCAACGGTGACGATCACCACGCCGTCGCGCGCTTCCAGCCGCACTTCCTTGAAAAAACCGGTGGCGTACAAGGCCTTGATCGCTGCCGCCGTTTTCTCGTCCGTCATCGTCTCGCCCACCTTGACCGGCAGGTAGCTGAACACCGTGCCGGCCTCGGTACGCTGGATGCCTTCGACCCGGATATCCGTGACGACGAAAGGCTCGCCGGCAAACACGGATGGCGCGGCCAGCACAGCAGCGAGAGCAAGCGTCAAACGGGTAAGGACCATGGGTGTTTTCATCCGCCTAGCAGGCGTTGCAAATCGTTGAACAGAGCAAATGACATCAGCAGCAGCAGGAGTGTCATGCCGATCCGGCCGCCTATTTCCATGGCGCGCTCGGACACCGGACGACCAGTCAAAACTTCGGCGACATAATACATGAGGTGTCCCCCATCCAACAGCGGGATGGGCAGCAGATTCAGCACCCCCAGGCTCACGCTCACCAGGGCCAGAAAGCTGACAAAACTGACCCAGCCGAGGGCGGCGCTCTGGCCTGCATAGTCGGCGATGGTCAGGGGGCCCGAGAGGTTCTTCCACGAGACCTGCCCCAGTGCCATGCGCCCCATCATCTCCAGCGTGAATGCGCTCATGTCCCAGGTCTTGACGACACCCTGCCACAGCGCATCAACCGGCCCGTAGCGCACTTCGGTCATCAGCGCGGCGAATGCCGCTTCGTCGATCCTGGGGCCGGCGCCGATCTTGCCGATACGCTGGCCGCCTTCGTCCACCACGTCGGGCACCACGTTCAACACGCCTCGCTGTCCCTGCCGCTGGTATTCGATGCGCAATGGCTTGCCCGGATGCTGACGGATCAGCTGCACCCACCCCTGCCAGTTCGCAACGGCTTTGCCATCGACGGCAAGCAGCCGATCCCCCACCTGGAACCCCGCGCGAGCGGCAGCGCCGTCTGGCAGTACCGTGCCGACCACCGGCTCGATCACCGGGTCGTAACGCACAATACCGAGCGGACGCAGGGTGTCCTGTTCCAGATTGTCGTCCTGCATCGACCGGGCATCGAGTTGCACGCTGCGGCCATCGGCCAGTTCAAGGGTAAGCGGCCCGCCCGCCACCCCCGCACGCAGCAGGGTCAATCGCACATCCTGGAACGAAGGGGTGTCGATGCCGTTGACACGGCGGATTTCATCGCCCGCCGCCAGACCGGCCTGCGCCGCCGGCGTGCCGGCAGGCGGCTCGCCGATCATCGGCTTCATCGCGGGCAACCCGTGCAGGAACAGCGCCCAGTAAAACACGATGGCAAGCAGGAAATTGGCGAGCGGGCCCGCCACGACGATGCCGATGCGACGCCATACGGTGGCACGGTTAAAGCTGCGATGGGCCTCTGCCGCAGGCACCTCGCCTTCACGCTCGTCGAGCATTTTGACGTAGCCGCCAACGGGCAACGGGGATAGCGTCCATTCGGTTTGATCCGGGCCGACGCGTCGGCTCAGCAGCGGGTTGCCAAAGCCGACCGAAAACCGCAGCACCTTGACCCCGGCCAGCCGTGCCGCGAGGTAGTGGCCAAATTCATGCACCACCACCAAGATGCCGATGGCCACCAGGAACCACAGAATGGTGTGGAACACGCTCATCTGTGCACCCGACCCAGATAGGTTTCGGCTACGCCGCGCGCCTGGCTGTCGGCGTCGAGCAGGTCGGCCAGCGTGGCGGCCGCGCCGCCGGCCAGCTTGTCCAGCGTATGTGCAATGCTGGCAGCGATGGCGCTGAAGGGAACCGCGCCATCGAGAAAGCGCGCAACCGCGACTTCGTTGGCCGCGTTCAATACGGCCGCCGCGTTGCCGCCTGCGGCGAGCGCGTCGAATGCCAGTTGCAGACAGGGGAAGCGTGCGGTGTCGGGCGCTTCGAAGGTCAGCTGTTTGCCGATCAGTTCGAGCGCCGACACGCCGGCATCGATGCGCTCGGGAAAACCCAGCGCATAGGCGATCGGCGTGCGCATGTCGGGCGTGCCCATCTGCGCGATTACCGAGCCGTCGGCGTATTCGACCATGGAATGCACGATGCTCTGCGGATGCACCACCACCTTGATCTGCTCCGGGCGCGCATTGAACAGCCAGCGCGCCTCGATCACCTCGAGCCCCTTGTTCATCAGGCTCGCCGAATCGACCGAAATCTTCTTGCCCATCACCCAGTTGGGATGCGCCACCGCCTGCGCCGGGGTGGCCGCGGCAATCGCCTCGGCCGACAGGGTGCGGAACGGGCCGCCGGACGCGGTGAGCCACAAAGCCTTCACCCCGGCCTGCTGAAAATCACCGTTGAAATCGCGCGGCAACGCCTGGAAAATGGCGTTGTGCTCGGAGTCGATCGGCAGCAGTTCGGCGCCGCTGGCGGCGATGGCGTCCATGAACAGTTGGCCGGCCACCACCAGGGTTTCCTTGTTGGCGAGCAGGATGCGCTTGCCCGCCTGCGCGGCCGCCAGCGTGGCGGGCAAGCCGGCCGCGCCGACAATCGCCGCCATCAGGGTGTCCACTTCGGGCGCGGTCGCCACTTCAGTCAGGGCCGCGCTACCTTCGAGCACCGTGACCGGCAGCTTTTCTGCCGCAACGCGCGTGCGCAGCGCGGCGGCGGCCACCGGCTCGCTCATCACCGCAAAACGCGGGCGATGCGTGCGGCACTGCTCGACCATGCGTTCGACCTGCGTCGCGCCGGTCAGGGCAAAAATCTCGAAGCGGCCGGGATGGCGCGCCACCACATCGAGCGTGTTGACGCCGATGGTACCGGTGGCCCCGAGGATGGTGAGAACGCGCGGTTTCATGCGGCGCGCTCCAGCCACATCAACATGCCCGTCGCAATCGGCAGCGTGGAGGTCAGCGCATCGATACGGTCCAGCACACCGCCATGACCGGGCAGCAGATCGCCACTGTCCTTCATGCCGGAGACGCGCTTGATCCAGGATTCGAACAGATCGCCCAGCACCGACAGATACAGCAAGCCCGCCACAACAGGCAACAATGACAACAACGGCATGTCAGCCAGCCCGCTTACGGCACCGGCGTACAGCGCCAGCCCGACGAGCGCGCCCGCCACCCCTTCCCAGGTCTTGCCGGGGCTGATAATCGGCGCGAGCTTGTGGCGCCCAAACTGACGTCCAGCCAGATAGGCGGCGGTATCGGCAATCCAGACGACCGCCATCACCCCCAGCAGCACGGCGGGACCGCGCGCATGCAAATACAGCAGCGCCGCCCAGGTCGGCAGCAACACCACCCCGCCGACCGCAGCGCGCACCAGGGGCTGCGCTGCCTGCCAGTGTCCCAGCAGCCACAGCGGCGCCACGACCAGCCAGAATGCAACCGCCAGCAGGATGAGTGCACCCTGGAAAACAGGCCAATCCGTACTCAAAACGTAAGGCAGGGCCAGCGCGCAGGCGGCCAGCAGTCCAGCGTAGAGATGTGCAGACCAGGCGGGAAAGTGGCTCAGGTTGGCCCACTCGTAAGCGGCCATGCCGACCACCCCCGCCATCAGGATCGCCCACAACCACGCCGGCGCCCACAGCACGGCAGGCACAAAGAGCGCCAACAGCAGCGCGGCGGTGAACACTCGCCTGAAGAGTGGCGTCATGGATGACATACCTGGAAGCGAGTCACGACGCAGCTTGCACCTGCTCGCTGGTGCGGCCAAAGCGGCGCTCGCGGGTGCGGTAGGACGCGAGCGCCGCATCCAGCGCTCTCGCATTGAAGTCGGGCCACAAGGTTTCGGTGAAATACAGTTCGGTGTAGGCCAGCTGCCACAGCAGAAAATTGCTGATGCGCTTTTCGCCGCCCGTGCGGATGAACAAATCCGGTTCGGGTGCATCAGCCATGCTGAGCTGCTGTGCCAACACGACTTCATTCATGTCGTCCGCCGTTACCCCTGCCGCCATCAGTTTCTTCACCGCCTGCACAACATCCCAGCGGCCGCCGTAGTTCGCAGCCACGGTGAAGGTCAGACGGGTGTTGTTGAGGGTCAAGGTTTCAGCGTCGCGAATCAGGGTCTGAATACGCTCGGAAAAACTGGACAGATCGCCGATGAGGCGGAAGCGAATGTTGTTTTCGTGCAGGCGCGCAACTTCATTTTCCAGTGCACGCATGAACAGTTCCATCAGCAGGGTGACTTCCTCCTGCGGACGCCGCCAGTTTTCCGAACTGAAGGCAAATACCGTGAGATGCGCCACACCACGCTCGGCACACGCGCGGATCACCCCGCGCAGCGCCTCGACGCCCTTGCGATGCCCGGCCACGCGCGGCATCAGCCGACGCTTCGCCCAGCGGCCATTGCCATCCATGATGATGGCAATGTGCCGCGGCACATCCGTGCTGGTTGGGATCGCTTGTTTCGAGCGGGAAGGCACGCCGGGTATGCTCGCTGGACATGCTCAAACTGCGAGCAGATCCTTCTCTTTATCAGCCAACAGTTTGTCGATTTCGCCGATGAATTTGTCGGTCAGCTTCTGCACCTCGTCCTGGGTGCGCCGATCCTCGTCTTCGGTCGCGGTTTTGGCCTTGACCATGTCCTTGACCGCACCATTGGCGTCACGGCGGATGTTGCGCATCGCAACCCGGGCGCCTTCCGCCTCGCCGCGCACCACCTTGATGAGGTCGCGGCGGCGTTCTTCGGTCAGCGAGGGCATCGGCACCCGGATGATATCGCCATGCGTGGCCGGATTGAGGCCGAGGTCCGCATCGCGAATCGCCTTCTCGATCTTGCCCACCATGTTTTTTTCCCACGGCTGCACGCCCAGCGTGCGCGAATCGACCAGCGTCACGTTCGCCACCTGCGGGATGGCCGTCGGGTTGCCGTAGTAGTCGACCATCACGTGATCGAGAATGCCTGTATGCGCACGCCCGGTGCGCACCTTCGCCAGGTCGTTCTTCAACGCTTCCAGCGACTTGCCCATTTTCTGCTCGGCGGACTGCTTGATTTCCGCAATCGTCATTTCAGCCATCGTCTTTCCTTCGTTCTCAAGGGTCGATCAAGGGGTCACGCGGGTGCCTTCGTTTTCGCCCATCACCACGCGCTTCAACGCGCCGGGTTTGAAAACATCAAACACCACCAGCGGCAGTTTCTGCTCGCGGCACAGGGCAAACGCAGCGGTATCAAGCACGCCGAGATTGTGGCGGATCGCCTCATCGAAGCTCAGCGTCGCGTAGCGCGTTGCCGTGCTGTCCGTTTTCGGGTCGGCAGTATAGACGCCGTCAACCTTGGTCGCCTTCAGCAACAAATCGGCGCCGATTTCCGCACCGCGCAGCGCAGCGGCGGTATCGGTGGTGAAAAACGGATTACCCGTGCCGCCACCGAATATCACCACGTCTCCGGCTTCGAGGTGACGCAACGCAGCATCGCGCTCGAATGCTTCGCCCACGTGCGCAATTGCTACCGCCGTCTGCACCCGCGCGGGCACGCCGACGCGCAGCAGCGCATCCTTCAGCGCCAGCGCATTCATCACCGTGGCGAGCATGCCCATCGCATCCGCTGTCGCGCGATCCATGCCCGACAGCGCGCCGGTCGCGCCGCGAAACAGATTGCCGCCGCCGACGACGATGCCAACCTGCACTCCCAGCGCGACCACCTCGCGGATTTGCGCGACAAAACCGGCCAGCGTTTCGGCGTGGTAGCCAAACGCATCCGCGCCCAGCGCCTCGCCGGAAAGCTTCAGCAATATGCGACGTGCTTTAGCCATTTCAATCAGGCTCCGGCCGATTAAACCTTGGCCGCGGCAGCGACTTCAGCCGCGAAATCGGTGACTTTCTTCTCGATGCCCTCGCCCACCACGTACATGGTGAAGCCATGGCACTGCGAGTTCTTCGACTTGAGCACCTGCTCGACGGTCTGCTTGTCGTCCTTGACGAAGGGCTGCGACAGCAGCGTGACTTCCTTCAGGAATTTCTGCACCGTGCCTTCGGCAATCTTTTCCAGCATGGCTTCCGGCTTGCCGGCTTCCTTGGCTTTCTCGATTGCGACGCGACGCTCGGTGTCGATCAGGTCCTGCGACACGCCGGATGCATCCAGCGACTTCGGCTTGGATGCCGCGATGTGCATGGCAATGTCACGCGCCAGCGCTTCGTCGCCCGTCACATCGACCAGCACGCCGATGCGGCCGCTATGGTTGTAGCTGGCAAACTTGCCCTGGGCAGCCAGACGTTCAAAACGGCGCACCGACATGTTTTCGCCGATCTTGCCCACCAGCCCGGTGCGGAAAGCCTCCACCGTGGTGCCCTTGTAAGGCAGCGCGGACAGGGCAGCGACATCGGCCGGATTCTGTTCCAGCACCATGCCGGCCAGCGCACCGGCGAGCGCCAGGAATTCGTCGTTCTTGGTCACGAAGTCGGTTTCGCAGTTGACTTCGACCATGGCGGCCGACTTGCCGTCGGCGCTGATGGCAATCGTCACCACGCCTTCAGCCGCCACCCGGCCTGCGCTCTTGGCGGCCTTGTTGCCAAAGCGCACGCGCAGGATTTCTTCCGCTTTCTGCATATCGCCGCCCGCTTCCGTCAGCGCCTTTTTGCAATCCATCATCGGCGCATCGGTTTTCTCGCGCAGTTCCTTGACCATGCCTGCTGTGATTTCTGCCATTTCCTGCTCCCTCAAATTTGATTCAACTCATACAGAAAGAGGGGCCAACGCCCCTCCTTGAAATTCGCTCGCCGGGAATGGTTCCCGGCGATGTTGCAGCGCGTCGCGTTTATTCAGCGGCGACGCCGCCTTCTTCTTCGACTTCAATGAACTCTTCGCCGCCGAGTATTTCACCGACGACCTGGGCCCGGCCTTCCAGCGCCGCATCAGCCATGCCACGGGCGTACAGACGAATCGCGCGCGCCGAGTCATCGTTGCCGGGGATGATGTAGTCCACGCCTTCCGGGCTGTTGTTGGTGTCGACCACGCCGATCACCGGGATGCCCAACTTCTTGGCCTCGACCACGGTGCCCTTCTGATAGCCGACGTCGATAATGAAGATCGCATCCGGCAGACCGCCCATTTCGCGGATGCCGCCCAGGCTGCGGTTGAGCTTGTCGACTTCACGCTGCACCGTAAGCGTTTCTTTCTTCGACAGCCGGCCCGGCTCGGCGAGTGAAGCTTCCAGATCGTTCAGACGCTTGATCGACTGCTTGATGGTCTTGAAATTGGTCAGCATGCCGCCCAGCCAGCGGTTGTCCACATAAGGCATGCCCGCGCGCTCGGCTTCTTCGCGCACAATCTCGCGTGCGGCGCGCTTGGTCGCAACGAACAGCACCGTACCTTTGTTGGAAGCCAGCTGACGGACGAATTTTTGTGCGTCCTGGAACATCGGCAGCGATTTTTCCAGGTTGACGATATGGATCTTGTTGCGATGGCCGAAAATAAACGGAGCCATCTTGGGGTTCCAGAAACGGGTCTGGTGACCGAAGTGGACACCGGCTTCCAGCATTTGACGCATGGTGACAGACATAGCATTACTCCTAAAGGGTTGAGCCTCCACCCGTCAGCAGCCGCGCGTCGCCTGGCTTGATTAAGGAGCCTGAACGCGCCGCCACCCTTTATCGACAGGTGTGCGAATTTGTCCGAACCATTTCGGACAGCCCGCAATTCTAATTTGATAAGCCATTCATTTCAAGGGAAAATGCGGGTTTGCTGCTTGGCCACCCTCAATAAGCCACTCCACAACAAATGACAGTCACCATCAAAACCGGCGCTGAAATAGAAGGCATGCGCGTTGCCGGCCGGCTCGGCGCGGAAGTGCTCGACTACATCACGCCGTTCGTCAAACCCGGCGTCACCACCGGCGAGCTCGACCGGCTGTGCCACGAGTACATGGTGAATGTGCAGGACACCATCCCCGCGCCCCTGAACTACGCGCCCTCCGGCCACAACCCCTACCCGAAATCGATCTGCACCTCGGTCAACAACCAGGTCTGTCACGGCGTGCCGGGCGACAAGGTGCTGAAAAACGGCGATATCGTGAATCTCGACATCACCGTGATCAAGGACGGCTGGCATGGCGACACCAGCCGCATGTTCGCGGTCGGCGAAGCGTCGATCCAGGCCAGGCGCCTGATCCAGATCACCTACGAAGCCATGTGGATCGGCATTCATCACGTCAAACCGGGCGCCCGTCTGGGCGACATCGGCCACGCCATCCAGCGCTTCGCCGAACACAACGGCTACAGCGTGGTGCGCGAATTCTGCGGCCACGGCATCGGCCGCAATTTCCACGAAGACCCGCAGGTGCTGCATTACGGCAAACCGGGCACCGGCCTGCTGCTGGAAACCGGCATGACGTTCACCATCGAGCCCATGATCAACGCCGGGCGGCGCGACATTCGCCAGATGCCGGACGGCTGGACCATTGTGACCAAGGATCGCAGCCTGTCGGCGCAGTGGGAACATACGGTGCTGGTGACCGACAGCGGCTTTGAAGTGCTGACCGTATCAGCGGGCAGCCCGGCCGCGCCCGACCTCGCCCGCCAGGCCGCGTGAGCAACTCGCCGTTCGCCGACCTGCGCGAGCGGCTTAAATCCGGCCGCACGACGCTGGCTGCGGCCTACCGTAAAAAACCCGCTGTTTCGCCCTATCTGACGCGCCATGCCACCCTGGTGGACGGCCTGCTGGCGGAAATCAGCACCCGGCTCGTGCTGCCCGACAGCTTTTGTCTGGCCGCCGTCGGCGGCTTCGGGCGTGGCGAACTGTTCCCCGGCTCCGACGTGGACCTGTTGCTGCTGCTGCCGCATGAGCCGACCATCGGGCAGCAAGCCACACTGGAAAACTGGGTGCAGGCGTGCTGGGATGTCGGGCTGGAAATCGGCCACAGCGTGCGCACGGTGGACGCCTGCATGCAGGAAGCGGCGCAGGACATCACGGTGGAAACCAATCTGCTGGAAGCACGTTTTTTGTGGGGCAGCCGCCCGCTATTCGGCGAATTCAAGCGCCGCTTTCAGGATCGCTTCGACGCCCAGCATTTCTTCGACGGCAAGCTTGCCGAACAGCAAGCGCGTCATGCCCGCTTCGACGACAGCGCCTACAAGCTCGAGCCCAATCTCAAGGACAGCCCCGGCGGCCTGCGCGATCTGCACACGATTCACTGGCTGGCGCAGGCTTGCGGCATCACGGGAGGCTGGAATGGCCTCGCCTGCGCAGGGCTGCTGACCCAGGCCGAGGCGCGCCGCATTGCGCATGCAGAACACACCCTGTCGGCGCTGCGCATTCAGCTGCATCTGCTGGCCGGGCGGCGCGACGACCGCCTGGCCTTCGATTACCAGACCGAGCTCGCCGAGCGCCTGGGGCTCGACAACACCGCGCACAAGCGTGCCGACGAACGCCTGATGCAGGGCTATTACCGCGCCGCCAAGCTGATCCTGCGCGCCAACGACATCCTCGTGCAGTCGCTGCGGGTACGGCTGTTTCCGGTGAATGCGCCGCCGCAGCCCATCGACGCCGATTTCCAGCTGCGCGCCAAGCTGCTCGAAGCCCGCGACCCCGATCTGTTCGAGCGCAAGCCCGATGCCCTGCTGCGCATTTTCATCGTCCACGCCCAGCATCCGGAGCTGGCAGGTTTCGAGCCGACCACGCTGCGGGCGCTGTGGCGCGGCAGCACTCGCATCGATGCGGCCTTCCGCGCCAACCCGGCGCATCGCGCGCTATTCCTGACGCTGCTGCGCCAGCCGGTGGGCGTCACCCGGGCGCTGCGTGCCATGCACCGCTATGGGCTGCTGGCGCGCTACATCCCGGCGTTCGGCCGCATCGTCGGGCAAATGCAGCATGACCTGTTCCACGTCTACACCGTGGACGAGCACATTCTCACCGTGCTGCGCAACGTCCGGCGCTTCACCGTCCCCGCGCTGGCTCACGAATTCCCGCTCGCGAGCCGGCTGATCGCGTCGTTCGAAAAACCCGAATTGCTCTATCTGGCCGCGCTTTTTCACGACATCGCCAAAGGCCGCGGCGGCGATCATTCCGAACTGGGAACGGTCGATGCGTGGCGCTTCTGTCGCCAGCATGGTCTCGACAAGCCGGACAGCGAACTGGTCGCCTGGCTGGTGGAGATGCATCTGGTGATGTCGCGCACCTCGCAAAAAGAAGACACCAGCGACCCGGACGTGATTGCGGCCTTCGCCGACAAAGTCGGCAACCCGCGCCGCCTCACCGCACTGTATCTGCTGACCGTGGCCGACATTCGCGGCACCAGCCCCAAGGTGTGGAACGCCTGGAAAGGCAAGCTGCTGGAAGACCTCTACCACGCCACCCAGGCCAGGCTTGCGGGCAGCGATCAGGCAGTGGCCGACATCGCCGCCAAACAGGCGGAAGCGCGCGTCAATCTCGCGCTCTATGGCCTGCCCAACAACGCTGCCGACGCGCTGTGGCAACACCTCGACGCGCGTTATTTTGTCCGCTACGACGTCCGCGACATGGCCTGGCAGGCGCGCATGCTGTGGCGTCGCGTCGCCAGCCCCGACGCCGTCGTGCGGGCACGGCTGTCGCCGGTCGGCGAAGGCATCCAGGTGCTGGTCTACACGCCCGACCGCTCCGACCTGTTTGCCCGCATCTGCGGATTTTTCGCCCGCATCCAGTACACCATCCTCGAGGCCAAAATCCACACCACCCAGCATGGCTACGCGCTGGACAGTTTTCAGGTCATGGATTTGGCCAATCGCGGCATTCATTACCGCGACTTTCTGAGCTTCGTGGAATACGAGCTCGCCCGCGATCTCGATCCGGCACAGCCGATGCAGCCCGCGCCGCGCGGCCGCCTGTCACGCCACCAGCGTCACCATCCCTATCCGACGACGGTGTGGCTGGAAGCCGACGCACAGGGTCACGGCCACATATTGACGATCACCTGTGCCGACCGTGGCGGCTTGCTGTTTGCGGTAGCCGAGGTATTGATGCGGCATGACGTGAGCGTGTATGCCGCCAAAATCGACACGCTGGGCGAACGCGTCGAGGATACGTTTCTGATTCGTGGGGAGGCTTTGCTGACGCCCGCAGGAAAACTGGCGCTGGAAGACGGGATACGCGACGTTCTGAAGTGAACAGGCCTAAATAGCCGGACGCGCGTATTCGTCGACAAAGCGCCCACGCGACGGCGCCTTGCGCGCAGGCGGCGATTTCTTGCGCACGCCACCGGCAGGTTTCTTGATCTTCTCATCCAGCTCGGTTTTGGTACGGCTACGGCTGCGACCGGGACTCACGGTGCTGCCCACCCCTCCATCGGCCAGGCTGATGTCTCTGTCCAGCACAACACACTGCAACGCTTTCATGCCGCCACCCGCCACTCTTTCAGACTCCCGGCCAGAGTACGGGTCAACGAAATCAAGCTGCCCAGCATGTCGGCGTTGGGATTTCTTCCTTCACATGCACTGATTTTGCAGTCGGCATAGACCGACAGAATCAGCAGGTTGTGCTGCACTTCCAGCGGCAGCGGCAGCGTGCCTTCGGCCAGTGCGGCCTGGATGCCGCCCCACACCGCGCGGCTCGCGGAAAGCGCAGCCGTCAGATGGGCGGCGCGGCTGGGGTCGCTCCAGCATCGCTGCACCGCCATCAGCTGGGCGGCAAGGCCGTCAAGCTGAGCCGCCTCGCTCATCATCATGTCGGTGGGGTGAATGCGGCACTGCGCCTGCTGGATCTGCTGTTCCGGGCTCATTGTTATCCTTGCTGCTTGCTCCGGGGCACCTCGCCCACGGTTACGCTTCAAGTTAGCGGCGAGGACAGGGACAACTTTAGGCATGCTAAATGCGTGCCACAGGCGTCTGCAACGCGTCAGTCGTCCTGCAGGTTCTGTCCTGGAAACAGGATGTCGGTGAAGCCGAAATAACGCAGGTCGCGGATGCGCATCGGATACAGGATGCCGCGCAGATGATCGACCTCGTGCTGCACCACGCGGGCGTGGAAAGCGCTGACACGGCGATCGATCGCCTGCCCCGCTGCGTCGAAACCCTGATAGCGCAGTGCAGTGTGGCGCGGCACCAGGCCACGCATCCCGGGAACCGACAGGCAGCCTTCCCAGCCCTCTTCCAACTCGTCGGACAAGGGCGTGAGCAGGGGATTGACGAGAACCGTAAATGGCACGCTTTCGGCATCCGGATAACGCGGATTGGCCTGTTGCGGATTGGAGTTGACCTCAAATATCACCACCTGCAGGCCGACGCCGATTTGCGGCGCCGCCAGGCCCGCACCATTCAACGCGCGCATGGTGTCGTGCATATCGACGATCAGCTGCGCCAGCTCGGGCGAAGCAAAATCCTCCACCGGCAGCGCCGGCGTCAGCAGGCGCGGATCACCCATTTTCAGGACGTCGCGGATGGCCATGCTTGCTCCAGTTGTTGCAGGTCGGCGGCGTCCAGCCAGCGCCAGGCACCGGGGGCCAGCGTCGCCGGCAGGACATAGTCGCCGATCGCTTCGCGATGCAGGCTGTCCACCCGGTTGCCGGTCGCCGCGATCATGCGTTTGACCTGATGGTACTTGCCCTCGGCGAGCGTCAGCCGCAGCGTGTGGCTGTCGATGGATTCGCATGCCAGCGCGGCGATCGGTGCGGGCTCGTCGTTGAGTTGCACACCGCTGCGCAGCGCGTCCAGCGTGGCGTCCGTCACCGGGTCGGCGCAGCTGGCGCGGTACACCTTGGCCACGCCTTTTTTCGGCGAGGTCATGCGGTGAATGAACTGGCCATCGTCAGTAAACAGCAGCAAACCCGTGGTGTCCTGATCGAGCCGCCCCACGCATTGGACGCCGCGCTCGATCAGCGGCGACGGCAGCAGGGCATACACGCTGGGATGATGTTTGGGCTTGTGCGAACACTCGTAACCCGTGGGTTTGTGCATCAGCACATAGGCGAACTGGTGGTACGGCCAGGTGACGCCGTTGACGGTCAGCTCCAGACCGACCGGGTCGACTTCCGCTTCGGGATCGTCGCAGACCACGCCATTGACCGCGACCGCGCCCGAACGCACCAGCAGCACGCAGCCCTTGCGTGACCCCAGTCCTTGCGATTGCAATGCGCGCGCCAGCCACATCGCGTCAGACCGGGCACATGCCGGCGGCGTCGTTGGTCACCAGTTGTTCCAGCAGATGCCGCACCTGCAACATCGATTCCCCCAGCACCGCCTGGATTTCTTCCATCTGGATGCCGTCCACCGACGAGCCGCGGCCGGCCGCGTAGTTCACCACCACCCCCACCGCTGCGTAGCACAGCGCCAGTTCGCGCGCCAGATACGCTTCCGGCATGCCGGTCATCCCCACCATGTCGGCGCCGTCGCGTTCCATGCGGTTGATTTCGGCTGCGGTTTCCAGGCGCGGCCCCTGCACCGCGCCATACACGCCGCCGTCACGCAGGTTGATCCCGGCGTCGGTGGCGGCCTGCAGCAAGGCCGTGCGCATCGCAATGCAATAGGGAAAGGTGAAGTCCAAATGGGTCACCGGCTTGTCGCCACCGACAAAAAACGTTGCCGCCCGGTCGTGTGTGTAGTCGATGATCTGATCCGGAATCACCAGCATGCCGGGAATCAGCGCGGGGTGAATGCCGCCTACCGTGGCCACCGACACCACCCGATCGACGCCGTGTTCTTTCAGCGCCCACAGATTGGCACGGTAGTTCACCTCGTGCGGTGGAATGGTGTGGCCGTAACCGTGGCGCGCCAGGAAAATGACTTCCTGATCGCAGATATGGCCAAAGGTCAGCGCGCCGGACGGCTCGCCGTAGGGTGTACGTCCCACCTTGCGATGGGTGATTTCCAGATTGGCCAGTTGCGTCAACCCGGTGCCGCCGATGATTCCCAACATGATTATTTGTCTTTCAAAGCATAAATGGCAGGCAGGTTGCGCCACATGCCGTAAGCGTCCATGCCGCAGCCGAACACATAACGGTTGGGCACGACCAGCCCCACAAAATCGGCCCGGATCGGTTTATCCAGACCATTGTCCTTGTCGGTCAGCACCGCCGACCACACCCGTGCCGCGCCCATTCCCAAGAGCTTGTCGCGGATCGCCGCCAGGGTTTCGCCCTCGTCCAGAATATCGTCCAGCACCAGGACATGACGGCCGGCCACATTTTGTCCCGGCAGCACCCGCCATTCCATCTCGCCGCCCTGTGTCTGGCCGCGATAGCGGGTGACGTGCAGGTAATCGAATTCCAGCGGGAAGCTCAGTTTGGGCAGCAATTGCCCGGCGAATACGATGGCGCCGCCCATCACCGGCAACACCAGCGGAAACTCCCCCGCCAATACCTGCGAAATTTCTCCCGCCAGACGAACCAGCGCAGCCTGCACCGCCGTCTCCGGCACGATGCATTCAGCGTCATCCAGCAATTGTTGCGCTTCGAGCGGGGACATACCGGACTCGTGATTCGACGAAAACCGGAAGTCTAAGCGATGTTTCCAGAGCGTGCGCGGGTCGGGTAAGCTTGAGCCATGTCACAAACCGCTTCCCAACCCGGCGTACTCGATGCTTCCGGCTGGCTGGCAGATGCCCGCAAGCTGCCCTCGCCCAACTGCGACGCCCGCCCGGACGGCACGGCGATCGAGCTCATCGTCATCCACAACATCTCGCTGCCGCCCGGCGTGTTCGACGGCGATGCGGTCATCGATCTCTTCACCAACCGCCTCGACTGGGACGCGCATCCCTACTACCAGGGCATCCGCGGCATCAAGGTATCGGCGCACTTCTTCATCCGCCGCGATGGCAGCCTGATCCAGTTTGTGCCGTGCAGCTTGCGCGCTTGGCACGCCGGTGTATCGAGCTGGTGCGAGCGCGAACGCTGCAATGACTTTTCCATCGGCATCGAGTTGGAAGGCGACGACGACACGCCGTTCTGCGAAGCCCAGTACGCCAGCCTGATTCCGCTGCTGCAATCGCTGAAACAGGCTTACCCGATTCGGGCGGTGGTGGGGCACAGCGAGATTGCGCCGGGACGCAAGACCGATCCGGGGGGGTGTTTTGAATGGGAACGGGTGCGGGCGTTGGAGGCTTGAAACGTTTGGCCTGATCGTGGGCGTGCCGAAAGGCATTCACCTGGCTACGGCTGGCTGCCCGGGGATAGCCCGGCCAACGGGCAACATCCGGCGAAACCCCCTCCACCCACGGTAAAATCATCCCTCTCCATTTCAGGATTCCCCCATGCGCCTCGGCACTCCGCTCTCGCCTTCCGCCACCCGCGTCATGCTGCTGGGCGCAGGCGAACTCGGCAAGGAAGTCATCATCGCCCTGCAGCGGCTGGGCGTCGAAGTCATCGCAGTGGATCGCTACCCCAACGCCCCCGGGCACCAGGTCGCGCACCGCGCGCATGTGATCGACATGAGCGACGGCGCGGCCTTGCGCGCGCTGATCGAAGCCGAGAAACCGCATCTGGTGGTGCCGGAAATCGAGGCCATCGCCACCGAAACCCTGCTGGAAATCGAGGCGGCGGGGCTGGCCGAGGTGATCCCGACCGCACGCGCCGCCAATCTCACCATGAACCGCGAAGGCATCCGCCGACTGGCTGCGGAAACGCTAGGGCTGCCGACCTCGCCCTACGTGTTCGCCGACAGCCTGGCCGAAATGAGCGCTGCCGCCGACAAGCTGGGCTTTCCGGTGATCGTCAAGCCGGTGATGTCGTCGTCCGGCAAGGGGCAATCGCGCGTGGACGACGCCAGCCAGCTGGGCGCGGCCTGGGATTACGCCTCCGCAGGCGGACGGGTCAACAAGGGCCGCGCCATCGTCGAGGGGGTGATCGACTTCGACTACGAAATCACGCTGCTGACGGTGCGTGCGCTGGGTGAGTCGGGCAGCGTCGAAACGCATTTCTGCGCACCCATCGGCCACGTGCAGGTCAAAGGCGATTACGTCGAATCGTGGCAGCCGCAGCCGATGTCCACCGCCGCGCTGGCGCGGGCGCAGGACATCGCCGCCGCCGTCACCGGCAATCTCGGCGGGCGCGGCCTGTTCGGTGTGGAATTGTTCGTCAAGGGCGACACGGTGTGGTTCTCCGAAGTCAGCCCGCGTCCGCACGACACCGGCATGGTGACCATGGCGACGCAAGCGCAGAACGAATTCGAACTGCATGCCCGCGCCATCCTCGGCTTGCCGGTCGACGTATTGCTGCGCGAACCCGGCGCCTCTGCGGTGATCTACGGCGGGATGGACGCCAGCGGCATCGCCTTCGACGGCGTCGCCGAGGCGCTGGCCATGCCCGGCGTCGATCTGCGGCTGTTCGGCAAGCCACAGGCGTTTGTCCATCGCCGCATGGGGGTGGCGCTCGCCACCGCCGCCACAACCGATACCGCACGTCTGCACGCCAAAGCCGCTGCGGCCTGCGTCAAACCCGTGAAAGCCTGAATCATGCAAACGCATTACGCACGCCTCGGCGGCGAGGCAATCATCCGCAAGCTGGTCGACCGTTTTTACGACCTGATGGACGAAGACCCGGACTACTACGGCATCCGCAAGCTGCACCCGCAAGACCTCAGCGAATCGCGCAACAAGCTGGCGTGGTTCCTCAATGGCTGGACCGGCGGGCCGCCGGATTATGTCGACCGCTTCGGCCACCCTTTTCTGCGCCGCCGCCACCTGCCGTTTGCCGTCGGCGTCGCCGAGCGCGACCAATGGATGGGCTGCATGATCCGCGCCATGCAGGACGTGGGTGTGGATGCGGCGATGCAGCAGGAACTGACCGCAGCCTTGTTCAAGACCGCTGATTTCATGCGCAACCAGCCTGAATGAAACGCCTGATCGGTTGGAGTCTGCTGTTCGTCGTGCTGGCTGCCCTTAGCGTGCTGCCCTGGCTGATGCTGGACGACGCGCCGACGATCGAGCCACCCGCTGCATTTCACCGTGCCGATCTGGCGGAGATCAAATCGCTGTTCCAGAAACACGACCCGAGCCGCCAGACGCCGGGCGTCGTGCAAAGCCTTCACCTCGACGAGGCCGAACTCAACCACCTGCTCAATTACGCGGTCGAGCTGCGCCATGTCAGCGGCATTGCCGCCGAACTCACCCCCGGCCTGGCCACGCTCAGCGCCACCCTGACCGTGCCGCCCAACCCGTTTGGCCGTTATCTCAATATCACCGCCGAAGTGGCGGAGGCGCCCGGCGGCATCCAGATCCGGAGCCTGCAACTGGGCAGCCTGCCGCTACCGGGCGTGCTGGCCGACTGGACGGCGCGCGGGGTTCACACCCTGCTGCGCCGGGACGACACCTACGCTGCCTTGGCCGAGGCTTTTTCGCAGGTGAGCTTCGAGGAAAACCAGGCCACGCTGGATTACCGCTGGTCTCCCGAGTTGCTGACCCGGATCGAACGCAAGAGCGTCGAGTTGCTGGTCGCGCCGGAAGACCAGGTGCGCATGCTGGCGTATGCCAGACAATTGAACGCGCTATTGAAGCCCTATCCGCGTGGCAGCACGGTGCCGCTGGTGCGCATCGTTGCACCGTTGTTTAGCCAGCCGCTGCCAGCCGGCAGCGACGTCGCTGCGGAAAACCGCGCCGCGATCACCGCACTGGCCGCCTATCTGGGCGGAGTCAGCCTGCCCAGGCTGCTGCAAGGTGACAGCCGCTCGATCCACCGCGCGCCGCCGGTGCTGTTGTCGTTGTATGGACGGCGCGATTCTGCCGAGCATTTCGCCATTTCGGCTGCGCTCACGATCAACGGCGGCAGCCAGTTGGCCAACGCCATCGGCCTGTTCAAGGAAGAGGAAGACGCAGCCAAGGGATCGGGTTTCAGTTTCACCGATCTGGCCGCCGACCGCGCCGGGGTGCGGCTGGGTAATCGCGCCACCGACAATGCGGCGATGCGGGTGCGCCAGCAATTGGCCGCCGCACGCAACGATGCCGACCTGGTGCCGGATTTTCGTGATCTGCCGGAATTCATGCCGCAAGCCGAATTCGACCGCCGCTTCGGGCCTGTGGGCAGCGCCCGTTATCAGAAAATCATCGACATCATCGACGCGCGCCTGGCCGCACATCCGCTGGGAAGCGAACCGAAAAGTTAGTCCGTCAAGCAACCCTGCTATAATGCCGAGTTTTCCGCAATCCGGCCTCCCATCATGTCCCGCAAGCTCCGCAACATCGCCATCATCGCGCACGTCGACCATGGCAAAACCACGCTGGTCGACCAGCTGCTCAAACAATCCGGCACCTTCCGCGACAACCAGGCGGTTGACGAACGGGTGATGGACTCGAACGATCTTGAAAAGGAGCGCGGAATCACCATTCTGGCGAAGAACACCGCGATCACCTACGGCGACTATCACATCAACATCGTCGACACCCCCGGCCACGCTGACTTCGGCGGCGAGGTCGAGCGCGTGCTCGGCATGGTCGACGGCGTGGTGCTGCTGGTCGACGCCGTCGAAGGTCCGATGCCGCAGACGCGCTTCGTCACCAAAAAGGCGCTGGCGCTGGGGCTCAAGCCCATCGTCGTGATCAACAAGGTGGATCGCCCCGGTTCGCGCCCGGACTGGGTGGTCGACCAGACCTTCGATCTGTTCGACAAGCTCGGCGCCACCGACGAACAGCTCGACTTCCCGATCATCTACGCCTCCGGCCTCAATGGCTGGGCGTGCATGAACCTGAAGGATGCGCCTTCGCAGGGCGGCAGTGCAGCCGACATGGTGCCGCTGTTCGACACCGTGTTGAGCCACGTTCCCACCCCGCCCGGCTCGCCTGACGCGCCGCTGCAATTGCAGATCGCGGCGCTGGATTATTCGACCTACACCGGTCGCCTGGGCGTTGGCCGCGTGCTGAATGGCCGCATCAAGCCCGGCATGTCGGTGGTGGTGATGAACCACGAAGACCAGGTTGCGACCGGCCGCATCAACCAGGTGCTCGGTTTCAAGGGCCTGGATCGCGTGCCGGTGGACGAGGCCGAGGCGGGCGACATCATCATCATCTCCGGGCTGGACGACATCGGCATCGGCGTCACTGTCTGCGACCGTGAAAACCCGGTCGGCCTGCCGGTGCTGCCGGTAGACGAACCGACGCTGAACATGGACTTCATGGTGAACACGTCGCCTTTGGCCGGCACCGAAGGCAAGTTCGTCACCAGCCGTCAGATCCGCGACCGGCTGAACAAGGAGTTGCTGACCAACGTCGCGCTGCGGGTTGACGACACCGGAGACGCCGATGTGTTCCGCGTCTCCGGTCGCGGCGAACTGCACCTCACCATCCTGGTGGAAAACATGCGTCGCGAAGGCTTCGAGATGGCCGTCGGCAAACCGCGCGTGGTGTACAAGGAAATCAACGGCGAAAAGTGCGAGCCGTATGAAAACCTCACCATCGACTTGGAAGACGAGACCCAGGGCGCAGTGATGGAAGAAATCGGCCGCCGTCGCGGCGAACTGACCAACATGGAATCCGACGGCCACGGCCGCACCCGCCTGGAATACCACATTCCCGCGCGCGGCCTGATCGGCTTCCAGTCCGACTTCATGACCATGACGCGCGGCACCGGCCTGATGAGCCACGTGTTCGACGACTACGGTCCGGTGAAGGCCGACCTGCCCGGCCGTCACAACGGCGTGCTGGTGTCGCAGGACAACGGCGAAGCGGTGGCCTACGCGCTGTGGAAGCTGGAAGACCGCGGCCGCATGTTCGTCTCGCCCGGCGACAAGCTGTACGAAGGCATGATCATCGGCATCCACAGCCGCGACAACGACCTGGTGGTCAACCCGATCAAGGGCAAGCAGCTCACCAACGTGCGCGCCTCGGGCACCGACGAAGCGGTGCGCCTGACCACGCCGATCAAGCTCACCCTGGAGTCGGCGGTGGAATTCATCGACGACGACGAACTGGTGGAAATCACGCCGAAATCGATCCGTATCCGCAAGCGTCATCTGCAGGAACAGGATCGCAAGCGCGCTGGCCGCGCAGCGGCGTAACGGCCACCCGGCACGAGCCGGGGCTGCGTTAAATGAAAACCCGGCCCATGCCGGGTTTTTTAATGCCCGGCGCGGGTAAAATCCGCGCCATGCATCCTGTTGAAATCGGCCTCCTTGCCGGCCTTGCCGTCCTTGTCTTCATGACCACGCTCCTGCTGCTGCGCTTGGGCGCCCTGCGGCGGGAACAGGCCGGACTGCCGGCGCTGCTGGCGCAGGACATGGAAGCCCGCCACCGTGCGGTGCTGACCGACCTGCACGCGGGACTGGCACAACAATCCGACCGCATGCAAACCCAGCTCGCCGCCTTGCAGGTTGCGCAGACCGAACGGCTGGCCGAAACACGTGAAACCGTCACCGGCCAGTTCGGCCAGTTTCAGACCGCCATGCTGGAAAAACTGATCGAGCAGGGGCGCGCCGAGCAAAGCCTGCTGCAGGACACCCTGAAGGGCATGACCGCGCATTTCAACGAGCGCGTGCAGCAGCTGTCGCAAACCGTCGATGGCCGCCTCAACGAAATCTCCGGCAAGGTGGCCGAGCGGCTCGACGAAGGCTTCAAGAAAACCAACGAAACCTTTACTTCGGTGATGTCGCGGCTGGCGGTGATCGACGAGGCCCAGAAAAAGATCGAGGGACTGGCGTCCAACGTCGTGTCGCTGCAAGAAATTTTGGGCGACAAGCGCTCACGCGGCGCGTTCGGCGAGGTCCAGCTGGAAGCCCTGGTGCGCAACAGCCTGCCGCCCGACGCCTACGCGTTTCAACATACCTTGAAAAGCGGCGCGCGCGCCGACTGCGTGCTGATGCTGCCGGAACCGACTGGTACCGTCTGCGTCGACTCCAAGTTCCCGCTGGAAAACTACAGCCGCATGTTCGACGACAGCCTGCCGCCGACCGAGCGCGACGCGGCAAGGCGGCAATTCAAAACGGACGTCAGGAAGCACGTCGACGACATCGCCGCCAAATACATCGTCGAAGGGGAAACCTCCGATGGCGCGGTGATGTTTCTGCCCGCCGAAGCGGTGTTCGCCGAAATCCACGCCTACCACCCCGATCTGGTCGAGCACGCGCAGAAAAAACGCGTGTGGCTCACCTCGCCGACCACGCTGATGGCGGTGCTCAACACCGCACGGGCAGTGATCCGCGATTCGGAGACCCGGCGCATGGCCCACGTCATCAAGGACGAACTCGGCAAGCTGGCGAAGGACTTTTTCCGTTTCGACGAGCGCATGAAAAAGCTCGCCGCGCATATCGAGCAGGCCAACAAGGATGTGGGCGAGGTACGCATTTCCAGCGACAAGATCAGCCGCCGCTTCCAGCAGATCGAGCGGGTCGAACTCGAACATCCGCATTCCGACGCCCCCATGCAGCTGCTCGACAGCGACGAATGAACTGGTTCGCCCGATGGCGCCGCACCCGCACCCTCAAGCGCCACCTTATTCCCCTCGATGCCTTTCAGACTGCGGCAGCGCACCTGCCGATTCTGCTCGGACTCACGGCCGGCGAATGGGTGCAACTGCGTGAATCCGCCAGCCTGTTCATCCGCGACAAGACTTTTTCCGCGGCGGGCGGCGCGAATATCGACGACGCCACCCAACTCAAGATCGCCCTGCAGGCCTGCCTGCTGACGCTGCATCTGGGCGAGGCCAGCTACCGCGGCTGGAACGAAATCATTCTCTATCCGGACGAATTTCTGCGCCATCGCGAAGAAATCGATGAAGCGGGTGTCGTTCATCGATCGCGCGACATTCTGGCGGGTGAATCCTGGCTTGGCGGCCCGTTGGTGCTGTCGATCGCCGATGTTGAAACCAGCGGCCAAGCCGATGGCGTCAATGTCGTGCTGCACGAGTTCGCGCACAAGCTCGACATGCTGAATGGCGATGCCAACGGCTTTCCACCGCTGCATCGCGGCATGGACGCCGCCGCTTGGGCACGTGACTTCAGCGCCGCGTATGAAGATTTTTGCGCGCAGATCGACACCGGAAAAGACACTGAAATCGACCCTTATGCCGCCTCCGACCCGGCCGAATTTTTTGCCGTGCTGACCGAGGCGTTTTTTGAAACCCCCGGGGTGCTGCATGCCGAATACCCGGCGGTGTATGCGCAGTTGCAATTGTTCTATCGCCAGCACCCGCTGCAACGACTGGGAGCTGCGGCATGATGCCGAAGCTGCCGCGCACTGCCGCGCGCATGGACGGCATTGCGGCGTTTCATGTGATGGACATCTTGGCGCGCGCGCAGGCGCTGGAAGCGGCCGGGCGCGACATCATCCACCTCGAAATCGGCGAGCCCGACTTTGCCACGCCCGAACCCATCGTCGAAGCGGGCATCGCCGCGCTGCGCGCCGGCCACACGCACTACACCGGCGCGCTCGGCTTGCCCGCCCTGCGCGAAGCGATTGCCGGGTTTTATGCCACACGCTGGCACGTTGCGGTCGATCCCGCACGGATGGTGGTGACACCCGGCGCATCCGGCGCGCTGCTGCTGGCGCTGGGTCTGCTGGCTGGCCCAGGCGACGACGTGCTGATGGCCGACCCCGGCTATCCCTGCAACCGTCATTTCGCCCGGTTTTGCGACGCCCGCGCCGTTGCAATTGCGGTCAGTGCCGACAGCGGATTTCAACTCACCCTGGAACACATCGAACGCCACGCCACCCCTGCCACCCGCGCCGTGCTGATCGCCAGTCCGTCCAATCCCACCGGCACCTGCGTCTCGCCCGGCGAACTCGCGCGCATCCACACCTGGTGCAGCGCGCAAGGCGTGGCCCTGATTGTCGACGAGATCTATCTGGCGCTCACCTACGACGGCGGCGAACACAGCGCCGCGCGCTGGGACGACGTATTCGTCATCAACAGCTTCTCCAAATACTTCCTGATGACGGGCTGGCGGCTGGGCTGGCTGGTCGCGCCCGCCTGGGCCATGCAGGACCTGGAACGGCTGGCGCAAAACCTGTTTCTGGCGGCATCCACCCCGGCACAACACGCCGCGCTGGCGGCGTTCTCACCGGCAAGCCTGAAAGAACTCGAAGCCCGCAAAGCCGAACTGCAGGCCCGTCGTGATTTTCTGCTGCCCGCCTTGCGCGTACGGGGCTTCGCCATTCCAGTGACCCCGCAGGGCGCGTTTTACCTGTATGCCGATTGCAGCCGCTTCACCCGGGACAGCCACGCCTTCGCCAGCCAGCTGCTCGATCAGGCAGGTGTCGCGGTCACGCCCGGGATCGATTTTGGCCAGCATCACGCCGCGCGTCATATCCGCTTTGCCTATACCCAGCCCCTGCCACGGCTGGCTGAAGCCCTGGCCCGGCTCGATCGTTTCTTGCGGGCATAAAAAAACCGGCCCGAAGGCCGGTTTTTTCGTTCCTTGGCCCGGAATTACTTGGCGGGAGCAGGAGCAGCAGCGTCAGCGGCCGGGGCAGCAGGAGCAGCAGCGTCAGCGGCCGGAGCAGCAGGAGCAGCAGCGTCAGCGGCCGGAGCAGCAGGCGCTTCAGCAGCAGGAGCCGGAGCAGCAGCAGGCGCTTCAGCGGGCGCAGCAGCTTCTTCTTTTTTGCCGCAAGCGGTCATGGAAACAGCCAACAGAGCAGCCAGGAGGATGGAATATTTCATTTGATTTCCCTTTTCGTACATATAAACATAAAAACCCACACCAGAGATCGGTCCGGGACTTGAGATCCAGCCGACGCGCGGATTTTAACAAATCAGCTAAGGAAAACCACAATCTATTGAACTTCTTCTATTGCTCCCACATTGCGTTGCTTAATTACAACAAAACAGGCCATATTGGTTTGCGCTAAAGTGTTCATAGGCCAGATATGTCGCTTTTCTTGCTTTGGAAGCCTGCCCACACCCCGGTTCCGCTCCACTACCCAGGCAAATTCCCCTATGTGTCGTGCACCTTATCCGCAAGCCAGAATTGGATAGATTGCAGATCATTTGGACAGTTGTTCGATCATTTCGCCGGGTTGGCTGCCAGGCCGCAGCTTGCCCTGATAGATGAAGCCTGAGCCATAACGGCGGCGGCCATCTGGCGCGGTGATGAGCTCGTTTTCGCTCCATATCCAGACATGGCCGTCGCGGGTATCGAGGATGAAGGCTCGCGTGCCGGTCTTGCTGCCTTCCGCGCTGCTCAGCGGCAATGCCTCGTAACGCCCATCCTCGGCCAGCGCACTGGCCGATAACGCCAACAGTCCCAGCAGCATCCACCCGGTTCGCATCGTGTTCCCCCTATTTACCTGTACCCGTCTGGGCAAAAAGCGCAGCGACTGCCGCAGCATCCAGTACGTATTCATGGTTGCAGATATCATCATGCACGCGGATTTCGCCCTGCTCGGCGAGGATGCTTTCACATTCTGCCTGCCCCACGCCCTGCAGCATGGAATGGATTTTCCCTGGATCATACGGGCAAAAATAGCTGACCGGGCGCGGGTCATACACGCGCACATCTTCTTCCGGGAACAAGCGTTCGATCAACTTGATCGAGCCAAGGTTGAGCAATTCGTCCGTCCGCACCGTGTCGGCCAGAATCTGCACCCGGTTCCAGCCGTCGGCGTCCCGCGCGGCTGCGCCCGGCAGCGCCTGTAAAAACAAGCCCGCCGCGGTCTCGTGGCTGGCCGCCAGCCACAATCGGGTGGGCAACTGCTCGGACTGCGCGAGGTAATGCTCGAATACGGCAGCCAGCGTTTCGCCCTGTAGCGGCACGTGGCTCTGGTAGGGCTGGCGCATGCCGGCGGTATCGAGCGTCAGGGTCAGTGCGCCATCGCCCAGCAACGTCGGCAGGCTGCCTGCCGGCAGTTCAGAAGTTGCGCGCGCCATGCCGCGCAGGCGCAACTGCTCGTCGCAATCCATCACCAGCAGCGACACGCTGCCCGCGCCGCGCAACTGAAACGTCAGCCGCCCGGCCTGCTTGAGATTGGCCGTGATCAGCGTGGTCACCGCCGCCAGTTGCCCCAGCAGATCGAATACGGGTTCGGGGTAATGACGCCCCGCCGTCATCTCGCGCCAGGCCGGTCCCAACTGCACCCAGGCGCCGCGAATGTCGAGCTGCTCGAATAAAAAACTGCGCACCCGGTTGGGATGAGCGGCACTCAATTGAGCTGCACCCGTTCACCCCATGGCACCGCGCCCTTGCCTTTCACCAGCCAGATTACCGGGTAATTCGGGGGGGTTTTCGGGAAATCGCCTTCGCCGTCAGTGAAATACACCAGCATGTTGGGGCTGCGGTTTTCGTGCTCGACCCAGTCGAACACCGGGCGAAAATCAGTGCCGCCACCGCCTTCGATGTTGGCGGGCAGTTGCATCGCATCCCACGGTTCATACTCCCACGGCGCGGCGTCAGCGACGCGGTTGTCGCAGGCGAGCAGCGTGACCTTGGCGCGGACCTGGCCTTTCAGCGCGTCAAGTTCGCTGACGAATTCGCGCAGTTCGTCGTCGCTGATCGAGCCGCTGGTGTCGATTGCGGCGACGACTTCCAGCCCTTCGCTCGACAGGCGCGGCAGAATCGCATCGCCTTCGCGCCGCGACGGCCGCCGCCACGAATAATCGTCGCGCTGGTTTGCGGCAAAAAAACGCGCCAGCAGCGCGCGCCACGGCAGGCTCGGCGCCAGCAGGCCGTCGACCCAGCGCATCATCGATTGGGACAACTTGCCGGCCTGGCGCGCGGCCTGCGCGGCGGCAGCGAGGTGGTTTTTCCACTGTTCGGCGAGTTCCTCGCGCTCCGCGGGCGACATCTCGTTCGGCTTCTGCGACGCCTGGCTGCCGCTGCCCTGCTGCTCTTCGGCCTGGCTCTGGCCTTCCTTGCCCTGACCGCCGGACTCGCCCGCGTCGGGGTCGTCCTGGCGCTCGTTCTCGTCAGGACTCGCGCCGGATTCGTTCTCGCTGTCGAACAGGTGCTGATCGAAGGACTCTTCCGGCGTGTCCTCCGGAATCAGCGGATAGATTTCTTCCGCCGACAGCGTCATGAAGTTCTGGTCGGCCAGGATGCCGTGCAGCGGCGGCTTCAGCCCTTCCTCGATCAGGATCAGGTTCACCGCGTGGTCGCACGCCACGTCCCAGCGCCGTTTGACCCGGTGGTTGCGGCGGTGCGGATGGCCCATCGCGCAGTGCATCGCCTCGTGCGCCAGCACGAACTGCGTCTGCGCCAGGCTGAGGTTTTCGACGAATTTGGGGTTGAAGTAAAACGCCTTGGCGTCGGTGCCGGTCGTCTTGCATCCCTCGTCGCCGACTTTCAGCGGCAGATGCATCACCAGCGCGCCGAGGAAGGGGCGCTCCATGATGAGCCGCGTGCGCGCGGCGGCGAGCTTGGTGAGGATCGGCTGAAGTGTGGCGTCAGGCTGCTCAGCCATGAATCAGTGCTCGTACAGAACCAGATCGGTGATGCTGTTGGCCCATTCGGCAAATGCAGGGACGGCGAACAGCGGACGCCCGACCGCGCGGTGCAGGTCGGACACCAGCATCACGCCCATTTCGCGCTGCGGAAAACGCTGGGCATATTTGAGGATGTTGCCGTAAACGGCTGCGGCGTTGCCGCTGTCGGCGGCCTGCAGCGCGCGGCGCACCAGCGCGGCGGCGACGCCGTATTGCAGGTCGATGCCTTCCGGCACCTCGGCGTCCGCCCCGGCGATGATGGCGTCGATATCGGGCATCTGCGCCATGTTGTCGACAAAGGTTTTGAGTTCCAGACCCGCCGACTGGCCGACGCAGGCGATCAGCGCATCGGCGAGCAACGCGGTCTTGTCGAATTTTTGCAGCGCGCGATGCGCGTATTCCCACGAACGCGGGCTGGGGAACGCGATCGGCGTATGCGCCGGGTCAAAACTGAACAGCAGATCGGGACGAAAGCGCAGGAAGGCGATCACGCGCGGGTCGATGTCTTCGCTGTGCGCCCAGTCGATCCAGTCGTCGAGGTTGACCTCGACTTCATAGTGGGTGAAACGGTTGGCCAGCGGCGCAGGCATGGCGTAGGTCACACCACGGTCGCCCTGGCGGTTGCCCGCCGCGAAAATCACCCAGCCTTCGGGTACCACGTATTCGCCCAAGCGACGGTCGAGTATCAGCTGATAGGCGGCGGCAGACACCGTCGGCGGCGCCGAAGTGATTTCATCCAGGAACAGAATGCCCGCCGCACCGTGGCGAACGGCGTCCGGCAGGACGGAGGGAATCGACCATTCGACCAGCTGGCCGTTGCGGAACGGGATCCCGCGCAAGTCGGTCGGCTCCATCTGCGACAGGCGGATGTCGATCAGCGGCACGCCATGCTGTTGGGCAATCTTGGCGACAATCTGCGACTTGCCCACACCCGGCGGTCCCCACAGCATCACCGGGGTGTGGTGGCCGTCGGCGGCGCTTTCGAATTCGCGGTCGAGAATGGTTTCGATATGGGAAGGGCGCATGGCGGTCGCAACAACAGATCAATGCTGCAAATCATAATCGTTCAGGCCGCTGGCGACCAGCTTCGCCCTTGATCGGAATGGGGAGATTTTGTTACCGTGGAACGAAACCGGACTGAATGGATGCAGCATGAATTTTTGCAGCGAATGTGGCAGCGCCGTGATGCTGCGCGTGCCCGAAGGCGATCACCTGCCGCGTCATGTGTGCCCCGATTGCGGCACCATCCATTACCAGAACCCCAAAATGGTGGTCGGCTGCATCCCGGAATGGGAAGACAAGATTCTGCTGTGCCGTCGCGCCATCGAACCCAAATACGGCTTGTGGACGCTGCCCGCCGGCTTTATGGAAAACGGCGAAACCACGCTGGAAGGCGCGGCGCGCGAGACCTGGGAAGAGGCCGGCGCGCGCATCGAGATAGGGGGCCTGTATACCCTGTACAACCTGCCGCACATCAATCAGGTCTACCTCATGTTCCGCGCCCGGCTGCTCGACCTGGATTTTCAGCCCGGCATCGAATCGCTCGAAACCCGGCTGTTCACCGAAGCCGATATCCCCTGGAATGAAATCGCGTTCCGCACCGTGCACGCCACGCTCGAACAGTATTTCAGCGATCGCCGTAGCGGCTCATTCGATTTTCATTTCGGCGATATCCGCACACGCTGAGTGTCAGGCGGCCACCGCGAACTGTTCCCGCCCCACCACATCCATGTTCACGCGCAGCCAGCCTTCGTGGCTTTCCTGCACTTCGCCCAGCCGCAGGCGATATACCACGTCGCCATCGCACAGCATCAGAGACGCGCCCAATTGGTAGTGCGTGCGCGGAATCAACAGGTTGCTCACGCTCTGTTCGGTGTGCGTCATCGGCAGGAATACCGCCCAGGTCTTTTCCTGCGTCACCCCCGGCACATCCGCTTCGAAATAGACCTCCACCCGTTTGGGGTGGCGCGACAGGCGCTGGGTGCCGACCAGATACTGGCCGTCTTCTTCACGATTCCAGCGGATGGCCATCAGTTGCCAGACGTTTTCCGTTGGATCCCAGCTCACCGCCACCAGACGGCCATGCGGCAGCGCCGTCTCATCGGGCAACGCGAAGCCCATGCCTTCCGCACTCTCGTCGCGCAGCATCCAGGGTTCCAGGGCCGGGCGTCCCTTGGCCGCATCGGGATGCGCCAGCGCCGACAGAATGTTGTCCATCCCCGCCGCCACCCACACGCGGCCAAAACGATGGGTGCGCTGGCGGTTGCGGCGGATGCCGCCCCGCTCGATCAAACTCGCCACCTGGCGGGTGAGTCCGTTTTCCGCTTCCGCAGACGTGCTTTGATCCAGCGATTTCAGATAATCGACCAGCGGACTCAGGGCAAAGTAACGCAGGCGCCGACCCGGCGCCTGCGTGCTCTCCAGCACGCAGGCGCCTTCACTTGTTGACAGATCCACCATGTGCAGATGCTCATCGCGCCGCGGCATGGTCACCGGCAAAGGCAGGAATTCATAGCCTTCAAAAATCTGTGCGATGGATTCGATTTCCTGTGCGCGGTAACCCAGCGGTTGTACCAGCCCCATCAGCACCGCCAGCGTGTACTCGCGTGCGCAATGGGTGGGACGTGCATTGATCAGGACCTCCTTGGTGGAAAATCCGTCGCGCTCGGTCAAACGATAAATCTTGTGCAGACGGCGCCAGCCGGACGCCGCCGGATTGCGCGCCTGATGATAGTCCCAGCGCATGACCAGCCCAGCGTAGCGCAGTGCACGGGTGGCGATCTCGGCGGCAAACGGCTTGAGCTCCTCGCTGGCCGGACCCCGGTAGGCCTGTTTCAGCATCGTCAGCCAGGCCTCTGCCAGCAGCGACCAGAACACTGCGGATTCGCGCCACAACGCCTGACGGGCCAGACGGAATGCAGCCTGGTTGCGCACATACTGCTCGACGATGCGCAGTTGCAGCGGCAAACCCGCTTCTTCGATTTTCATCAAGGCATTCATGCGATTGAGCGTGACCGCTTCGTTCTCCGCATTGAAGCGCTCCAGTCCTTCGACCAGCGCATGGTGCGCGTCGTAATCCGAATCCCCAGGCAGCGATTTCAACCACTTTTCGGTCGCCTTCATCGTGGCGAACGGCGAGCCCACCTCCCCTTTTCTGCGGCGGGTGATGCTGCTCAGCATTTCAAAAAAATCGTTCATGGCCAGCTTCGCTTGTCTCGGATGCCTGCTAACCAGCACCATTTATGCCAAACCCCGGAGCGTGGCACATCGACTTCAAGGCCTTGTTTTTGCGAAAAATTTTCGGCACTCATCCTATGGCCGAACCCTGGCGGATGAATGAAAAACCGACATCCCCTGTTGAAGCCACATCAATCCCGCCCATATGCGGATGGCCGCCTGCCTGCCCGGATTGCCGCCCGCGGGCACAAACCGACCGAAGCCGCTACAATGCGCGCCTGATTTGCAGGGAAGCGTGGCCGAGCGGTTTAAGGCACCGGTCTTGAAAACCGGCGATGGTGCAAGCCATCCGTGAGTTCGAATCTCACCGCTTCCGCCAATTTCCGATGGCCTGCCCGCCGTTTGGGGTAGCCAAAACCCATTGCCGGTACGCGTTGCGGGGGAGAAAATCTCACCGCTTCCGCCAATTTTTCCTAACGGCCCTCTGGGGTCGTTTTTTATTGCCGCGTGTTGATGCGAGAATCCCGCCATGCTCCAGATCACGCCCCTCACCCCCGCCAACCACGACCGCGACAGCGCGGATATGACCTATGTCTATCCGGTCGTGTCGCGCCGCGCGGGCGGCGTGTCGGTGGGGGTCAATCTGAATCCCAACAACGCCTGCAACTGGGCGTGCGTGTATTGCCAGGTGCCGGACTTGCAGCGCGGCACGGCGCCGGCGATCGATCTGGCGCAACTGGAAGCCGAACTGCGCGCGCTGCTCGGCGACATCCTGCACGGCGACTTCATGTCCGAGCGGGTGCCGGAGGGCGCGCGGCGGCTGAACGACATCGCCTTGTCGGGCAACGGCGAACCGACCAGCGCGCGCGAGTTTCCGGACGTGATCGAATTGATCGGCCGGGTGATGGCGGATTTCGCTCTGCCGGGAAAGATCAAACTGGTGCTGATCACCAACGGCAGTCTGGCCGACCGGCCGCGGGTGCAGGCCGGCCTGCGGAAAATGGCCGCATTGAACGGCGAGGTGTGGTTCAAGTTCGACAGCGCAACCGCCAGCGGGATGCGCACGATCAACCAGACGCGGATTTCGCCTGACAAGCAGTTCGAGCGCCTCGCGGTCGCGTCGCGCCTGTGTCCGACTTGGCTGCAAACCTGCGTGTTTGCGTGGGATGGCCACCCGCCGTCGGAAGCGGAAGTGGCGGCTTATCTCGATGCGGTGGCGCGCATCCGCCGCGAGCAGGTTCCGGTGCAGGGGGTGCTGCTCTATGGGCTGGCGCGGCCATCGATGCAGCCGC
>JBAVFD010000035.1:0-1620 GCA_049588075.1 Thiobacillus sp.
GGTATGCGACGGTTTTGTCGGCAACGTCACGCTGAAGGCGTCCGAGGGCCTGGCCAAGATGATAGCCACCACGCTGCGTGCCGAATTCAAGCGCACTATTCTGACCCGGATCGCAGGGCTGATCGCCTTGCCGGTGCTGAACGCCTTCAAGCGGCGGCTCGATCCGCGCCGCTATAACGGCGCCACGCTGCTGGGTCTGAAAGGGGTGGTGGTGAAAAGCCATGGCTCGGCCGACCGCTTTGCGTTCGAACATGCGATCGATACCGCCAGCGACGAAGTCCGCAACAACGTCCTGAAACGCATCACCGACCAGATCCAACTCCTGCAACGGGTGCCCGCTTGACCTATTCCCGCATTCTTGGCACCGGCAGCTATCTGCCGGCGCGCATCCTGACCAACGCCGACCTCGAAAAGCTGGTCGAGACGAACGATCAATGGATCGTCGAGCGAACCGGTATCCGCGAACGTCACATTGCCGCCGAGGGTGAGTTCACCAGCGATCTGGCAACCCAGGCGGCGCGTGCTGCGCTCGATGCGGCGGGGCTGGCGGCGGATGACATCGATCTGCTGCTGGTCGCCACCACCACGCCCGATCTGGTGTTTCCCAGCACCGCCTGCATCGTGCAATCCAAGCTCGGCATGACCACCGGCAAACCGGCGTTCGACCTGCAGGCGGTGTGCAGCGGTTTTGTGTATGCCATGAGCGTGGCCGACCAGTTCATCAAGACCGGCGCAGCCAGGCACGTGCTGGTGATCGGCGCCGAAACCCTGTCGCGGATCACCGACTGGAAGGACCGCGGCAACTGCATCCTGTGGGGTGACGGCGCCGGTGCGGTGGTGTTGGGCGCATCCAGCGAGCCCGGCATCATTGCTACCCATATCCACGCCGACGGCCGCCACAAGGAATTGCTGCGCACCACTACGGGCCCCTCGACCGGCGCAAACGAACCCGCGCTGATGCGCATGGAAGGCAACGCCGTGTTCAAGATGGCGGTCAACACCCTCGACCGCATCGTTGACGAAACGCTCGAAGCCAATGGCCTGCAGAAGTCCGATATCGACTGGCTGGTGCCGCATCAGGCCAATATCCGCATCATTACCGCCACCGCGAAAAAGCTCGGCATGAGCATGGACAACGTGGTCACCACGGTCGCGGGTCATGGCAATACGTCAGCCGCATCGGTGCCGCTGGCCTTCGATGTGGCGGTGCGCGATGGTCGCATCCAGCGTGGTCAGACCGTGCTGATGGAAGCTTTTGGCGGCGGCTTTACATGGGGCTCGGCGCTCCTCAAGTATTAAGAAAGACTCGTGATGAAACTCGCATTCGTATTCCCCGGACAGGGTTCGCAATCGGTCGGCATGATGCAGGGCTGGGGCGAGCGCGCCGAAGTGCGCGCCACCTTTGCCGAAGCGTCCGACGCACTCGGTCAGGACATGTGGACACTGGTCACCGACGGCCCGGCCGAGCTGCTCAACCAGACGGTCAACACGCAGCCCGCGATGCTCGCGGCCGACGTCGCCGCTTGGCGCGTGTGGCAGGCGGCGGGCGGCGCAACGCCCGTGTTGCTGGCTGGTCACAGCCTGGGCGAATACGCTGCGCTGGTGGCAGCCGGTGCGTTG
>JBAVFD010000036.1:0-2281 GCA_049588075.1 Thiobacillus sp.
GCCTTGCAGGATGCGCATTTCCTGCGCGAAGGCCGGCGTGATCCGCACTACGCCCAACGGCGCGAGCGCCTGTTCCTGGTCGCGGTGCAATGCGCGGAACCGGCGGCGACGTGTTTTTGCGCCTCCACCGGCGATGGCCCGACCCCGACTGCGGGCTATGACATTTCGCTGGCGGAACTAGCGGACGGTTTCGTCACGGTGGCGGGCAGCGCGAAGGGCGAGGCCGTACTGAACGCACTGAATCTGCCTGCCGCCACCCCGCAACAGATCGAGGCGGCCCGGCAACAGGGGCAAGCCGCTGCAGCCGCGCAGACGCGCGGCCTGCCCGGGCGGAATCTGCGCGAGGCCCTGATGAGCCGGCTGGAACATCCGCGCTGGGACGAGGCGGCGGCGCGCTGTCTCGCCTGTGGCAATTGCACCGCGGTGTGCCCGACCTGTTTTTGCCATGCCGAGCGGGACGAACCCAGTCTCGACGGTTACGCCAGCGAGCATGGCCGGATCTGGGATTCGTGCTTCGGCGAGGCGCACGGCCACCTGCACGGCTTCAATGTACGGCCCGACATCCGCAGCCGCTACCGCCAGTGGCTGACCCACAAGCTGGCCACCTGGCACGACCAGTTCGGCCGTAGCGGCTGTGTCGGCTGCGGCCGTTGCATCGCCTGGTGCCCAGCGGGGATCGACCTGACCGAAGAAGTCGCCGCTCTGACGGCAAGCGGGGTGCGCCATGAAGCATGATGCCCCGCAGACGATCGATGCCAGACCGCCGCACACCGCCACCGTGGTGGCGCGCACCCAGGAGTCGCCCAGCATCTTCACCCTGCAGCTGCGCCTCGACGATGCGGCGGCACGGGCGGCCTACCGTTTCGCGCCCGGCCAGTTCAACATGCTGTATCTCTATGGCGTGGGCGAGGTGCCGATTTCCATCATGTCCGACCCGGAAGAGCACGATGGCATCGGCCACGCCATCCGCGCGCAGGGACGCGTCACCCAGGGATTGGCCGCACTGCAGCCGGGCGACAAGCTGGGGCTGCGCGGGCCGTTCGGGCGCGGCTGGCCGCTGCAGGAAGTCAGCGGATGCGACATCGTGCTGGTGACCGGCGGGCTCGGCTGCGCACCGGTGGTGTCGGTCATTCATTACATCCTCAGGCGGCGCGAACGCTTCGGCAAGCTGGTCATCATCCAGGGCGTGAGACATGCCGAGGATCTGATCTGGCGCGAGCAGTACGATCGCTGGGCCAAGCTGCCGGATACCCAGGTACTGGTGGCGGCAAGCGAGGGGGCGGCGTTCTGGCCCTGGCATGTCGGCCGCGTAACCGAGCTGTTCGGTCTCGCCAACTTCGACCCGGAATGCGCGGTGGCGATGATGTGCGGACCGGAAGGCATGATGCGCACCACCGCGGACACCCTGCTGGCGCGCGGCCTGCCCGAGTCGCGCCTGTTCCTCAGCATGGAGCGCAACATGCAATGCGCGGTCGGACGCTGCGGCCACTGTCAGTTCGGCGCGGCGTTCGTCTGCCGCGATGGTCCGGTATTCAACTGGGGCGAGGTGAAATCCTTGCTCGCACATCGGGGGTTCTGATGGAGATACTGAAAACCCCTCCCGTCAAACCGCGCGTGGCGGTGCACAAATTCAGCTCCTGCGACGGCTGCCAGCTGGCCTTCCTCAATCTCGGCGAGGATCTGCTGACGCTCGCCGCGCGGGTCGATCTGCTGCATTTTGCCGAAGCCGGCCCGCTCGATCCGGATACCGATGTCGACGTTGCGTTTGTCGAGGGCAGCGTGTCAACGCCGGACGACCTCGAGCGCATCCAGCACATCCGCCGGCACAGCCGCCTGCTGATCGCCATCGGCGCCTGTGCCACCTCCGGCGGCATCCAGGGCTTGCGCAACGACGCCGACGGCGCGCAATGGATCGCGCAGATTTACAGCCATCCCGAAGCCATCGCCAGTCTGGCGCAGTCGACACCGATTGCCCGCCACGTGAAGGTGGATTTCGAATTGTGGGGCTGCCCGGTCAACAGCCGGCAGATGCTGGCGGTGGTGAATGCCCTGCTGCTCGGGGTGGCGCCGCGCGACAATGCCGACAAGGTGTGCACCGAGTGCAAGCGCCACGGCCACCCCTGCGTGATGGTCAGCCGCGGCGTCGCCTGCATGGGGCCGGTGACGCGGGCCGGCTGCGGCGCGCTGTGCCCCAGCCTCGGCCGCGATTGCTACGGCTGTTACGGCCCGGCCGAAAACGCCAACACCGATGCGCTGGCGGCGCAGTTCCGCAGCCTGGGGC
>JBAVFD010000037.1:0-55183 GCA_049588075.1 Thiobacillus sp.
TCGACCAGCCCGGCGGCGGCGTAGAGCAGCGACACGTCGTGCGCGATCACCGGCGCGATGCCGGGGCGCAGCACTTTGACCGCGACGGCGGTGCCGCCGTGCAGGCGCGCGAAATGCACCTGCGCCACCGAGGCCGAGGCAACCGGCGTGGCGTCGAATTCGGCAAACACCTCGGCCAGCGGCTTCTGGTATGCAGCCTCCAGCGTGGCGATGGCCTCGGACGACGGGAAGGGGGGCACCCGATCCTGCAGCAAGGCCAGTTCGTCGGCGATGTCGAGCGGCACCAGGTCGCGCCGGGTCGAGAGCATCTGCCCGAACTTGACGAATATCGGCCCCAACGCTTCCAGCGCAAGGCGCAACCGCACCCCGCGCGGTTCGGTGAGCGGCCGCCAGAACAGCAGCGCGCGCACCAGCCAGCGCAGCGGCCGCACCCGCTCGTGGCCGAGGAAAAATTCCTCCAGGCCGAAGCGCAGGCCGACGCTGAGGATGCGGAGCAGGCGCAGCAGTTTCATGTCGAGCGCGGATGCGCGTCCTGTAAAGCTTGGCGTGTTTCCAGAATTCGCAGCCGCGCATCCAGCCGCGCCACGTCGTCGGCGAGCGTGTCCACCGCGTGATTGAAGCGTGCGACATCGACACCGCGCGCCATTAGTTCGGCTTCTTCCACCATGTATTCGCCGGCGTTGAGGCCAAGCGCGGAGAAGGCTTGCGCGGCGCTGGCAAGGGCGCCGCGGCCAAACTGATGTAAGCGGTGCGCGGCGATATCGCCGACCAGCGGCGCGAGATCGGCTTCGGCGTCCCACGACAATTGCTTGAATACGCGGTCGAGCGTGGCGAGCAATGCCGGGTCGCCGCTGTAGTCGGCGAAGCGCCACGCGTCGCGGCCAAAAAACGGCAGGCGGGTCAGCAGCGCGGCGGTGGGGCGGATGGTGGCGTCGGGAGTGTCGATGGGCGCTTCGGAAAAATAGCCGTCATCGGCAATTCTGCAATCTACCTGAACCAAGGCCAGATCGAAACGCACGCTTGCCCCGGCGTGGCGCAACAAAACCTCCGATGCGCCGGGCGTCTGGCGCAGCAGATGATTCAGGCTGCGCTCGATCAAGCCTGCGGTGATCAAACCTTGAAACCTTTGTGCAAAGCGACGACGCCTGCGGTGAGGTTGTGATAGCTGACCTTGGCGAAGCCGGCGGTTTCCATCATGGTTTTCAATTCTTCCTGGCCGGGGTGCATGCGGATCGACTCGGCCAGATACTGATAGCTGGCAGCATCCTGGGCGACCAGCTTGCCCATCAGCGGCAGCAGCTTGAACGAATACAGGTCGTACGCCGGCTCCAGCGGTTTCCATACCTTGGAAAATTCCAGCACCAGCAGGCGGCCGCCGGGTTTCAGCACGCGGTTCATCTCGGCCAGAGCCTGGTCCTTGTGGGTCATGTTGCGCAGGCCGAAGGCCACCGACACGCAATCGAAATAATTCGAGGGAAACGGCAGGCGCTCACCGTCGCACTGCACGGCTGGCGGGGTTTTGCCTTCGTTCAGCATGCGGTCGCGGCCTTCGCGCAGCATGGAAAAGTTGATGTCGGTGAGCAGCACGGTGCCGCTTGTGCCGACTTCCTTCAGGAACAGCCGGGTGAGGTCGGCGGTGCCGCCGGCGACGTCGAGCACCTTCATCCCCGGACGCAGCCCTGCCTGCGCGACGGCAAAGCGCTTCCACAAGCGGTGCAGGCCAGCGGACATCAGATCGTTCATCACGTCGTACTGGGCGGCGACGGAATGAAAGACTTCGGCGACCTTGGCGGCCTTGTCGGACTCGGCAACCTGCTGGTAACCGAAATGGGTGGTTTTATCCATGGCGTGACTTTCGTGGCGACAGCAGCGATTTTACCCGCGGCGCGGGGATTCCGGGGATGCCGGTGTCATCAATCAGTCACAAAGCTGTCATAGTATGGCTGCATTCAAACAAGGCTGGAATGATCATGGCTGCCAATATTCTGCTGGTCGAAGACGAACCCGGAATCCAGGAACTGCTGAAGTTCAATCTGGCGCAGGCGGGGCACCAGGTCACCGCTGCGGGCGATGCCGAACACGCGCTGAAGTTTCTGAAAAACACGCTGCCGGACGTGATCCTGCTCGACTGGATGCTGCCCGGCATGTCGGGCATCGACCTGTGCAAGCGCCTGCGCGCGGACGAACGCTACCAGCCGATCCCCATCATCATGCTCACCGCGCGCGGCGAAGAGCGCGACAAGGTGCTGGGGCTCGATACCGGCGCCGACGACTACATCACCAAGCCGTTTTCGCCGCGCGAACTGGTGTCGCGCATCAAGGCCGTGCTGCGCCGCCGCGCGCCGCAGATGACCGATGAACCGGTGGAAATCAATGGCTTGCGGCTCGATCCCTCCAGTCATCGGGTGCAGGGCAAAGGGCGGGCGCTGGATCTCGGCCCCACCGAATTCCGCCTGCTGCATTTTTTCATGACGCATCCCGAGCGCGTGTATTCGCGCACCCAGTTGCTCGACCAGGTGTGGGGCGACGACGTATTCGTGGAAGAGCGCACGGTCGATGTCCATATCCGCCGCCTGCGGCTGGCGCTGGAGCCGTCCGGGCATGCCGAACTGATCCAGACCGTGCGCGGATCGGGTTATCGCTTTTCGGCTGAAGTGGGTTGATGTTGAATGGAAACCCGAAATCCGGGTTTCCATTCAACAAACCAGCTTGATCATGATTGATCCGAAACGCCGCAGGCTCCTGTGTCGTATTGCTGATCCCGGCACTGTCAGACTTTGCAAGCGGTCATGTTTCGGATCAATAATGGCGCCACTCTCCTAACCGGCGATATCTCAATGGGCTTCTGGTGGCGTCCGCTCAGTGTGTTGGCCAGCGTCATGTTGGTGGCGCTGATTTTGTGGGCAGGTTCCGGCTGGGTTGCCGCGCTGGGGTTTCTGGCGGGCATCCAGGCGCTGGTGATGCTGCGCCGCCTGTGGCAGGAATTCCGCCTGGCGCGCTGGCTGGAAAACCCAGACGAAGTGATTCCGCCCGAAGCCACCGGCACCTGGGGCGATATTTTCTATCGCCTCGACAAACTCCAGCGCCGCCAAAAGGCCAGCCGCGGCGAACTGACCTCCGCACTCGAACAATTCGAGCACGCCGCCCAGGCGGTGCCCGACGCCATGATCATCCTCAACCAGAGCGAACAGATCGTCTGGTGCAACCCCGCCTCGCGCAAATACATGGGGCTGGATTGCGAGCGCGATCGCGGCCAGTTCATCCGCTACCTGATGCGGCAGGCGCATTTCCTGGAATTTCTCGACGCCGTCGATTACGCGCGGCGGCTGGTGTGCAAATCACCGGTCAACCGCGAAATCACGCTGTCGCTGCAACTGGTGCCATTCGGCGAATCACAGAAACTGCTGGTCGCGCGCGATATCACCGACCTCGAGCGGGTCGACGCGATGCGGCGTGATTTCATTGCCAACGTTTCGCACGAACTGCGCACGCCGCTGACGGTTGTCGGCGGCTTCGTCGAAACCCTGGCCGATGCGCCCGCTCTGCCGGCCAGCGAATCACGCCGCTATTTCGACCTGATGCTGGACCACACCCGGCGCATGCAGCGACTGCTGGACGACCTGCTGATCCTGTCGCGGCTCGAAAGCGACGATCACGCCTTAAAGGATGAAGCCGTCAACGTCCCCGAGCTGGTGCGCGCGCTCGCAGCCGAAGCCGAATCCCTGAGCCGTGGCCGCCACCGGATTCACCTCGACCTCGTCAGCGACGTCTGGATCAAGGGCAACCTGCAGGAAATCCGCAGTGCGCTGGGCAACCTGGTGTCCAACGCCGTACGCTACACCCCGGACGGCGGCGATATCACGCTGGCCTGGCGCGAGCGCGAGGGCGACGGCGTGTTTGCGGTAACCGACACCGGCGAGGGCATCGCCGCCGAGCACATCCCCCGGCTGACCGAGCGTTTCTATCGGGTGGATCGAAGCCGCTCGCGCGAAACCGGCGGCACCGGCCTCGGGTTGGCCATCGTCAAGCATGTCCTCACCCGCCACGGCGCACGCCTGGATATTCAATCCATTCCTGGCAAAGGCAGCACCTTTTCAGCGATTTTTCCGGCGCAGCGTCTGATGGCGGCGGCGCCGTCGGCTACCGTGATTCCGTTCCCGGCGCAGGAACAAGCCGCCGGTTGAGCGTGGTTGTTGATGCTTCAGCATCTTTGGAGCCACGGCCTGCTCCTGGCGAGTGGAGCGCGGCGGCGAGTTGAGTATCCAGATCGGGCGGCGCAGCGTGCGGCGACTCCCGCAGCTTCGCTCCCCACACCGGATTGGGGAAATGCGGGTCGTCCGCAAAACGCGGAATCACATGCCAGTGCAGATGCGGCACCACGTTGCCGAGCGAGGCCAGGTTGATCTTGTCGGGCCGCATCACCTCGACCAGCGCCGCTTCGGCGGCGAACACCACCTGCATCAACGCCGCCTGTTCGGCTGGCGGCAGGTCGGCCATCTCCTTCACGTGGGCATTCAGGATCACCCGCAGGAAACCGGGGTAATCCGGCTCGTCGGCCAGCACGATGCGGCAGAAATCGTTACGCCACAGCACCGCGCCGCCTTGCGTTTCGCATAACGGACACGTCATACCCAAGGCCCCCTGGCTAAAGTTATTGATCCACCTACAACAACACCCGCTCGATGCCGCCGTTGCCGACGCGGGCGAGGTAGCTCGCCATCCAGTTTTCGCCGAGCAGTTTTTTCGCCAGCTCGATCACGATGTAATCCGGCGTGGTGCCGGCGTCGTCGCTGTAGCGCGCCAGGCCCTGCAGACAGGACGGGCAGCTGGTGAGGAGCTTGACCGGCTGGCTGCCCGCGCCGAGCGAGGCGACGCTGGCGCGGATTTCCTCTTCCTTGCGGAAACGGATCTGGGTGGAAATGTCCGGACGGGTGACGGCGAGGGTGCCGGATTCGCCGCAGCAGCGATCGGACAGCGTGACCACGCTATTTTCAAGCGAGCCGCCGAGCAACGCGTTGGCGACCTTCATCGGCGCGTGGGTTTTCATCGGGGTGTGGCAGGGGTCGTGATAGAGGTATTGCTCGCCGCTCACGCCTTCCAGTTTCACGCCTTTCTCCATCAGGTACTCGTGGATATCGAGCAGGCGGCAGCCGGGGAAGATTTTCCCAAATTCGTATTTCAGCAGCTGGTCCATGCAGGTGCCGCACGACACGATCACGGTCTTGATGTCGAGGTAGTTGAGCGTGTTGGCCACGCGGTGGAACAGCACGCGGTTCTGGGCGGTGATCGCCTCGCCCTTGTCGGCCTGGCCGCCTGCGGTCTGCGGGTAGCCGCAGCACAGATAGCCGGGCGGCAGCACGGTCTGCACGCCAAGTTCGAACAGCATCGCCTGGGTGGCGAGCCCCACCTGCGAGAACAGCCGCTCGGAGCCGCAGCCGGGGAAGTAGAACACCGCGTCGGAATCGTCGGACAGTTTGGCCGGGTTGCGGAGTATTGGAACAATCGAGGCGTCTTCCAGCCCCAGCAGCGCGCGCGAGGTCTTCTTCGGCAGTCCGCCCGGCATCGGCTTGTTGACCAGGTGGATCACCTGTGCGACCAGCCTGGGCTTGCCCAATGAAGCAGGCGGGTTTTTCGTCTGCGCCTGGATCAGTCCCAGGCGCTTGAACAGCGTGTGCCCCAGCCGCTGGCTGGCATAGCCCCATTCGATCAGCGGCTTCCTCAGCGCCTTGATGGTGGCGGGGTCGGTCGCGTTGAGGAAGGCCATCGACGCCCAGGTGCCGGGGTTGATTTTTTTCTTGCCCTGCTTGCGCAGCATATTGCGCATGGCGATCGAGACGTCGCCGAAGTCGATGTCGACCGGGCAGGGATTCTTGCACTTGTGGCACACCGTGCAGTGGTCGGCGACGTCGCCGAACTCGTCGAAATGCTTCAGCGACACGCCGCGCCGGGTCTGCTCCTCGTACAGAAACGCCTCGATCAACAGCGAGGTGGCGAGAATCTTGTTGCGCGGCGAATACAGCAGATTGGCGCGCGGAATGTGGGTGTTGCACACCGGCTTGCACTTGCCGCAGCGCAGGCAGTCCTTGATCGAATCGGCGATGGCTTCGGTTTCGGAGGCTTCGAGAATGATCGACTCGGCTTCCAGCAGACCGAACGAGGGCGTGTAGGCGTTGCGCAAATCGGCGCCGGGCAGCAGCTTGCCCTTGTTGAAGCGGCCGTTCGGATCGACCTGCTGCTTGTAGCCGGCGAAGATCGCGATGGCGTCGGCGTCGAGAAATTCCAGCTTGGTCAGCCCGATGCCGTGCTCGCCCGAAATCACCCCGCCCAGATCCGTTGCCAGCTGCATGATGCGCGCCACCGCTGCGTTGGCGGCCTGCAACATGGCGTAGTCGTCGGAGTTGACCGGGATGTTGGTGTGCACGTTGCCGTCGCCGGCGTGCATGTGCAGCGCGACGAACACGCGGCTTTTCAACACTTCCTTGTGAATGCGGTCGCAGGCTTCGAGGATACGGGTGTATTCGCGGCCGACGAAAAGCTGGTGCAGTTCGCGCCGTACTTCGCGCTTCCACGAGACGCGCAGTTGCTTGTCGCGCAGGGCGGTGAAGATCGTTCCGCTCTCGTGCGGCGCATCGAGCTGGGCCAAGTAATCCGCCCAGCGTTGGCGCACGGTTGCGACAAGCGCTTGTGCCTGCGTCTGTTTGTCTGCCACCTGTACAGGATCGGCGATGGTGTCTTCGTCTTCCAGCAGCGGCAGCGGCGCGGCAAAAAACCCGGCCAGCGCATCGAGCAGCTTCAGCTTGTTGCTGATCGACAGCTCGATGTTGATGCGCTCGATGCCGTCGGTGTAGTCGCCCAGCCGCGGCAGCGGAATCACCACGTCCTCGTTGATCTTGAAGGCGTTGGTGTGCGCGGCGATGGCGGCGGTGCGGGCGCGGTCGAGCCAGAATTTCTTGCGCGTCTCGGCCGACACCGCGATGAAGCCCTCGCCGTCGCGCGCGTTGGCGAGCTGGACGATCTTCGACGCGGCTTCGCCGACCGCGATTGCGTTGTCCGACACCACGTCGATCAGCAGCACCATGTTCGGGCGCGTCGCGCGCGGCGCCTTGGTGGCGTAGCCGACCGCCTTGACATAGCGGGCGTCGAGGTGCTCCAGTCCGGCCAGCAGGATGTCGGGGTGGGCGTCGCAGTAGTCCTTGATTTCGACGATCGCCGGCGTCGCGTCGCGCGCGCTGCCGAAAAACTCCAGGCAGACGGTGCGGGTGTGCGCCGGGAGGCGGTGCAGGATGAAGCGCGCCGAGGTGATCAGTCCGTCGCAGCCTTCCTTCTGGATGCCGGGCAGGCCCGCGAGGAACTTGTCGGTAACGTCCTTGCCCAGCCCGGTCTTGCGGAAGCGGCTGCCGGGGATGACGAGGATTTCCGGCGAGCCTTTCGGCGTCTTGCCGTCCGGTGCAAAGCGGCGGATTTCGAAGGTGGCCGACGGCGCATCGTGAATCTTGCCGCGGTTGTGGTCGAGCCGGCTGACTTCGAGCCAGTCGGCGTCCGGGGTGACCATGCGCCACGACACCAGGTTGTCCAGCGCGGTGCCCCACAGCACTGCCTTCTTGCCGCCGGCGTTCATCGACACGTTGCCGCCGATGGTGGAGGCGTCGGCCGAGGTCGGATCGACCGCGAACACCAGCCCGGCGGCATCGGCCGCTTCCATCACCCGCTTGGTGACGACGCCGGCGCCGCAGTGAATGGTGGGCACTTCGAATTCCACTCCGGGCAGATTGCGCATTTCCACCGCGCTCATCGCCTCGAGCTTTTCGGTGTTGATGACCGCGGCATGGTCGGTCAGCGGCACCGCGCCGCCGGTGTAGCCGGTGCCGCCGCCGCGCGGGATGATGGTCAGTCCCAGTTCGATCAGCCCGGCCACCAGTGCGGCCATCTCGGCCTCGGTGTCGGGCGTCAACACCACAAACGGGTATTCCACCCGCCAGTCGGTGGCGTCGGTGACATGCGAGACGCGCGCCAGGCCGTCGAATGCGATGTTGTCCCTGCGGGTGACGCCAGCCAGGCGGCGCAGGATGCGTGCGCGCAGGTCGGTGGTGTCGGCAAACCAGGCTTCGAATTCGCGTACCGCGTGCCCGGCCGCCGCCAGCAGCTGTCCCACCAGCTCGTTGCCCTGACGCCGCGTCTCGATTGCCTGCAGCCGGTGTTGCAAGGCGTCCACCAGCATCTTGCGCCGCTTGGGGTTGGCCAGCAGGTCGTCTTCCAGATAGGGATTGCGCCGCACCACCCAGATGTCGCCCAGCACCTCGAACAGCATGCGTGCCGAACGCCCCGTTTTGCGTTCGCCACGCAAGGTGTTGAGCACGTCCCACGCGTCGGCGCCGAGCAGGCGGATGACGATTTCGCGGTCGGAAAACGAGGTGTAGTTGTAGGGAATTTCGCGCAGGCGTGCGGTCATGCTGGGGAGTGTCCGGCACCGCACGGGCGAGGCTGGATCGATCTGCTTCAAAGCCGGTATTTTACGGGATATGGGCGCAAGTCGTGAGCCGCTACAATCGCGTAAAAACCATCCGGTACTCAGGGAATCGACCATGGCCTGTGTTTATGACGTGAACCCGCCGTGTAGGCGCCAGGGTAATTTGATTGACTTGGCGGGCGAGGGCGGGGTGTGAACCGAATCCAGCGTCACGAAAATTCGCTGCTGGTCACGCTGGCGCTGCTGGCGCTCGCCGCCTCGGGCGTCGCGCCGGTCGACCGCCTGACCTGGTGGATGGAAACGCTGCCGGTGATGCTGGGGCTGATGCTGCTGTTTGCAACCCGGCGGAGTTTTCCGCTCACGCCCCTGGTCTATCGCCTGCTGTTCGTTCACGGCCTGATCCTGATGCTGGGCGGGCATTACACCTATGCGCGGGTGCCGGTCGGCTTCTGGGTGCAGGACGCATTCGATCTCGCGCGCAATCACTATGACCGCTTGGGGCATCTGGCGCAGGGTTTCGTCCCGGCGATCCTGACGCGGGAAATCCTGCTGCGCCAGACTCCGCTCAAACCCGGCGGCTGGCTGTTTTTCCTCACCACCTGCGTGGTGCTGGCGTTTTCCGCCTGCTATGAATTCACCGAATGGGGCGCGGCGCTGGTGATGGGGGGAGACGCCGATGCGTTCCTCGCCACCCAGGGCGATGTGTGGGATACCCAGTGGGACATGTTTCTGGCGCTGATCGGCGCGCTCATCGCGCAAGTGCTGCTGTCACGGAGCCACGACCGGGGGCTGGCGCGCCTGGGTAGGGTTAACCAGTCCTAGCGGCCGGTCACCCGCTTGCCCAGGCTGACGCCGCCGAGCACCAGTGCCCCGGCTGCGATGCCCGCGAGCGCGTCGATCAACAAGGGGGTGAACACGGCGAGTGCGCCGCCGATCACGGGCAGCGTGGCAGCGGCGTGACTGGCCGCTTCGAGCAGATAATGCGCGGCAGGCACGCCATGCACCAGAATTCCGCCGCCGACCAGGAACATCGCCGCTGTGCCGAGCACCGTCAGCACTTTCATCAGTTTCGGCGCGGCCGCCAGCAGCACGCGACCGACTGCGCGTGCGGACGCGCTGGCGCGCTGGCTGAGATACAGCCCGGCATCGTCGAGCTTGACGATGCCGGCGACCAGACCGTAGACGCCGATGGTCATGATGATGGCGATGCCGGCGAGCACGGCGACCTGCTGGCCGAAGGACGCAGCGGCCACGGTGCCGAGGGTGATGACGATGATTTCGGCAGAGAGAATGAAATCGGTGCGGATGGCGCCCTTGATCTTGTCTTTTTCCAATGCAACCAGATCAACCGTCGGGTCTTCCAGCGCATGCATCAGTTCGGCGTGGTGCGTCGTGTCTTCGGCGGCGCCGTGAAGATATTGGTGCGCCAGCTTCTCGAAACCTTCAAAGCAGAGGAACGCGCCACCCAGCATCAGCAGGGGCGTCACCAGCCACGGCGCAAACGCGCTGATGGCGAGCGCCGCCGGCACCAGAATCGCCTTGTTGATGAACGAACCCCTGGCGACCGCCCACACCACCGGCAGCTCGCGCTCGGCTTTGATGCCGGCAACCTGCTGGGCGTTGAGCGCCAGGTCGTCGCCCAGCACCCCGGCGGTTTTCTTGGCGGCGACCTGGGTCATCGCCGACACATCGTCGAGGATGGTGGCGATGTCGTCGAGCAGCGCAAGCAAACTGGCTCCCGCCACGATTCAGTCCCCGAGCTGGATGCGGCCGGCCTTTTCAGCGGCGGCGAAGTCCAGCATGCGCTGGATCGACAGCCGGGCTTTGGCGCGGATGGATTCCTCGATGTGGATTTCGTTGCCACCGGTCTCCAGCACGGCGGCCAGATTGCGCAGGCCGTTCATCGCCATCCACGGGCAATGCGCGCATGACTGGCAGGTGGCGCCCTCGCCCGCGGTCGGCGCTTCCAGCAGCAGCTTGCCGGGGGCGGCGGCGCGCATCTTGTGGAAGATGCCGTTGTCGGTGGCGACGATGAATTCGGGATTGGGCAGCGTGCGCACCGCGTCGATCAGCTGCGTGGTCGAGCCCACCACGTCGGCCAGCGCGATCACCGCTGCGGGCGATTCGGGGTGCACCAGCACGGCGGCGGCGGGGTGCTCGGTGTGCAGCTTTTTCAGGGCCTCGGCCTTGAACGCTTCATGCACCACGCACGAGCCTTGCCACAGCAGCATGTCGGCGCCAGTGACCCGTTGCACATAATCGCCCAGATGGCGATCCGGCGCCCACAGCAGTTTGTGGCCCTGGCTGTGCAGGTATTTGACGATCTTGACCGCGATGCCGGAGGTGACGACCCAGTCGGCGCGCGCCTTCACCGCCGCGCTGGTGTTGGCGTAGACCACCGACAGGCGATCCGGGTAGGCGTCGCACCAGGCGGCGAACTCGTCGGCCGGACAGGACAGATCGAGCGAGCAGTCTGCGTTCAGATCGGGCATCAGCACGCGCTTTTCCGGATTGAGGATCTTGGCCGTCTCGCCCATGAACTTGACCCCGGCGACGATCAGCGTCTGCGCCGGATGGGCGTGGCCGAAGCGCGCCATTTCCAGCGAGTCCGACACGCAGCCGCCGGTCTCTTCGGCCAGGTCCTGCAGGTCGGCCGAGGTGTAGTAATGCGCCACCAGCACGGCATCCTGTTGTTTCATCAGCGCCTTGATGCGCGTTTTCAGCGCCTCGCGTTCGTCGGCGTCGAGCACTTCCTCCACCATGGGCGGTGGCTGGATGAGGGGTCGAACAGGCAGGGGAAACGCAGCTTTCATCGGCAAACTTTCGGAACAGCGGGTCAAGAACCGAAAGTATAGCGGGCGAGCCGGCGCCTTTCGCCCCTGCGCTAGAATCCATCCGGAAGGATGCACACGGGGCGGGTGAGGAAGCATGGCGATTACCTGGGTCGAGCTGTACGGCGCGAGCGAGTGGTCAATTCGTCTCGCGATGCTGTTTTATGTGCCCTACCGCCGTGATGCGGCGGCGGCCAGGAGCTGGTTGCTGCTGATCTTTTTTCTGCCCTGGGCGGGATTGTTTCTCTATGCCCTGTTTGGCCGCGCGTATCTACCCAGGTGGCGGCTCGCCCGGCAGACGGTAGTCAGTGAAACGATCGACCGTGTTTACCGCCACGCGCCGGTGGCACCCTTTCGCGAGGGCGCACCCGCGCAGTTGTGGGCAGCGCTGGATCTGACCGGCGCGCTCTCGAACTTCCCCGTTGTCGGCGGCAACCGCTTCGAGCTTATCCATGACTACCAGGGCGCGCTCGACCGGCTGATTGCCGGGATCGATACGGCTCAGCGCCATGTTCACCTGATGTACTACATTTATGCCGACGATGCGGTCGGCCGCCGGGTGAGCGATGCGCTGGTGCGCGCGCGGCAGCGCGGTGTGGCGGTACGGGTGCTGATGGACGCCATCGGCGCGCACGATGGCCTGAAGGCGCACGCTCCGGCGCTGCGTGCCGCCGGCGCCGAGGTGATCGCGCTGCTGCCGTTTCGTTTATTCAAACGCGAACGCATGCGTCCCGATCTGCGCAATCACCGCAAGATCGCGATCATCGACGGCAGCGTGGCATTTTTCGGATCGCAAAACATTGTCAGCCCGACCGCCAACAAGGGGCTCACCAACGAGGAAATGGTGGTGCGCGCCGAGGGGGCGGTGGTGCGGCAGTTGCACGCGGTTTTGCTCGGCGATCGCTATCTGGAAACCGACAATCTGCCGCCTGAAATAGATGCAGTCGACGTCGTCATTCCCGGCGAGCATCAACCCGCCTATGCCCAGGTGCTGCCGAGCGGGCCGGGCTACAGTACTGACACCACGGAAAATGTGATGGTGGGTCTGATGTACGCGGCGCTGTCGCGGGTGGTGCTCACCACGCCTTATTTCATTCCCTCGCTGCAATTCGTCAGTGCCATGTGCAACGCGGCACGGCGCGGAGTTGCGGTACATCTGATTGTGGACAAGGCATCGAACAAGCCCTTCGTCCAGTTTGCCCAGGAATCCTATTACGACACGCTGCTGGAGGCTGGGGTGAACATCCACGGCTATTACGGCAATTTCCTGCACGCGAAACTGATGAGCGTGGACGAGCACGTGGCGCTGATCGGTTCGTCCAACCTCGACCGGCGTTCGTTCGAGCTCAACGAGGAAGTCACCGTGTTGATCTATGATTCCGCGGTGGCCGCCGATCTATGGACAATCGAGCAGGGTTATCTGGCCAGGTCCGATACGGTTGATCCGGTCGCCTGGGCCAAACGCCCGGCGCTGAAACGCCTGCTGCAAAACGTGGCGAGGCTGTTTGATGCGCTGATGTAAGCAGGCTGTGGCGCGGACGCATTCGGATGGCTTATCCTCTCGCCCCATGCAGCAACTCCTCCTCGACATTCGCCCGCATGCCTGCCCCGATCTCGCCCGCTTTGTAGCGGGGCGCAATAGTGAACTCATGGCGCAGCTCAATGCCATGCTCGACGGCACGGCGACCGAGCGCATGGTGTACATATGGGGGGCGCCTGGAAGCGGCAAGAGTTATGTGCTGGCGGCCTGGGCGGCAGCGTGTGAAGCGCGCGGGCACAGCGTGGTGCAGGGCGGCGCCGAGGCGGGCGAGGTGGTGGTGGCAGACGCGGTGGAAAGCTGGGACGCCGCCCGGCAGCAGGCTGGATTTGCTGCATTCAACCAGGTGCGTGAACACGCCGGATTGTGGCTGGCCGCGGGCAGCGTGCCGCCAGCCGAGCTTCCGCTGATGCCGGAACTGCAAACCCGGTTTGGCTGGGGACTGGTGTTTCAGATGCAGCCGCTGAACGATGCGGAAAAGCGCACTGCGTTGCAGCAGCACGCCGAAACCCTCGGATTCAAGCTTGACCCGCAGGTGGCAGATTATCTGCTGACCCGTGCCGCGCGCGACATGCAAAGCCTGCTGGCGGTGCTGGAAGCGCTGGACCGGGTGAGTCTGGAAACGCGCCGCCCGATTACGCTGCCGCTGGCGCGGCAGCTGCTCAATCCGCAAGCCTGAGGCTTCAAGCCTGGGGCGAGGCCTGCTGCTCGGCGATGTCCTTGTGGACTTGCGCCATGTCCAGTCCCATCACCTGTTCGATCAGGCCGTCGAGCGCATGAGCAGGCAGCGAGCCCGCTTCGGAATACAGGATGACCTGCTCGCGGAACACCATCAGGGTGGGGATGGACCGAATCTGGAAGAAACCGGCGAGCTCCTGCTCGACTTCGGTGTTGACCTTGGCGAAGACGATGTTGGCGTGCTTCTCGGCGGCGGCTTCGAAAATGGGCGCAAAGCCGCGACAGGGGCCGCACCAGGGTGCCCAGAAATCGACGACGACGACGTCGTTGCCCTGGATGGTGGATTCGAAATTTGCCTGAGTGAGTTCGATGACGGCCATGCTGGATTCCTGCGAAGTAATGAAAATGCCCGGTGGGCGTAAAGAAAAGGCGCGAGGACGAATCCGTCGCGCCTAGATGCCACCCTATCATGGATGGCGAGCCGCCGACAATGCGGGGCTAATAATTAGGTAGCGCAAGCCTGGCTGCCCGCTACCTTGGGTGCGACCGAAGCCGGTCGCCCGAAAACTGTTTGCTCAGGCAGTCCGAAACTGGTTGCGCTGGGAGATTTGCGGCTGCCCGCCGCGCACCATGTTCTGGCTGTGTTTGAGGTTGTTGCGCACTTCGGCGCGGTTGACCGCCATGATGAGTTCGGTTGCCAGCACGCGTGCCTGGTGTGGGGTGAGGCTCAACTCGCAGCCCTGGTTCATGAGCGCGACTACGACGCTGTCGCGGCCTTGCGCGTCTTCTTGCAGGGTGATGTCTAGTGAGCAGCCTTGGCTTAATTCGATCATTTCCACTACTCCTTGCGTTGCGTATGCAAAGGTATATGCAGCGTCCATGCCAGTCTCCCGATTGCGGCCAGGCCTTGAAAAGCCTTATTGAATCAGGGTGTTTTGACGGCTTGATGAAGGCGAGCCGCTGCCGCCCTGACGAAGCCTCGTCAGGGCGGCAGCGAGTTCGTCATTTCTGGGGGGCGGGGGCGAGCGGTCGGGGTGCGCTGACGGCGGTTTTGCGGTCGCGCGTCAGCAGGGTGTAGGCGACCGGAATGACGAACAGGGTCAGCAGGGTGCCGAGCAGCAGGCCACCGACGATGACCCAGCCGATCGGCGAACGCGATTCGGCACCCGCGCCGTGGGCGAGTGCCAGCGGCACCGCGCCCAGCACCATCGCGGCAGTGGTCATCAGGATCGGCCGCAGGCGCAGGCTGGCGGCCTCGATCACCGCTTCGACCTTGTGCTGGCCGCGTTCGCGCAGCTGGTTGGCGAATTCGACGATCAGGATGCCGTGCTTGGTGATCAGGCCGACCAGCATCACCAGCCCGATCTGGCTGTAGACGTTGAGCGTGGCACCGGTGAGCTTCAGCGCCAGCAGCGCGCCGGTGGCGGCGAGCGGCACGGTGAGCAGGATGATGAAGGGCGAGATGAAGCTCTCGAACTGTGCCGCCAGCACCAGATAAATGATGATCAGCGCCAGCCCGAAGGTGATGGCCAGCGTTTGCCCGGATTCGCCGAATTCGCGCGACTGGCCGTCGAGTGCGGTGCGCGCGGATTTCGGCAGCGTCTCCCTGGCCGCCTGATCCATGAAGGCGAGCGCTTCACCCAGGGTGTAGCCGGGGGCGATGTTGGCCGAGATGACAGCGGCGCGCTGGCGATTGAAGTGGTTGAGTTCCTTCGGCGCGACGGTTTCGGTGACGGCGACCAGGTTGGACAGCGCGGTGAGGCTGCCGTCGTTGCCGCGCACATACAAGGCGGTCAGGTTCTGCGGGGTGGCGCGTGCGGCGGGATCGAGCTGGACCATGACGTTGTATTGCTCGCCCGCCTGCTTGTAGCGGGTGACCTCGCGCCCGCCGAGCAGGGTTTCCAGGGTGCGCCCGATGGTATCGACACCGACCCCCATCTGCGCCGCCTTGTCGCGGTTGATATTGACCTTGAGCTGCGGCTTGTTGAGCTTGAGGTCGCTATCGGCGTTGACCAGCCCCGGATAGGCACGCACCTTGGCCATCAGCGCTTCAACCGATTTGTCCAGCTCGGCGTAGCTCGGCGCCTGCACCACGAACTGCAGCGGCGGGTTGCGGAAACTCTGGCCGAGCGAGGGCGGGTTGATCGGGAAGGCGAGCACGCCCGGCATGCCCATGAACATCTGCGGGCCGAGGCTTTCGGTGATGGCCATCTGGCTGCGGGTGCGCTCTTCCCACGGCTTCAGCATCACGAACGACAGCGCGCTGTTGACCGGGTTGGGGCGCTCCAGGCCGGGGGCGACCACAACGAACGCCGTTTCGGTCTCGGGCACGTGCTGAAGCAAGCCTTCGAGCTGGCGCGCGTAACCATCGGTGTATTGCAGGGTGGAGCCTTCGGGCGCCAGCATGAAGCCGATGAAAAAGCCGCGGTCCTCGGTCGGCGCGAGTTCTGATTTCAGCGATTTCAGCAGGCCGAAGGCGGCGACCGCGACCAGCACGAACACCAGCGCGACGATGCGCGGATGTTTGACCACGCGTGTCAGCCCGCGGGTATAAGCAGCGTTCAGCCCCTTCAGCACGCGTTCGCCCAGATTGAACAGCGCGTTGTGGCGGGTTTCATGGCGCAGGATCCGGCTTGCCATCATCGGCGTCAGGGTGAGCGCGACGAAGCCGGATACCAGCACCGCCGCCGCCACGGTCAGCGCGAATTCGGTGAACAGCTTGCCGGTGTTGCCTTCGGCGAAGGCCAGCGGGGCGAACACGGCGGCCAGCGTGAGCGTCATCGCCACCACCGCGAAGCCGATCTCCTTGGCGCCTTTCAGTGCGGCATCGAACGGCGGCATGCCTTCCTCGATGTGGCGGTAGATGTTCTCCAGCATGACGATGGCGTCGTCCACCACCAGACCGATCGCCAGCACCAGCCCCAACAGGGTCAGCACGTTGATGGTGAAGCCCATGGCATAGAGGAAGATGAACGCGCCGATCAGCGACACCGGGATGGTGACGAAGGGAATCAGCGTGGCGCGCCAGTTGCGCAGGAACAGGAAGATGACGCCGACCACCAGCACCATGGCTTCGATCATGGTTTGGTACACGGCATCGATCGATTTTTCGATGAAGATCGAGCTGTCGAAGCCGATCTTGATCTGCATGCCCGGGGGCAGCGTGGCCCGCAGGCGCGGCAGTTCGGCCTTGACCGCACGGGCGACTTCCAGGGTGTTGGCGGTCGACTGCTTGACGATACCCAGGCCCACCGCAGCGCGACCGTTGACGCGCACGATGTTGCGCTCGTCCTCGGCACCGATTTCGGCGCGGCCGATGTCAGCCAGCCGGATCAATACGCCGCCGCTGTCGCGGATGATGACCTGCTCGAACTGTGCCGGGGTCTTCAGATCGGTTTCGGCCAGCACGGAAAATTCGCGGGTCTGGCTTTCGATGCGACCCGAAGGCAGCTCGGTGTTCTGGCTGCGCAGCGCGGCTTCCACGTCCTGCACCGTCACCCCCAGCGCCGCCATGCGGTCAGGGTCGAGCCACAGCCGCATGGCATAGCGGCGTCCGCCGCCGACGATGACCGAGGCGACGCCCGGCAGGGTTTTCAACTGGTCGGCCACCACACGATCGGCGTAATCGGTGATTTCCAGCGGCGACTGGCGGTCGCTGGAGAACGCCAGCCAGATGATGGCCTGGGCGTCGGCCTCGATCTTGGCGACCACCGGGTCGTCGGTTTCTACCGGCAGCAGCCCGCGTACCCGCGCCACGCGGTCGCGGGCGTCGTTGGCCGCGGCTTCGGGGTCGCGCGACTGGATGAACTCCACGGTGATCTGGCTGACTTCCTCGCGGCTGACCGATTTGATGGTGCGGATGCCCTCGATGCCGGACAGCGAATCCTCCAGCGGTTTGGTCACCTGGCTTTCCATCACTTCGGCGGAGGCGCCGGGATAGACCGTGCGCACCGATACCACCGGGGCGTCGATGTTGGGGTATTCGCGCACCGGCAGGCGGTCGAATGCGATCAGGCCAACCAGCATGATGAGCAGGCTCATCACGGTGGCCAGCACCGGGCGGCGGATGGAAATATCGGAGAGGATCATGGCGCGGTTTTTGTGGGGAGACTGGGGTTAAGCGTGGCGAACCAGGATCAGCGCGGCTTGCCGGCCTGCATTTTCTTCATCATCTGCGCCGCCTGATCCAGCGTGACGACCGGCACACCGGGGCGCAGCTTGATCTGGCCGTCGAGAACGACCGTGTCGCCGACCGCTACGCCGGAAACGATTTCGACCCGCCCCGGTTCGCGCTTGCCCAGCGTCACCTTGCGCAGTTCGGCCTTGCCGCCGACCGCCAGAAACACGTAGCTGCCGTCCGAACGCGGCACGATGACCTGTTCGGGCAGCAGGATCGCACTGGTCTTGCCGCCCAGGTCGGCGGTCGCACGGGCGAACATGCCGGGCTTGAGTTGCCCCTTCGGGTTGGCGATGCGTGCACGTACCCGCACGTTGCGGCTCACCGGATCGACCACCGGATCGATGGCATGCACCTTGCCGCTGAAGGTTTGTCCGGGCAGCGCATCGACAGTCAACGTGACCGGCAGGCCGATGTGCACCAGCGGCAGATAGGTTTCCGGCACCGGTACTTCCAGCTTGAGGGCGCCCAGCGCGTCCAGCCGCACGATGTCGTCGCCTTTTTTGACGTATGCGCCGGGACTCACCTGGCGCAAGCCGACCACCGCGTCAAACGGTGCGCGGATGATGGTTTTGTCGAGCGCGACCTGCTCCTGCAATAGTCGCGCGCGCAGGATGTCGAGGTTGGCGCGCGCTTCGTCGAGCGCCTGTTTGGAAACAAAATTCTGCGCGAGCAGTTCTTCGCTGCGCTTGTAGCGGCTTTCCGCCAGCTTCATGTCGGCCTGGGCGGCGGCCACGCGCGCGCGCTGCTCCCCGGAATCAAGCACCACCAGTACTGCGCCCTTGCTTACCGGCTGACCTTCCTTGAACAGCAGGGTGGTAATGCGGCCATCGATTTCCGGGCGGATTACCACGCTGTCCTCGGCGATCAGCGCGCCCACGGCGTTGACCGTGCTGGACACCGGCGAGGCACTCACCTTCATCATGTTGACCGGAATGAAGGGCGGGCCGCCCGCCTGGGCAAAGGCAAGCACCGGGACGAACAGCAGGATGAACAAGGCGCGCATGACGGATTCCGCAAAAAGAACAAAGATGTACGATGGATGCGCACCTTATCAGTTCCATGCGGAAACAAAAACCGCATGGCGAGGTCAACTTCACATGCCTGTGCTGTAAGGATTGCGCGCGGACCTCGACTGTCTCGGTACACACTTCAATAATTTGGATTAGAGCCATGCTGATACGCCAACCCGATGACATCCTCCCGTCCGAAATCACCCCGCCCGAAATCTACCGCGAGCGCCGCCGCTTCATGCAGGGTCTGGGCGCACTGGCAGCGGGTGCCGCCTTCGGCGCGACCTCCGATGCGCATGCGGGCGTCAAGCTCGCCGGCGTGCGCGCCAGCGATTACAAGCTGGACGAGGCCAAAACGCCGTATAAGGACGTCACCACGTACAACAACTTTTACGAATTCGGCGTGGACAAATCCGATCCGGCGGAATACGCGGGCGGCCTGAAAACCCGGCCGTGGACGGTGACGGTGGAAGGTGCCGTCAAGCAGGCCAGAACCTGGGACATCGACAGCCTGATGAAGCTCGCGCCGCTGGAGGAACGCGTCTATCGCATGCGTTGCGTCGAAGGCTGGTCGATGGTGATCCCATGGGTGGGGTTTCCGCTGGCCGAGCTGCTGCGCCGCGCCGAGCCCACCGGCAATGCCCGATATGTCGAATTCGTCAGCCTGCACGACCCCAGGCAGATGCCCGGGCAGCGTTCCGGCGTGCTCGACTGGCCCTACGTCGAAGGCCTGCGCCTGGACGAGGCGATGCATCCTTTGACGCTCCTGGCGGCGGGCTTGTACGGCGAAGTGCTGCCCAACCAGAATGGCGCGCCGATCCGCCTGGTGGTGCCCTGGAAATACGGGTTCAAGAGCGCCAAGTCCATCGTCAAAATCCGGCTGGTGGAAAAACCGCCGCTGACCGCATGGATGAAAGCGGCGCCAGCGGAGTATGGCTTTTATTCCAACGTCAATCCGCAGGTTGATCACCCCCGCTGGAGCCAGGCCAAAGAGCGCCGTATCGGCGAGTTCTTCAAGCGCGACACGCTGATGTTCAATGGTTATGGGGATCAGGTGGCCCAGCTGTATCGCGGCATGGACCTGAAAAAGTTCTTCTGATGGGCGCTGTTCTGCGCAACCCGAAGTTCTGGGTGTTCGGTATCTGCCTGTTGCCGCTGGCGCGGCTGATCTACCTTGGCGGAAGCGGCGGCCTGGGCGCCAACCCGATCGAGTTCATCACCCACTCCACCGGTACCTGGACGCTGGTCGGGCTGATGGTGACGCTGTCCGTCACCCCGTTGCGGCGGCTGAGCGGGCGTGCCGACCTCATCCGTTACCGGCGCATGCTGGGCCTGTTCAGCTTCTTTTACGCCTGCCTGCATTTCGTCACGTATGTCTGGCTGGATCAGTTCTTCGATCCGGCAGCGATCGCCAGGGACATCATGAAGCGCCCCTTCATCACGGCCGGCTTCGCCGCCTTTGTGCTGCTTGTTCCGCTCGCCGTGACCTCGAGCCACGCCATGATGCGGCGGCTCGGCCGACGCTGGCAGCAGTTGCACCGGCTGGTGTATGTCATTGCCCTGTTGGGCGTGATCCACTACCTGTGGCTGGTGAAGAAGGACATGACGGAGCCGTTGATCTATGGCGGCGTGCTGGTGCTGTTGCTGGTCATCCGGCTGCCGTGGGGGGTGAACTTGCTTCAGGCTGTCCGCACCCGTTTCGCCCTGGCCGGGTAGGCAGGGCAAGCATTACAAGCGGGAGCCTGGCACCGGCTGGCCAATAAAAAACGGGGGCCAGGCCCCCGTTTCAGATTGGGCAGTGCCCGACCTGTTAGAGCCCGAAAGGCTTGATGACCGGTACCGCCGGTGCGGGGGCAGACGCCGGAGCCGATGCGGGCTTGGCGGCAGGAGCCGCTTTCTTCGCAACGGGCTTCTTGGCTGCCGGTGCCGCTTTTTTGGCGACCGGTTTCGCGACGGGCTTCTTGGCCGCCGGCTTGGCTGCGACCTTTTTAGCTACGGGCTTGGCTGCCGGTTTTTTGGCGGCGACTGCCTTTTTGGCCGGTGCCGCTTTTTTGGCGACCGGTTTCGCGGCGGGCTTCCTGGCTGCCGGCTTGGCTGCGGCCTTTTTAGCTACGGGCTTGGCTGCCGGTTTTTTGGCGGCGACTGCCTTTTTGGCCGGTGCCGCTTTTTTGGCGACGGGCTTCTTGGCTGCCGGCTTGGCTGCAGCCTTTTTAGCTACGGGCTTGGCTGCCGGTTTTTTGGCGGCGACTGCCTTTTTGGCCGGTGCCGCTTTTTTGGCGACAGGCTTCTTGGCTGCCGGCTTGGCTGCGGCTTTCTTTACGGCGGGTTTGGCAGCGGGTTTGGCTGCTGCCTTCTTGGCCGCCGGTTTGGCGGCGGGTTTTTTCACTGTTGCCATTTATCACTCCTTAGAAGTTGAACACATTCACTTATCACTACAGCTTAAAGCCACGTGCAGTCAGAATTTGCACTTCCAAAGCGTGGTACCGACAGGCAACCGACTTGCCCGAAATCCGCTAAACACGGGCGATACCGAGGCTCCGCTTGGTGAGCCTTATTCTAGTTACTTTTTTCACGGGTTCAATCAATAGTCAAGGCGCCGTGCAAATAATTCGGTGAAAAATGTCGCAGTCAAACAAAATGTATCGATCCGATACTATAAATATGAAAAATCCAATCTGGACGGCATTGCTTGAACTCAGGAAACAAGCCGTTCTCCGGCCATCATGATGTCTTGTGTTTCGCGTTCCCGGATGAGGTGAATTTCATTCTTGTCGATCATGACTTCGGCTGCTCGCGGGCGTGAATTGTAGTTAGAAGCCATGCTCATGCCGTAGGCGCCCGCCGAAAGCAATGCCAGCAGATCGCCCTCATCGATTGCCAGATCGCGCGCAAAGCCAAGGAAATCGCCAGTCTCGCAGATCGGCCCGACGATGTCGTAGCGCTGTGCAGGCGCTTTCCGCTGGTCGACCGCAACGATTTCGTGATACGCCTCGTACAGTGCGGGACGCATCAGGTCGTTCATCGCCGCGTCGACAATGGCGAAATTCTTGTCCTCGCCCGGCTTCAGGTACTCGACGCGGGTAAGCAGCAGGCCGGCGTTGCCGACCAGCGAGCGCCCGGGTTCCAGCAGCAGCCTTTCGTGGCGGCCGGCAAAGCGCGTCGCCAGCACGCGGCCATAGGCGGCGAGATCGGGCGGCGTTTCATCCCGGTAACGGATGCCGACACCGCCGCCGAGGTCGATGTGATGCAGCGCGATGCCGTCGGCCGCCAGCGCGTCGACCAGCGCCAGCACGCGGTCGGCTGCGTCGGCCAGCGGCGACAGGTCGGTGAGCTGCGAGCCGATGTGGCAATCGATACCGGTGATCCTGAGATGGGGCAGACTGGCTGCCAGGCGATATAGCGCGGGCGCGTCGGCAATCGGCACGCCGAACTTGTTTTCCTTCAGCCCGGTGGAGATATACGGGTGCGTCTTGGGATCGACGTCGGGGTTGACCCGAAACGATACCGGCGCGATCTTGCCCTGCTCGCCCGCCACGCGATTCAGCCGGTGCAGTTCGCTGACCGATTCGACGTTGAAGCAGAGAATGCCGGCGTCGAGTGCGGCGCGCATTTCGTCCGCAGTCTTGCCGACGCCGGAGAATACGACCTTGCCCGGGTCGCCGCCGGCGGCCAGCACGCGGGCGAGTTCGCCGCCGGAGACGATGTCGAAGCCGGTGCCGAGTCGGGCGAACAGGTTGAGGATCGCCAGACTGGAGTTGGCCTTGACCGCGTAACAGATCAGATGCGGCGTGTCGGCAAACGCCTGGGCGTAGGCCTGGTAAGCCTCCTCGAGCGCCTGCCGCGAGTAGACATAAAGGGGGGTGCCGAAACGCTCGGCAAGCGCATTCAGCGCCACGCCTTCAAGATGGAGGTGGCCGTCGAGTCGATGCAGGGTATTCAATTGGAAGTCCGTTGCGGTGCGGGAGGTTTTTCGGGAAGATACAGGGGACCCTTGGCGCCGCAGGCCGTCAGACCGAGCCCGCACAGCAACAGGGACACTATATATATGGTGCGCAGTTTCATGCGCGAAATGTTAGCACGGGACATCATGACGAAAACCGAATCAAGCGAGGCCGAATTCACCCAGACCGCCGGCACAACTCTGGCCCGTATCGAGCAGGCGCTGGAAGACGCCGACCTGGATTTCGAGACGCCGGCCGATGGCATCATCGAGGTCGAGTTCGACGATGGCAGCAAGATCATCATCAACCGCCACGGCGTCGCGCGCGAAATCTGGGTGGCCGCGCGCTCGGGAGGCTTCCACTTCAAGCCGCTGGATGCCGGCTGGTTCGACACCAAGAGCGGCGAGCCGCTCTACGACAAACTGGCCGCGCTGATCGCCGCGCAGGGCGGCGTCATGGTCCGCTTCTGATTCCATTCCCTGAATTTTGAAAAGCCAGGCGCTCACCCTGTTTGATCTGGTCGAGCGGCTGTCGCTGCTGACGCGTGCCGATTTGCGGCAGGCGGGGGCGGCGCAGGGGCTGCAGCCGGTGCATTTGCAGGTGCTGTTTTATCTGAACCAGGCCAACCGCTTCAGCAACACGCCGCAGGCGCTCACCGAATACCTCGGGCTGACCAAGGGCACGGTGTCGCAAACCGTGCTGGTGCTGGCGCGTCGCCGATTGATCTCGCGTTACGCCGACCCCCGCGACGGCCGGGTGGTGCGGCTGATCCTGACCGAAGGCGGCACCACGCTGCTGAAGACGCTGAGCGCCGGCAGCGCCTGGCGTGACATCGTGCAAACCGCCAGCCCGGCGCGGGTGACCTCGGCCATGGTGGTGCTGCGGCAGGTGCTGGCGCAAGTGCAGGTGCAAAGCGGCAAACGCAGTTTCGGGGTGTGTGCGACTTGCCGCCACAACCAGCGGCTTGGACCGCGCAGTTATTTCTGCGGCCTGATGCAGGAAAAACTCAGCAGCCCCGAAACACGGCGGATTTGCCGTGAACACTCACCGCCACCGCGCCTGGAACCCGCAGCTTAAATCCGTTTGCGAGCCCGTTCGATGGCGGCACGCACCTGATTCGGGGCGGTGCCGCCCAGATGATCGCGGGCGGCGAGCGAACCTTCCAGCGTCAGCACGGCGTAGACGTCGTCCGTGATCACCAGACTGAAGGCCTGCAATTCGGCCAGTGGCAGATCGGCCAGGTCGCGCCCGCTGGTGTCGGCTGACCGCACCGCGCGCGCCACCACTTCATGCGCATCGCGAAAGGGCACGCCCTTTTTTACCAGGTAATCGGCCAGATCGGTGGCGGTGGCAAAGCCCTGCATCACTGCGGCGCGCATCGCATCGGGCTTGACGGTGACGCCGGTAAGCATGTCGGCGTAGATCGCCAGGGTGTCGGTCAGCGTGTCGACGGTGTCGAACAGCGGTTCCTTGTCTTCCTGGTTGTCCTTGTTGTAGGCCAGCGGCTGGCCTTTCATCAGGGTCAGCAGGGCGACCAGATGGCCGTTCACCCGGCCGGTCTTGCCGCGCACCAGCTCCGGCACGTCTGGATTCTTTTTCTGCGGCATGATGCTGGAGCCGGTGCAGAAGCGGTCGGCCAGGTCGATGAAGCCGAAGCGCGGGCTCATCCACAGGATCAGCTCTTCCGACAGGCGCGACAGGTGCGTCATCACCAGCGCAGCGGCGGCGGCGAATTCGATGGCGAAATCGCGATCGGACACGGCGTCGAGCGAGTTTTCGCACACCGCCTCGAAGCCGAGCGCGCGCGCGACATATTCGCGGTCGATCGGATAGCTGGTACCGGCCAGCGCAGCCGCGCCCAAAGGCAGGCGGTTGACGCGGCGACGGCAGTCGGCCATGCGCTCGGCGTCGCGCGCCAGCATTTCGAAGTAGGCCAGCAGATGGTGGCCGAAGGTCACCGGCTGCGCCACCTGCAGGTGGGTGAAGCCCGGCATCACGGTGTCGGCGTGCGCCTCGGCCAGGTCGACCAGCGAAGTCTGGCAGGCCTTGAGTCCGACTGTGATGCGGTCGATCGCGTCGCGCAGGTAGAGGCGGATATCGGTTGCCACCTGGTCGTTGCGCGAACGTCCGGTGTGCAGGCGCTTGCCGGCATCGCCGACCCTGGCGGTGAGCGCGGCTTCGATGTTGAGGTGGACATCTTCCCTGTCGAGCGACCAGACGAAGCGGCCAGCACGAATCTCGGCCAGCAATTCGGCCATGCCGTGCTGAATTGCCGCCAGGTCGTCCTTGGACAGGACGCCGACGTGGTGCAACATGGCGGCGTGCGCCAGCGAACCCTGAATATCGAACTCGGCCAGCCGATAATCGAAGGGAATCGACGCGGTGTAGCGTTTGACGATTTCGGAAACCGGCTCGGAAAACCGGCCGGACCACGCTGCAGGCGGCGTCGATGACGTGCTCATGGGATAAGAACTGGGATGAAAAGCAGGAATCATAACAACCGGCAGGTCGAATTGCCGAACTTCTGTCACCTGGGGGTGAACCTGCGCATCGCGCTGACGGTGGAAGCCGCGCTGGTTGCCGGAGTGGTGGCGCGCGCGTCAGGCGTGCAAGCGTTCTGGACAGAATTCATCGCCCTGTCGGCCTTGGCGCAACCGGCCTTGCTGCTGACCTTGCTGGCGCTGTGCGCAGCAGGGCGCTGGCTGCGCAGCCAGGCCTATCAGTTGGGCGTGGGGTTGACGCTTGCCATCGGCGTGGCAGTACCGGTATGGGTGGCCATGTGGTTGAGCCCGCTGCTGGATGATCGGGGTGCGTTACCGCCCACCGGAGTGGCGGCATTTTCCCTGTTGATCGGCGCGGGGCTGTTGTCGTATTTCAACCTGCGCGCCCGCGCATTGTCGCCCGCCATCACCGAAGCGCGCCTGCAAGCCTTGCAGGCGCGCATCCGTCCGCATTTCCTGTTCAATAGCCTGAACGCGGTACTGTCGCTGGTGCGCAGCGACCCGCGCCGTGCCGAACACGCGCTGGAAAACATGGCCGACCTGTTTCGCGCGCTGATGAGCGACGCCCGCCAACTGGCGCCGCTGGAAGATGAGGTCGCACTTACCCGCGCCTATCTGGAACTGGAGCAGCTGCGTTTGGGCGACCGCCTGCAAGTGGTCTGGCACATCAGCAAAATGCCGGGCGATGCACTGATTCCGCCGCTGGTGATCCAGCCGCTGGTGGAAAACGCGGTCTACCACGGCATCGAGCCGCAACCCGCAGGCGGCGAAATCAGCCTCAACATCTATCGCAGCGCCGACAAGGTGCACATCGTGGTGCGCAATCCGATTGCCGCGGACGCCGGCCACCACAAGGGCAACCGCATCGCGCTGGACAATATCCGCGAGCGCCTGCTGCTGCATTTCGATCTCGACGCCCAACTCAAGTTGGAACCGCTGGGCACCGTTTACCAAGTGAACATTGCCATTCCCTACACCCGTGAACTCACCACCCGGCCCGCCCCTGCGCGTCCTGATCGTCGATGACGAGGCGCCCGCGCGCCATCGCCTGCGCGACGTGCTGGCGGATTGCGCTGACCAGCTGGCGGTCGACATCGTCGGCGAAGCCGACAACGGGCTGGATGCGCTGGCACAGGTGCAGCAGCAGCCGGTTGATGCCGTGCTGCTCGACATCCGCATGCCTGGCATGGACGGGCTCGAATGCGCTGCCCACCTCAACCGGCTGGCGGCGCCGCCCGCCATCATCTTCAGCACGGCTTACGATGCCTACGCCTGCCAGGCGTTCGATCTCAACGCCGTCGATTACCTGCTGAAGCCGGTTCGTGCCGACCGGCTGGTACGCGCCCTGTCGCGGGCGCACAGCCTGAGCGGCGCCGTACTCGATCGTTTGCGCGACGCCCACCCGAAAGCCCGCACCCATCTGTCGGTCAACGAAAAAGGCCGCATCGTGCTGATCCCGCTAGCCGATATCCTGTATCTCAAGGCGGAGCTCAAATACGTCACCATCCGCACCGCCGCCCGCGAATTTCTCCTCGAGGAGTCGCTCATCCGGCTGGAAAGCGAGTTTGGCGCTGCTTTCCTGCGCATCCATCGCAACTGTCTGGTCGCCAGCGCGCGCATCCGCGAAATCGGCAAACTGCCCGGCGAGGACGAGGGCCATTTCCTGAAGCTGGACGGACTGGACGAACGCCTGATGGTGAGCCGGCGTCAGTATTCCGCTTTGCGCGAAATTATTAAGTCAATATAAACAACGTATTAGGGTCTGCCTACAACTAAAGTTGTAGATACAAAGTTTGCGCCTCCTCTTAGCATGAACGGACTTGCGGTTTGCACTGCAAGTGGAAGTTCTCCGCAGAGGGGCCCGTCTCCTCGATTTGCCGGGTTCGCAAGAGCCCGGCATTTTTTTGCCCGCGCTCGTTATCATGGCGGCCATGAAAAACGAAACCCTCAACCTGACAGAAATCGAACTGGCCACTGAAACCGTCTTTCAGGGACGGCTCATGCACGTCAAGCGTGATCGCGTGCGCCTGCCCAATGGCAACGAGTCGACGCGCGAATATATCGTTCATCCCGGCGCGGTGGTCGTCATCCCGGTGTTCGACAACGGCGACCTGCTGCTGGAGCGCCAGCACCGCTACCCGCTGCACCGCGACTTCATCGAACTGCCGGCAGGCAAGATCGACCCCGGCGAGTCCGACCTGGTTTGCGCGAAACGTGAACTGGAAGAGGAAACCGGCTACACCGCCACCGAATGGCGCGAAGTCACCACGATTTACCCCTGCATCGGTTATTCGGACGAGCGGCTGGCGTTTTATCTGGCGCGCGGCCTCACGGAAGGCAATCACGGCCGCGACCACGACGAATTCCTGGAAGTGTTTCGCCTGCCATTCGGCGAGGCGATGGACTGGCTGCGCAGCGGCAAAATCTGCGAAACCAAGACCGTGATCGGGCTGTTCTGGCTGGAGAAGCTGCTGAATCAGGGCTGGTAGCCCAGATTCGGCGCCAGCCAGCGTTCCGCCGTTTCCCTGTCCCAGCCCTTGCGCCGCGCGTAGTCCTCGACCTGGTCTTTCTCCAGTTTGGCCACCGCAAAATACTGGCTGTCGGGGTGCGACAGGTAGAAGCCTGACACTGCCGCGCCCGGCCACATGGCGTAGTTTTCGGTCAGCACGACGCCGATGCTGTTGGTCGCGTCGAGCACCTCGAACAACGCGGCTTTTTCGCTGTGCTCGGGGCAGGCGGGGTAGCCGGGGGCGGGACGGATGCCCTGATATTTTTCCCCGATCAGGTCGTCGTTGGCGAGCGCTTCCTCGCTGGCATAGCCCCAGAATTCCTTGCGGACCCGCAGGTGCAGATGCTCGGCGAAGGCTTCGGCGAGGCGGTCGCACAGCGACTTGAACAGGATCGCCGAGTAGTCGTCGTGCGCGGCCTCGAAGGCTTTGGCGCGTTCGTCCTCGCCGATGCCGGCCGTCACCACAAACGCGCCCAGATAGTCTTTCCGCCCGCTGGCCTTCGGCGCGACGAAGTCGGCCAGGCACAGGTTGGCGCGGCCTTCCGGCTTCTTCATTTGCTGGCGCAGGGTGTGCCAGGTCATCAGTGTCTTTTCGCGCGACTCGTCGGCGTAGACCGCGATGTCGTCGTCGTTGACGCTGTTGGCGGGGAACAGGCCGAACACGGCGCGCGCTTCGACCCAGTTTTCCGCGATCATCTTCTTCAGCATCGCCTGGGCGTCGGCGTAGAGTTTCTTCGCCTCGGTGCCGACCACCTCGTCGTCGAGGATTTTCGGGAACTTGCCGTGCAGTTCCCACGACGCGAAGAACGGCGTCCAGTCGATGACGTCGGCGAGAGCGGCCAGATCGTAGGCTTTCAGCACGTGGACGCCGGGCTGTTTGGGCACTGGCGGCGTGTAGCGTGTCCAGTCAATCGGGAATTTGTTGGCGCGCGCCTCGGCAAGCTTCAGCCGCACGGTGTCGGACTTGTGCTTGAGATGGCGTTCGCGGGTGATGGCGTAATCGGCGCGAATCTCGGCGACAAAGGCATCGCGCAGGTCTTTCGACAGCAGTTGGGTGCAGACGCCGACCGCGCGCGAGGCGTCCTTCACGTACACCACCGGATGCGGGTAGTTCGGCTCGATCTTGACCGCCGTGTGCGCCAGCGAAGTGGTCGCGCCGCCGATCAGTAGCGGGATGGTGAAGCCCTGGCGCTGCATTTCCTTCGCCACATGCGCCATTTCTTCCAGCGACGGCGTGATGAGGCCGGACAGGCCGATGATGTCGGCCTTGTGCTCCTTTGCGGCGTCGAGGATCTTCTGCGCCGGCACCATCACGCCCAGATCCACGATGTCGTAGCCATTGCAGCCGAGCACCACGCCGACGATGTTCTTGCCGATGTCGTGGACGTCGCCCTTGACCGTGGCCATGATGATCTTGCCCGCGCTCTGCGCGTCGCCGGCCTGTTTGTCGGCTTCGATGAACGGCAGCAGATGCGCCACCGCCTGCTTCATCACCCGGGCGGATTTCACCACCTGCGGCAGGAACATCTTGCCGGCGCCGAACAGGTCGCCGACCACGTTCATCCCCGCCATCAGCGGGCCTTCGATGACGTGCAGCGGGCGTTCGGATACCAGCCGCGCGGCTTCGGTGTCCTCGACGATGAACTCGGTGATGCCCTGCACCAGCGCGTGACTCAGCCGCTCGTTGACTGGCAGGCTGCGCCAGACCAGATCGACGACCTTTTCCCTGGCGCCGCCTTTGACGTTTTCGGCAAAACTGACCAGCCGCTCGGTCGCGTCGTCGCGGCGGTTCAGCAGCACGTCCTCGACGCGTTCCTTCAGTTCCGGGTCGAGGTTGGCGTACACGCCGAGCTGGCCGGCGTTGACGATGCCCATGTCCATGCCGGCCTGGATTGCGTGATACAGGAAGGCGGTGTGGATCGCCTCGCGCACCGCATCGTTGCCGCGGAACGAGAAGCTCACGTTCGACACGCCGCCCGAGATGTGGGCGTGCGGCAGGTGCTGGCGGATCCAGCGGGTGGCTTCGATGAAGTCGACCGCGTAGTTGGCGTGTTCCTCGATGCCGGTGGCGACCGCGAAGATGTTCGGGTCGAAGATGATGTCCTCGGCCGGGAAGCCGACGGTTTCGGTCAGCAGTTTGTACGCGCGCGCGCAGATTTCGGTCTTGCGGGCGTAGGTGTCGGCCTGGCCGGCTTCATCGAAGGCCATCACGATCACCGCCGCGCCGTAGCGGCGACAGAGTCTGGCGCGCTCGATGAACTCGGCCTCGCCTTCCTTCATCGAGATGGAGTTGACGATGCCCTTGCCCTGGATGCATTTCAGCCCGGCTTCGATCACGCTCCACTTCGACGAGTCGAGCATGATCGGCACCCGCGAAATGTCCGGCTCCGATGCAATCAACAACAGAAAGCGCACCATCGCCGCCTCGGCGTCGAGCATGCCTTCGTCCATGTTGATGTCGATCACCTGCGCGCCGTTTTCCACCTGTTGACGCGCGACGTCGAGGGCCTTGTCGTATTCGCCGTTGAGAATCAGGCGGGCGAAAGCCTTGGAGCCGGTGACATTGGTGCGCTCGCCGACGTTGACAAAGAGGCTGTCCTTGCCGACATTGAACGGCTCCAGCCCGGACAGGCGCATGGCCGGTTCCAGCACCGGCGGCACGCGCGGCGCGACGCCTTCGACCGCCTTGGCAATCGCAGCAATGTGCGCAGGCGAGGTGCCGCAGCAGCCACCGACGATGTTCAGCAGCCCCGAGCGCGCCCATTCGCCGATGTGCTTCGCCATCTCGGCGCCGTCCATGTCGTATTCGCCGAAGGCGTTGGGCAGGCCGGCATTGGGGTGGGACGAGACGAATACGTCGGCCTTGTTGGACAGTTCCTCGACATACTGGCGCAGCAGGTCAGGGCCGAGCGCGCAATTCAGCCCGATCGACAGCGGCCGCGCGTGGCGCACCGAATTCCAGAACGCTTCGCCGGTCTGGCCCGACAGGGTGCGCCCGGAGGCGTCGGTGATGGTGCCGGAAATCATCACCGGCAGGCGCATGTTGTTGGCGTCGAAGTATTCCTCGATGGCAAACAGTGCGGCCTTGGCGTTGAGAGTGTCGAAGATCGTCTCGACGATCAGGATGTCGACGCCGCCCTTGACCAGGCCGTCGATCGCTTCCAGGTAGGCCGCGCGCAGCTGGTCGAAGCTGACGTTGCGATAACCCGGGTCGTTGACGTCCGGCGAGATGGTGGCGGTGCGCGAAGTGGGGCCAAGCACGCCGGCGACGAAGCGCGGCTTGTCCGGATTCTGCGTGGTCGCCTCGTCGGCGGCTTCGCGCGCCAGCCGGGCGGCGGTAAAGTTCAGCTCCGGCACCAGATGTTCCATGTGGTAATCCGCCATGGAAATCGAGGTGGCGTTGAAGCTGTTGGTCTCCAGAATGTCCGCGCCTGCTGCCAGATACTTGGTGTGAATTTCCTTGATGATGTGCGGCTGGGTCAGGCACAGTAGATCGTTGTTGCCCTTGAGGTCGTGCGCGAAATCGGCGAAGCGTTCGCCACGATAGTCGGCTTCGCTGAGCTTGTACGACTGGATCATGGTCCCCATCGCGCCGTCGAGCACGAGAATGCGTTGGTCGAGCAGCGAGCGGATCAGGGATGTGCGGTCGGGCATGATGGGGGTGTGTTCGAGCAAACCAGAATGTTATCACCGCCCGGCATGCGGGCTGGTTGGGGATGTCGACAAGTCGCCACCCCTATCCGCTTTACAACAGGATTCGACCCGGTATCCGGCCACGGTGTTGGAAAAAGGCGCCATAGGGGGTGGCGTGATAATTGCCTGTGTTCTCGCCGAACAAAACTTAAAGCACACAAGAGCGAAGACCGGATGATTACAAGACAACAATTGAATCAACTCGTGTTGATCCTGTTACTGGGTGTTCTGTCGCCCAGTCTGGTGTTGGCTGCAGATCGTGCCGAAAAAGCCTCGGAATATTACGAAGATGCGTTGGTTCGCATGCAGCGTAACGACACCAAGGGCGCAATAGTCCAGTTGAAAAACGCGCTGCAGCAGGACGGCAAAATGTTGCCTGCCCTGGTCCTTCTTGGTGAGGCCTATCTCAAGAGCGGGGCGCCACTGGGCGCCGAACGTGTGCTGGCGGATGCGCAGCGGCTGGGTGCGGATCGTTCCCAGATTATCGTCATGCAAGTTGAAGTCTATAACCTGCTTGGCAGGAACCAGGCCTTGCTGGAGCAGTTTTCACCGGATGGACTGCCGCCCGACGTGAAATACAAGGTGCTGGTTACCCGGGCTTACGCGCAAATCGATCTTGACCAGGGGCGCGCAGCGATCCAGTCGCTGGAACAGGCGCGGCAGATCGAACCGAACAATCCAGCCGCTTTCATCGCGCAATCCCTGGCCTATTTGCGAATGAACAATTTTTCCGATGCCGGGGAGATGGCGCGAATGGCAATTGAAAAAAGCCCATCCGACCCATCTGGCTGGAACATGAAGGGCTCGATCGCTCATGCGCAGGGAAATGCGCAGGATGCACTGGCGGGATATGGCAAGGCACTGGTATTGAAGCCCGATTACCTCGATGCGCTGATTGCCCGGGCTTCCCTGCTGTTCGATATGAACCGGGATCAGGAAGCAGCCCGGGATGTGGCGGTTTTGAAGCAGAAGTTTCCTGATGATCCGCGAAGCGCCTATCTGCAGGCGCTGCTGGCAGGCCGGCAGGGAAATAATACTGAAGTACGCAATGCGCTTGTGAAAGCGAGCAGTGCTCTGGATGCGCTGCCTTTTGAGGCGGTTCTGACCCATCCCCAACTGCTGCTTTTGGGTGGAGTCGCTCACTTCAGTCTCGGCCAGAATGAAAAGGCCAAGACCTATCTGGGCAGCTACCTGAAGAAATTTCCCCAGCACATGGGTGTCCGCAAAATATATACCGCCATTTTGATGAGCGAGAAGGACTACGCCCGGGCGATTGCATTTCTGGAGGGTCCGGCCCGTGCCCGCCCTGATGACCCTCAGGCGCTGTCCATGCTGGCAACCGCGTATATGGCGCTGGGTCAGCATTCCAAGGCGGTCTCCCTGCTGGAACAGGCTGCCGGGATGGGCGGCGGCAATGCACCGGATATCGCCGCAAATTTCGGCTTGAGCCTGATTGGAAGCGGTCAGGAAGCACTGGGGATGGCCCAGCTGCAAAAGGCCTATGCCCAGGATCCGGGGCGTGGGCGCTCGGGTGTGCCGCTGGCCATCATGTATCTCAAGCAAAACCAGACGAAACCGGCAATACAGATCCTGCAGGCGGTCACCAAAAACGAACCGCAAAATTTGACAGCGCTCAATCTCCTGGCGGTTGCGCGAGGATTGTTCAAGGACCTGGCTGGCGCCCGCAAAACGTATGAGCAGGTGCTGGAAAAGAACAGAAACTTTACCCCGGCAAGGCTCAATCTTGCGCGCCTGGATCTGTATGAGGGGAAGCCCGATGACGCCCGGCAGCGGCTCCTGGCCATTCTCAAGGAACAACCGAAAAACCTGGACGCACTGTTCGAATTGGCTCAGCTGGAACTTGCAACCGGGCGTACCCAGGAAGCCGCGCGCTGGCTGGAAAAGGCCCGTTCGTTCAATCCGCAAAGCCTCAGGCCCAACCTCATGCTGGTGGAGTTGTATCTGAGTACCGGCGATACACAGAAAGCGCTGGATATAGCCAAGGAGGCGCAGGCGGGCAGTCGGGATAATTTACAGGCGCTGGCAACATTGGGCCGGGCCTACCTGGCAATCGGGAATCGGGGTCTGGCTCGTGAGAATTTCAAGCGAATCACTCAGCTGGCCGGCTTTGATGCCGATTGGCTGCTACGCGCCGCCCAGCTTCAAATCAGTGCAGGCGACTACGAGGGTGCACGCTACTCGCTGGACAAGGCCCTGCTGAGCAAGCCGGGCTACTTCTCGGCCTTGTTGCTCAGGGCCAAGCTTGAAAGGATCTCCGGAAAACTGGATGCGGCCGAGCAGCAGGCGCGTACTCTGGCTGCCCAGTATCCCCGGGAAGCCGCCGTCCAGCAGTTGCTCGGCGATATCGCGATGCAGCGCCAGCGTTATAACGATGCCGTTTCCGCATACACCAATGCTTATAACCTTGAACAGAACTCGGAGCACATGATCAGCCTGTATAACGCCTACAGCCGGTCAGGCAACAATGCCAAGGCATTGGCGTTTATCCTGTCCTGGGTGGGCAAACATCCCGCTGATCCGGATGCCCGCCGTGTCTTGGCGGGTGCGTACGTGCAGGCGGGGCAATTGGCTTCGGCACAGCAGCATTATGAAGCGCTGAGTAAATTGTTGCCCAATGACGCAAGCGTCCACAACGATCTGGCCTATATCATGCTCAAGCGGCGTCAACCCGGGGCGTTGGCCGTGGCTGAGAGGGCTTACCAACTGGCACCCAGCGACGCCAATGTGGCCGATACCCTGGGGTGGGCTTTGGTGGAGGCGGGTCAGGTGGAAAAAGGCCTGCGCTATTTGCGTGAAGCGCAGGTACGTGCTCCCGCCAATCCGGAAATCCGCGATCACCTGGCCGAGGCGTTAAAGCGCAGAGGCCCGACAAGCCGGTAAATTGCCGGAAATTTAGTCGGAATTTTTTACACTATATAAAAATCCATATCGACTTACGCTCGGAAAATATCCTTATCCATTTGATATATAAAGGTAAAATATTTTATGGTATGTGTTTTGCTTAATTAGGGGCATGTATTCCATGGGTAAGGATAAGGACAAACCAAAATGACTACAAAATTCTGGCAACTCACAAAAATAATGGGCGTTCTGGTTATCGGCCTGGGAGGAATGGATGCAGCTCAAGCCACTTATTCCTCAAGCTATGGGACAAACTGCGGCGGGGGAGGGACAACCAATCCCAACTGCGATACCTGGACCTTCAATAACACCACATCCAACACCCAGGGCGGGATTGCTGCGACGGCTTCAGGCTGGGCCAATACGGTCGGTTCCGCGAATGTCCAGTTGGACAGTGCCTACATTACCCTGAACGGCAGCAGTGGTCTGGGTGTCAGGAATAATGACTGCACGGGCTACTCCAATTGCACGGGCGGGCCCACGGGCAGGGATGTCAATGAGGGCGTTAGCCCTGAACACGCGATCGATAACAATGAACGCGTGGATTCCATTCTGTTTTCGTTTACCCAAAAGGTTAACCTCACCTCCTTCACGGCTGGATGGGTGCAAACCGACTCCGATTTCTCGGTATTGGCGTTTACAGGGTCAGGCAATCCGGCCAGCCTTGCGGGTCAGACCTATTCAGGCCTGCTGTCGAATGGCTGGTCATTGATCGGAAATTATGACGGCACATCCAGCACGGGCGCCCACAACTTCGCTAATAACACCTATTCCAGCTACTGGCTGATCGGGGCACTGAATACGTTCGTCAATGGCGATCCAAGCAAGGCGGGCAACGATAACTTCAAGCTGATCTCCCTGGCGGGCTGTAACTGCAATAACGCTCCTCCGGGGACACCCGGTTGCGGTGGCAATGGTAACGGGGCGCCGGAACCCGGCACGCTGTTGCTGATGGGGGCGGGTCTGCTCGGATTGACGCGTCTTAACGCACGGCGCATGCTTCATCGCGCCGCCTGACCCCTTCTCTGCAGAGAATTCAAGGCCCCGCCAAGCGGGGCCTTTTGTTTGTAGGCACGCTTCACCTCTGCTAGGGTAGGCAGCAATTGAACTGCGGAGATGGCGATGAAACATATGACACCTGCGGAATCCTTCGAGTTTTTGCAAACCCACCCCGAGGCCGTGTTCATCGATTGCCGCTCGGAAATCGAGTACCTGTTTGTCGGTCACCCGGTCGGTGCGATCCACATCGCCTGGCAGGACGGCCCCGACTGGGACGTCAACCCGGATTTCCTCGGCCACTCGCGCAAGGCGGCATCGGCCAACCGGCCAGTGGTGCTGATCTGTCGCTCGGGGCGGCGTTCGATGGAAGCTGGCCGTTACCTTGAAAAGTACGGTTTCCCCGAGGTGTACAACGTCACCCACGGGTTCGAGGGCGACATGGATGAGCATCGTCACCGCTGCACGAAAAATGGCTGGCGCTTTGATGGCTTGCCGTGGGAACAGACTTAAGCCAGCGACACCCCCAGCCAGGCGCCGATGAAATATGTTGCCAGCCCGGCCGCGCCGCCGATGCCGAGCATGCGCAAGCCGCTCAGGACGGCGTGGCGGCCGGTGAACAGGCTCATGCTGGCGCCGACGGCGAACAGGCCAAGCGCGGTCAAGCTGATGGAAGCCGTAAGCGCTTTGTCGTGGTTGAACAGAAACGGCAGCAACGGCAACGCCGCACCGGTGGTGAATGCGGTAAACGATGAGAGCGCCGCCACCCACGGCGAGCCGAGTTCGTCGGGATTCAGGCCGAGTTCCTCACGCGCGAGGGTGTCGAGCGCGCGCTCGGGGTCTTCCATCAGCTTGTCGGCGAGCCGCCGCGCTTCAGCGCTGTCCATGCCTTTGGCGGCGTAGATCAGCGCCAGTTCGGCAGCTTCTTCGTCCGGGTATTTTTCCAGTTCGTCGCGTTCCAGGCCGATCTGGTATTCGAACATTTCGCGTTGCGATCGCACCGAGACGTATTCGCCCGCTGCCATCGAGAAGGCGCCCGCCAGCAAGCCTGCCACGCCGGTCAGCACGATCAGCGACGGCTCGGGCGACGCGCCCGCCACGCCGTAAATCAGCGCGGCGTTCGACACCAGGCCGTCGTTGACGCCGAATACTCCCGCGCGCAGGGCATTGCCGGTGGCGCCACTGCGGTGGCGCTTGCCGATGTCGTCGCGATGCACGGGCGTGGGGTGCGGCGGATTTTGCGTGTACAGCACCATGCCGCGCACTTTCATGGCTGCCAGCACGCCACGCATCGCACGCGGCTTGAACAGGCGGGTCAGGCCGGCGACGACGCGGGTGCGCAGATCGGGGTGGAACGGCGCGGGCACGGGGTCGCCGCGCTGCGCGATGGCGGCCAGCCAGATTTCGGCCTGGTCGTCGGCGGCTTGCGCCAGCTCGTCAAACAGTGCGGCACGTGGCGTGCCGCGTTCGCATTCGGCCACCACGCGGTAAAGCCAGGCCGAGCGCTTTTCCTCTTGCCACGATTCGTATGGATGACTCATGCGGCTCTCCGGCGATATTGAATGGCTTCGGCGAGATGGGCGGGGCTGATGGCATCGCTCCCCGCCAGATCGGCTACGCTGCGCGCCAGCTTGAGCACGCGGTGATAGGCGCGTGCCGATAGATTCAGCCGCGCAATCGCCTGCTTGAGCAGGGTTTCACCGGCCGCATCCAGTTTGCAAAAATGATCAATTTCCTGCGTTCCCAGTGCGGCGTTGGGTTTGCCCTGGCGCGCCAGCTGGCGGGTGCGCGCGGCTTCGACGCGGGTGCGAATCGCCGCACTGGATTCCCCCGCGCTGGCAGTCATCAATTCGTCCTGCGTCAGCGCGGGCACGCTGACCTGGATGTCGATGCGATCCAGCAGCGGGCCGGAGATGCGTGCGCGGTAGCGCGCGATCTGATCCGGCGTGTCGCGACAGGCTTGCGTCGGGTGGCCGAGATAGCCGCAGGGACAGGGGTTCATCGCGGCGACGAGCTGAAACCGCGCCGGGAAATCGGCCTGCCGCGCTGCGCGCGAAATCGTGATGCGGCCGGTTTCCAGGGGCTCGCGCAGCACTTCCAGCACCTGCCGTGAAAACTCCGGCAATTCGTCGAGAAACAGCACGCCGTGGTGCGCCAGTGAAATCTCGCCCGGCCGCGGATTGCCACCGCCGCCGACCAGCGCCACTGCCGACGCCGTGTGGTGCGGCGCGCGATACGGGCGGCGGCGCCAGTGGTCGGGGCGGAAGCCGCCGTTGAGCGAAGCCACGGCGGCCGCTTCGAGCGCCTCGGTCTCGTCCATCGCCGGCAGAATGCCCGGGAAGCGTGCGGCGAGCATGGATTTACCCGTGCCCGGCGGCCCGGAAAGCAGTGCCGAATGGCCGCCTGCGGCCGCGACTTCGAGCGCACGTTTGGTGGCAGTCTGGCCTTTGACGTCGGCAAAATCCGGGTAATCGGGGGCAGCGGGTGCGGGACCGGACGCGGGCATGGCAAGCTCGCTTTGCCCGGCGAGCCAGCCGCAGACCTCCAGCAAACTGCTGGCCGCGCGCACGTCCACCCCACTGGCGAGCGCGGCTTCGTCAGCCGATTGCTGCGGCAATACCAGCACGCGATGGTGGGCGCGGGTGGCGAGCGCCATCGCCAGCGCGCCGCGTACCGGGCGCAGTTCGCCGGTTAACGCCAACTCGCCCGCAAACTCGGCCTGATCCAGCAGCTTGCCCGGAATCTGCCCGGACGCTGCCAGAATCGCCAGCGCAATCGGCAAATCAAAGCGTCCGGATTCCTTGGGCAGATCGGCGGGCGCGAGATTGACTGTGATGCGCCGCGCCGGGAATTCAAAGCGTGCGTTCTGGATCGCCGCGCGCACCCGGTCGCGCGCTTCCTTGACTTCGGTTTCCGGCAGGCCAACCAAGGTGAACGCGGGCAGGCCATTGGCCAGATGCGCCTCGACCACCACCTCGGGCGCGTCCATCCCCGCGAGCGCCCGGCTTTTGACGACGGCGACGGCCACTATTCGGCGCGCGCTTTTTCCAGCTCGGCCAAACGCGCCTCGAGTGCCGCCAGTTTCTCGCGCGTACGCGCCAGCACTTCGGTCTGCACGTCGAATTCCTCGCGGCTCACCATGTCCAGCTTGCCCAGCATGGCGGTGACGCCGGCCTTCAGGTTGTGTTCGATGTCCTTTGCAGGCGATTGCTTGAGGATCTCGCCCAGTTTGTCGGTCAGGTCGTTGAGGAAAGCGGGGGTCGCGGGTTTCATGTCGGGCTCCATTAAGTGAATCGGAGTGTAGCAACAGGTGCCGGGTGCTGTATCGCACAGTAAATGTGCTTGGCGGCATGGTGGCGCACCACGGTAGTGCGAAGATGCGGCCATGTGGTGCGTGCACAAAGATAACTATATGAAAATATTGCGATAATTATGTGGCACGCCTTGTGCTTTTAACGGGTTGCAATCTTGCACTCTACTTACTCGGGGAATTTCAGCATGAAAAAAATCGTAACTGCACTGGTGTTGACTGGCATGGTGGGCGCGCCTGGCGTCGTGATGGCTGAAGAGCCCGCTTCGCCGCACACCCTTACCGCCAACATTGCTCTGGTCTCGGACTATGTGTTCCGTGGCATTTCCCAGACCCAGAATGGCCCCGCCATCCAGGGCGGCGTCGATTACAGTCATTCCAGCGGCTTCTATTTGGGTACCTGGGCGTCCAACGTGTCATGGGTATCCACTGTTGCCGGCTCGCCTGCTGTTCCGTTCAAAGAAAACAACAGCATGGAGATCGATCTCTATGGCGGATTCAAGGGCACGGTGGCGAATGATTTCGGCTATGACGTCGGTGTGATTACCTATTACTACCCGGGTAACCAGGTTTCGGGTTCAAACGATCCGGATACGACCGAAGTCTATCTGGGCGGCAGCTGGAAATTCCTGAGTGCGAAGTACAGCTATGTCGTTTCCGATCGCTTTGTCGGTTGGGGCACCACCAATGACATTAACAACCTCAATGACAGCACCCAGGGCAGCTACTACGTCGAAGGCGCTGTCAACTATCCCTTTGGTGAGGGCTGGGGTGTGCTGGCCCACGTTGGTTACCAGAGCGTCAAGGACAACGACAACGCAAGCTATACCGACTGGAAACTCGGCGTGAGCAAGGACGTGGGTTTTGGCGTCTTCGCACTGGCCTATACCGGTACCGATGCGGATACCGCCACTTACACATGGACGACTTCTTCGCTTGGCGACAACGCCAAGAAAGTTGCTGACGATCACTGGATCCTGTCTTTCTCCAAGAGCTTCTAAACCAGCCTTCCCCGTTCCAGCCATTCCCGGTGAACGGGGTGGGTCAGGCCGGATAGGCGCAACTTAATCAGGAGATGGTTATGAAATTCGTAACGGCAATCATCAAGCCGTTCAAACTGGACGAAGTGCGAGAGGCCTTATCCGCCATCGGCGTCACCGGTTTGACGGTCACGGAAGTAAAAGGGTTTGGGCGGCAGAAAGGCCACACCGAGCTGTATCGCGGCGCGGAATACGTGGTCGATTTCTTGCCCAAAGTGAAAGTTGAAGTGGCCATCAAAGCCGAACTGCTGGAGCGCGTGATCGAGGCTATCGAGAAAGCGGCCAACACCGGCAAGATCGGCGACGGCAAAATTTTTGTCACCAGCCTGGAGCAGGTCGTGCGTATCCGCACGGGCGAATCCGGCCCCGACGCCCTGTGAGGAGCATGAACATGAAAAAGCTATTTGCTTCGTTGGGCTTGGCATTAGCCCTGTTGTCGCCCGGCATGACGCTGGCACAAGACGCTGCCGCACCCGCGCCGGCCGGAGAAGCCGTTGTCGTCGAAACCACCAAGGTTGAAGCGGTTGCGCCGGCAGCGCCGGTTGCTGCGGAAGCGGCCGCCCCGGCGGCCGCCGCACCTGCACCGGCCGCCGCGCCCGCTGCTGCCCCAACACCCAACAAGGGCGACACGTCCTGGATGCTGACGGCAACCGTGCTGGTCATCATGATGTCGATTCCGGGGCTGGCGCTGTTCTACGGCGGCCTGCTTCGCAGCAAGAACATGCTGTCGATGCTGATGCAGGTGTTCACCATCTTCGCGCTGATTTCGGTGTTGTGGGCGGTGTATGGCTATTCGCTGGCCTTCACCCAGGGCAATGCCTTCTTTGGCGGATTTGACCGGCTCCTGCTCAAGGGCATCTTCGATCCGGCGACCAACGGCGTGGCCAATGCCGCGACATTCAGCAAGGGGGTCGTCATCCCCGAGTTCGCGTTCGTCGCCTTCCAGGCCACCTTCGCCGCGATCACCGTCGCGCTGGTGGTCGGCGCCTTCGCCGAGCGCATGAAGTTCTCGGCGGTGTTGCTGTTCTCCGCGCTGTGGTTCACCTTCGCCTACATTCCGATGGCGCACATGGTGTGGTTCTGGCCCGGCCCCGACGCCATCACCAGTCAGGCAACCTACGATGCGGCGATGGCGGCATCCGGCTACCTGTATGCCAAGGGCGCGCTGGACTTCGCAGGCGGCACCGTGGTGCATATCAATGCGGCAATTGCCGGCTTGGTGGGTGCTTTTGTGGTCGGCAAGCGCGTGGGCTACGGCAAGGAGCCGATGACCCCGCACAGCCTGACCATGACCATGGTCGGCGCATCGCTGCTGTGGGTGGGCTGGTTCGGATTCAACGCCGGTTCGGCGCTGGAAGCGGGTGGTACGGCTACCCTGGCGTTCGTCAACACCCTGTTTGCAACCGCGGCTGCGACGCTGACCTGGATGCTGGCCGAGTGGATGATCAAGGGCAAGCCTTCGATGCTGGGTGCAGTGTCCGGCGCGGTGGCGGGTCTGGTCGCCATCACCCCGGCCTGCGGCTGGGTCGGCGTGGGCGGTGCGCTCATCATTGGTGCACTGGCGGGCGTGGTCTGCCTGTGGGGCGTCAACGGCCTGAAGAAGCTGCTGGGCGCGGACGATGCGCTCGACGTGTTCGGCATCCACGGTATCGGCGGCATCCTCGGCGCCCTGCTCACCGGCGTGTTCAACACCTGGAGCCTGGGCGGCGCGGGCATCCCCGACTACGTCAACAACACCTTTGTGACGACTGAAATCGGTGCCCAGCTGTGGATTCAGGCGCAGGCGGTCGGTGTGGCGCTGCTCTGGTCCGGTGTGGTCGCCTTCATCTGCTACAAAGTGGTGGATCTCATCGTGGGTCTGCGCGTGCCGGAAGAAAGCGAGCGCGAAGGTCTGGATGTCACCCAGCATGGCGAGCGTGCGTACAGCATGTAAGTCGTAATCCTTACTCCGAAGGAAGTTAGGGGCGCTCTGCAGGGCGCCCCTTTTTTTATTGCGCGCGCTGCAACGATTGGGTCCGGGTGACGAACCCCTGCCTGGGTACGACGTAAGGCCATTAAGAAGATAGTGAGTCTGACTGAATCTCCAAAGCGCCCGCTTGCGTCCATATAGCCAGACTGTGCTAGTCAGCCGAACTGAAAGCGACCCGTTTCGGGGCTGGGCTGGCCTCGTCGGGGCTTGGCCAGCCAACACCAAAACGGTGCGATTGCGCACTAAAAGAAAGCTGTTTTCACGCCGGAATGGCAGGGGTGAAATTTCTATTATTGCTTTGAATTCATGGTGATATGTAGATTGTTTGGCTGTGGCATGAGGGTTGCTTATTGCCTGTTGAATATTACGAATATTCACTTTGGTAATACCATTTTTAGGAGCCCACCATGAATGCGAAGCACATCAGAAGCACCCTGAAGACTTTGTTCACCCGGCTGGCAATCCCCGCCGCCGCGGCCGTGGCCATTTCGGCCCATGCGGCCCAACCCATCAAGATCGGCTACAGCGACTGGCCGGGCTGGGTCGCCTGGCAGGTCGCCATCGACAAGGGCTGGTTCAAGGAGGCCGGCGTCGCGGTCGATTTCGAGTGGTTCGACTATTCCGCCTCGATGGACGCCTTCTCGGCGGGCAAGATCGACGCCGTCACCATGACCAACGGCGATGCCCTGGTCACCGGCGCGGCCGGCGGCAAGAGCGTCATGATCATGCTGACCGACTACTCCAACGGCAACGACATGATCGTCGCCAAGCCCGGCATCAAGTCGCTGAAGGACCTCAAGGGCAAGAAGGTCGCGGTCGAAGAGGGTCTGGTCGAGCACCTGCTGCTGCTCAACGGCCTCAAGAAGGCCGGCATGAAGGAATCGGACGTCACCCTGGTCAACGCCAAGACCAACGAGATGCCGCAGGTCCTCGCCTCCGGCGACGTTGCCGCGATCGGCGCCTGGCAGCCGATTGCCGGCCAGGCCATGAAGTCGCTGCCAGGCTCGCGCCCGGTCTATACGTCTGCCGACGAACCGGGTCTGATTTACGACGTCCTGGCGGTCAACCCTGCCAGCGCCAGGCAGCACAAGGCCGAATGGCTGAAGGTGGTCAAGGTGTGGGACCGCGTCGTGAAGTACATCAACGATCCCAAGACCCAGCCCGATGCGGTCAAGATCATGGCCGCCCGGGTCGGCGTCACGCCGCAAGTCTACCTGCCCCTGCTCAAGGGCACGCATCTGCTGAGTCTGGAAGACGGCAGGAAGATCTACGTCAAGGGTCCGGGCTTCTCGTCGCTGTATGGCTCTTCCAAGGTGGCTGACGATTTCAACGTGGCGAATGCGGTCTACAAGACGCATCAGGATCTGGACAGCTACCTCGATCCGTCTTTCACCCACGCCAAGTAAAGTCGGACAGCGGAGCGGAAATGGACATGACTTTCAAATGGCTGGGCAGCGTGGAGGGTGACGCGCGCACACGCACGCTGTTGGGAATTGGCTCGTTTCTGCTGCCGTTGCTGGTCTGGTGTCTGGTCAGCTACGTGCCTTTCATCTGGCATCCCAAGGTGCACGTCGTCGATCCCGGTGGCGTGGACTACTTCCAGGTCGACATGCTGGTCGACAAGGCCATGTTCGCGGATGAAGTCGCCAACATGGAGCGCGAACACCTGGCCATCCCGGTCGGCCAGTCAGCCAACCCGATTTACCTGCCCGCGCCCGATCAAGTGGCAAGGGCCTTTTACAACGGATTCGTTAATCCGCCGACGCAGAAAGACGTTCCCACGATGCCGGCCAGCCTGTGGCACAGCATCCAGATCATCTTCTGGGGCTTCCTGATCTCGTCGCTGATCGGCGTGCCGCTCGGCATCCTGTCCGGCACCTACGCCACCCTGGGTCGCCTGAACGAGCCCTTCATCGAATTCTTCCGCTACCTGCCGGCGCCGGCCTTCGGCGCCCTGGCGGTGGCCATCCTGGGCATCTACAACGGCCCCAAGGTCGCGATCATCGTCATCGGCACCCTGTTCCAGCAGGTGCTGATCATCGCCAACACCACCCGCAAGTTGGAGACCACCCTGATCGAGGCCGCCCGCACCCTCGGCAGCAAAAATCTCAAGCTGCTGAGCAAGGTGGTGGTGCCGGGCATCCTGCCCGACCTTTACCGCGACCAGCGCATCCTGCTCGGCTGGGCCTGGACCTACCTGATCGTGGCCGAACTGATCGGCACCAGCTCGGGCATCACCTGGTTCATCACCCAGCAGGCGCGCTACCAGCATTTCGACAACGTCTATGCCGCCATCATGACCATCGGCCTCATCGGGTTCGGCACCGACCTGGTCCTGGCCCGGCTCGGCCGGCGGCTGTTCCCCTGGGACCGCACCCAGGACCGGAAATGAGGACATGCGCATGAACCTGATGGAACCCATTCTGCCCAGCTATCTCGACCAGTCCGACGCCGTCCGCGAACGCTTCGAGCGCATCCGCCAGCGCGAAACCATCCTGGAAGTGCGCCAGCTCGGCAAGCGCTACCGCTCGCCCCAGGGCGAGGTCGAAGCGCTGCGCGGCATCGACTTCAGCGTCCGCCGGCGCGAGTTCGTCTGCGTCATCGGCCCCTCCGGCTGCGGCAAGTCGACGCTGATCCGCATCCTGGCCGGCCTCGACAAGCACACCTCGGGCGAGGCCCTGCTCGACGGCAAGCCGATCACCGGGCCGGGCCAGGATCGCGGCATGGTGTTCCAGGGCTACTCGCTGTTCCCCTGGCTGACGGTCAGGAAGAACGTCATGTTCGGCCCGCGGATGAAAGGCCATGGCCACGACCAGGCCGAGCGCGATGCCCAGCTGTGGCTGGAACTGGTCGGCCTGGAGAAATTCGCCGACGCCTATCCGCACCAGCTCTCCGGCGGCATGCGCCAGCGCGTCGCCATCGCCCGCGCGCTGGTCAACCAGCCGCGCATCCTGCTGATGGACGAGCCGTTCGGCGCGCTCGACGCGCAGACCCGCGCCAAGATGCAGTCGCACCTGATCGACATCTGGCGCAACATCGACGTCACGGTGCTGTTCATCACCCACGACCTCGACGAGGCGATCTACCTGGCCGACCGCATCCTGGTGCTGAAGGCGCATCCGGGCGAGGTGCAGGAGGTGATCGAGGTGCCGGTGCCGCGGCCGCGCACGCCCGGCCAGTTCAACTCGCCCGAATTCCGCGCCACTAAAGCTCGGTTGGAGGCGCTCATCCATCCGGCGCCGGAACCGCTGCCGGAAGACGAGCAGGCCGTGAAGCCGCACATGATCCGTTTCACCGACGTGCACGACAATGTCGAGTAAGGACTGAACATGCGTTGGTCCGATCTCACCTGGTCCGAACTGCCCGACGTGCTGGCCCGCTGCGGCCATGCCGCCATCCTGCCGGTGGGCGCCACCGAGCAGCACGGCCCGCATCTCGGCTGCGGCGTCGATTTCGTGATCGCCGAGCAGCTCTGCGCCGCCGTCGCCGCGCAGACCGGCGTGCCGATGCTGCCGACCCTGCCCTACGGCTGTTCGCTCGGCCACAGCCGGCGCTGGCCCGGCACGATCGCGCTGCAGCCGATCACGCTCATCGAACTGGTCAAGCAGATCGGCGACTGGGCGTATCACGGCGGGGTGCGCCGCCTGTTCATCGTCAACGCCCACGTCACCAATGCGGCGCCGCTGCGCTGCGCGCTGGAGATGCTGCGCGCCGAGCACGACGACCTGATGGTGGCGGTGATCAACACCGCGACCCTCAGCGAGCGCGTGCGCGCGTTCCACTCCGCCGACGCGGCCGACTGGCACGCCAACGACGCCGAGACCTCGATCATGCTGGCCATCGCCCCCGAGGGCGTGCGTCCCGACAGGCTGCTTGAGGCCGACGACCCCGACCGCACCTGCGGCTGCATCTTCGCCCACCCGGTCAACCGCACCAGCACCAACGGCGTCACCGGCACGCCCAGCCTGGCCAGTGCCGAGAAAGGCCGACGCTGGCTCGACTGGCTGGTGGCCGACCTCGCCGCGCTGGTTCGCACCGGCAGCGTCGAGACGCCGCCGCTCGACCATTCCTATTTCGGGGACGCCGTCCCCGCCGCCACCACCCGTTAGACAAGGACGCATCATGAACACGATCGACGATACCGCCGTGCTGGAAAAACCGAGCTCCAGCGCCCATCATCCGGCCGAAGCGACGGCCCAATTGCAGCGCGAGCTGACCGACAAGGGCGTGAAATACTGCATCGGCGCCTACGTCGACATCCACGGCGTGCCCAAGGCCAAGGTGGTGCCGATCGGCCACCTCGGCCAGATGGCAAAAGGCTCCGAACGCTACACCGGCTACGCGCTGGACGGCCTCGGCCAGGCACCCAACGACGACGAGCTGACCTCGGTGCCCGACCTCGACCGCGCCATCCAGCTGCCGTGGGAGCCGAAGATCGCCTGGATTCCGGCCGACAACCATTTCCAGGGCAAGCCGTATGCGCTGAACACCCGCGTCGCGCTGAAGAACCAGCTGGCCGAGGCCGCGAAGCTGGGCTACGGCATGAACCTCGGCATCGAGTGCGAGATCTTCCTGCTCAAGCAGGGCGAAGACGGCAGCCTGTCGGTGCCGGTCGCCGACGACAAGCTGACCAAGCCCTGCTACGACGTGCGCGGCTTCGTCGACAACTTCTCCTGGCTGGACAAGGTAGCCACCTCCATCAACGACCTCGGCTGGGACCTGTATTCCTTCGACCACGAGGACGCCAACGGCCAGTTCGAGTTCGACTTCAACTACGCCGACGCGCTGACCACCTGCGACCGCCTGACCTTCTTCCGCTTCATGGCCAAGCACTACGCCAAGGAGGAAGGCCTGCTCGCCACCATGATGCCCAAGCCCTTCGCCGACAAGACCGGCAACGGCGCCCACTTCAACATGTCGATCTACGACCTCGCGACCGGCAGGAACCTGTTCGCCTGTGCCCCCGAGGACGACCCCCACGGCATCGGCCTGACCCCGCTCGGCTACAGCTTCGTCGCCGGCATCCTCAAGCACGGCCGCGCCCTGTGCGCCGTGTTCGCGCCGACTGTGAACAGCTACAAGCGCCTGGTGCGGCGCGGCGCCATGAGCTATTTCTCCTGGGCGCCGGTGTTCAACTCCTGGGGCTCCAACAACCGCACCAACTCGGTCCGCATTCCCTCCGGCGGCGGCCGCTGCGAATCGCGCAACGCCGACGGTGCGGTCAACCCCTACCTGGCCGCCACGCTGGCCCTGGCCGCCGGTCTGGAAGGCATCCGCGAAGGGCTGAATCCCGGCAACCCAAACGAGGACAACCTGTACGCCATCGGCGACGACGAACGCCGCGCGCGCGGCATCGAGTTCCTGCCGCAGACCCTGCAGGAGGCGGTCGCCGCCTTCGCCGCCGACCCGCTGGTCGAGGCCACCCTGGGCAAGGGACTGCGCGACGAGTTCATCCGCTACAAGACCGAGGAGTGGGAGGCTTACCACCTGTCGGTCAGCAAGTGGGAAGTCGAACGCTACAGCTACATGTTCTGACAGCCCGGACGGTGCCAGCCATGACGACGAAAAACGGAAACGACAAGGTGTCCAGCCCGGTCAGCCGCATCAGCATCTCGCTGCCGCCCGACCTGCTGGCAGGACTGGACGGCATGGTCGAGAGCCGTGGCTACGACAGCCGCTCGCAGGCCATCGGCGAAATGGTCAATTATCAGCTGGTCGAGCATAAGCGCAGCCTCGGCAACGAGGTCATGGCGGGCACCCTGACCCTGCTTTACAACCGTGCCACCCGCAGCCTGCAGAGCAAGCTGGCGGATATCCAGTATCAGCACGTCGCCGAGGTCATCAGCTCGCTGCATGTGCACCTGACCGAGGACCAGATGCTGGAGGTGATTCTGGTCCAGGGGCCGGCGACCAAGCTCCAGACCATCACCCATGAAATGCTCGCCCTGCGCGGCGTCATCACCGGCCGCCTGCAACTTCTGGCGGCGGTCATCCCGCCGCTGCACGCGCTGGTCGCCGACTGAAAGGAAGCACAATGGAATCCCCCGAATTCGCCCTCGACAACCCGGTGGTCGCCGCACCGGCCCGCGTAGTCCGTTTCCGACCACGCCGCCCCGGCATGTGGGCGATCCGTGGGCCGTTGTCGCGCAATCAGTACTGGCTGTTTGCAGCATTCGGTCTGCTGCTGCCGCTGGCCTTGTGGTGGGTGGCATCCAGCGGGGCGTCGGTGAACAAGGTTTTCATGCCCAGCCCGGTCGATGTGTTCAACCGGCTGCTCAAGTGGTATGCAGAAGACGACCTGCTGTCCGACATCGGCATCAGTATTTATCGCGTCACCGCCGGCTTTCTGTTCTCAGCGGTGTTTGCCCTGCCGATTGCCTTGATGATCGGCACCTTCCGTCCGGTGCAGGCGGTGCTCGAGCCGCTCACCGACTTCATCCGCTACATGCCGGCGGTGGCTTTCATTCCGCTGGTGATGCTGTGGGTGGGGATCGAGGAGTCGTCGAAGATCGCCATCATCTTCATCGGCACCTTCTTCCAGATGGTGCTGATGATGGCCGAGGACGTGCGCCGGGTACCGCAGGCGCAGATCGAGGCCGCGCAGACCATGGGTGCCCGCAAGGGCGAAACGATTAATCTGGTGATCTTCCAGGCCGCCAAACCGGCCTTGCTCGACACCCTGCGCGTCACCATGGGCTGGGCCTGGACCTATCTGGTGGTGGCCGAACTGGTGGCGGCCAATTCCGGAATCGGCTACTCGATCCTGAAAGCGCAGCGCTACCTGCAAACCGACAAGATCTTTGTCGGCATCATCCTGATCGGCCTCATCGGGCTGGTGATGGATCAATTGTTTCGCTTCCTGCATCGCAAGGCCTTTCCCTGGCTCCACTTAAGGTCGTGATCATGTCGTCGAAAATTTCCATCCAGAACGTCGGCAAGGTGTTCGGCGAAGGCAGCCACCGCGTCGAGGCACTCAAGGACATCAGCCTCGAGATAGCCGACAATGAATTCGTCACCTTCGTCGGCGCCTCCGGCTGCGGCAAGTCGACCTTGCTGCGCATCCTCGGCGGCCTCGAATACCATACCGCTGGTGAGGTGCGGGCCAACGGCCAGCATGTCATGGGGCCCGGCGCCGACCGTGCCATGGTGTTCCAGCATTACAGCCTGTATCCCTGGCTCACGGTGATGGACAACATCAAGTTCAGCCGGCGCCTGCGCCACGGCCGCGAGAATCTCAGCGAGTCCGATGTCGAGGCTGCGTCCGGCCGCGCCGACGCCCTGCTCAGCCTGATGGGACTCAATGCGGCAGCCAATGCCTGGCCGAATCAATTGTCCGGCGGCATGCAGCAGCGCGTCGCCATCGCCCGTGCACTGATGGGGCGCCCGGAAATCCTGCTGATGGACGAGCCCTTCGGCGCCCTCGATGCGCAAACGCGCGAAGTCATGCACGATCTCATCCTGCACGTGCACCGGCTGGAAAAGCCCACCCTCGCCTTCGTCACCCACGATGTCGAAGAGGCGATCTACCTGGCCGACCGCGTGGTGCTTTTGGCGCCACGCCCGGGCCGCATCGACACCATTTACCCGGTGCCGCTGCCGGCCGAGCGCGAACAGGACATGAAACACACGCCGGAATTCCTGCGCCTGAAGAAGGAAATACTGGCGCGTATCCGCGAGACTTCTGGCATGCGGACCGATCAGGGCATGCTGGATCAACTGAATCTGGGCATGGCCACTGTATAAGCCGGCCATCAACCTGTCGACTGGATTTCACATGGCACAAAACCTCCACCCCATCCCCCCGCAGTTGTTCCTGTGGGAAGAAGCGCTGCCCGGCGGCTGCCACTGGTCCGGCGTGCTCCGTCGCGGCAACGCCTTGCGGCTCACTGACCTCAGTGGCCGCGCCAACGTCTCGGCGCTGTTCTATAACGCCGAGGAAAAGCTCGAACGCTACAACATGCCCGACACGCTGAAGGCGCAGCACACCGCCCACCTGACCCAAGGCCACGTGTGCTATTCGGACATGGGGCACGTGCTGTGCTCGGTCATTGCCGACAGCTGCGGCTGGCACGACACCGTGTGCGGCGTGAGCAACGCCGAGATGGTGAAGGCGCAGTACGGCGAAGCCACCTACCAGACCCACCGCAACGCCATGCACCGCAACGGCCGCGACGGCCTGCTGGTCGAGCTCGGCAAGTGGGGACTGGGCAAGCGTGACGTGGTGCCGAACGTGAACTTCTTCAGCAAGGTCGTCGCCGACGACGCCGGCGGGCTGCACTTCGACGCAACCCACTCGCGGCCGGGCGCCACTGTCGACCTGCGCTTCGAGATGAACGTGCTGGTGGTGCTGTCCGCCGCGCCGCACCCGCTCGACCCGCGCCCCGACTACGCGCCGGGCGACGTCATGCTGACCGCGTGGAAAGCGGGCGCACCGGGCGCAGATGACAAGTGCCGCAATAGCTGCGCGGAAAACCAGCGCGGCTTTTATCAAACCGAAATCCTGTATCGCTGAGGCCAACATGAGCACCTTCAACCTCGTCGAAAGCCCACTCGACCCCAAGCACGCCGTCGTCGATGTGGTCGTCAACGCTGGCGACCCGTGGATCCACGAAATCAAAAAGGGCCAGGTGTTCCGCATCCTCGACCTCGAGGGCAACCAGGCGGTCGACACCCTGTTCTTCAACGCGCGCGACCCGGAGGAACGCTACAGTGCCGCCGACACCGTGCGCGCGCAGGGCGCGCTCTACCTCACCGCCGGCACCCAGCTGATGTCGAGCGAAGGCCGGGTGATGCTGACGATCACCGCCGACACCTGCGGCCGCCACGACACCCTCGGCGGCGCCTGCTCGTGCGAGAGCAACACGGTGCGCTACGCGCTCGACAAGCGGCCGATGCATTCCTGCCGCGACAGCTTCCTGCACGCGCTGGCGCACTACGACTCTAATCAAAACGGTGGCGGCCTCACCAAGCGCGACCTCACCAGCAACATCAACTTCTTCATGAACGTGCCGGTGACGCCCGAAGGCGGCCTCAGCTTCGCCGACGGCGTGTCGGCACCCGGCAAGTACGTCGAGATGCGCGCCGAGATGGATGTGCTGTGCCTGATCTCCAACTGCCCGCAGCTCAACAATCCGTGCAACGCCTACAACCCGACCCCGATCCGGGTATTGATCTGGGACGCGGCCGCCCAATAACACGCCGAGCCAATAACAAACAACAAGCCACGGCGGGACGTCCCGCCGCGGAGACTGCACGCGGGACGACCCGCAAGGAAGCAAAACATGTTCGACAAGGTTCTTATCGCCAACCGCGGCGCCATCGCCTGCCGCATCATCCGCACCCTGCGCACGATGGGGGTGAAATCGGTCGCCGTCTATTCCGAGGCGGACCGCCATTCGCTGCACGTGCGGCTGGCCGACGAGGCAGTGGAGATCGGCCCGGCGCCGGCGGCGCAGAGCTACCTGCGGGCGGAAAAAATTCTGGACGCAGCCCGGGCCACCGGCGCCCAGGCGATCCATCCCGGCTACGGCTTCCTCTCCGAGAACCCCGGCTTCGCCGAGGACTGCACGGCGGCCGGCATCGCCTTCATCGGGCCGAGCCCGGATCAGATGCGCGCCTTCGGCCTCAAGCACACCGCGCGCGATCTGGCCGAGCACAACCGCGTGCCGTTGCTGCCGGGCTCCGGCCTGCTAAGCGACGCCGGCCATGCGCAGGCCGAAGCAGCGCGCATCGGCTACCCGGTGATGCTGAAGAGCACCGCCGGCGGCGGCGGCATTGGCATGCGCCTGATCTGGAGCGCCGACGAACTGGTGGAAGCCTTCCGGTCGGTGGAGCGGCTGGCGCGCGCCAACTTCAAGGAGGCCGGCATCTTCCTCGAGAAATACGTCGAGCACGCGCGCCATATCGAGGTGCAGATTTTCGGCGACGGCAAAGGCCATGTCGTTGCGCTAGGCGAACGCGACTGCTCGGTGCAGCGGCGCAACCAGAAGGTCATCGAGGAAACCCCGGCGCCCGGCCTCACCGACATGCAACGCAGCAGCCTGCTCGCCACCGCGGTGCGCCTCGGCGAAGCGGTCGGCTATCGTTCTGCCGGCACCGTCGAGTTCGTCTACGATACCCAGAGCGGCGAGTTCTATTTCCTGGAAGTGAACACCCGCCTGCAGGTCGAGCATGGCGTCACCGAGGAAGTCACCGGCGTCGATCTGGTCGAATGGATGGTGCGCGAAGCCGCCGGCGAACTCGATCTGTCCGGATTCAAGGCCGACCCCAAGGGCGCGTCGATGCAGGTGCGCCTCTACGCCGAAGATCCGGGCAAGGATTTCCAGCCCGCCGCGGGCGTGCTGACCGAAGTGGTGTTCCCGGCGGACGCGCGCATCGAAACCTGGGTCGAACGCGGCGCCGACGTGCCGCCGTTCTACGATCCGATGGTGGCGAAGCTCATCGTCAAGGGCAGCGATCGCGCCGAAGCTTTGGAGAAAATGCAGCAGGTGTTGGCGCACACCCGCGTCGCCGGCATCGAGACCAATCTCGGCTACCTCGCCCAGATCGTGCGCGATTCGGTGTTCAGGGAAGGGCGCCAGACCACGCGCTATCTCAACGCCTTCCACTACCGCCCGACGACGATCGACGTCATCGAACCCGGCGTGCAGTCGAGCATCCAGGACTGGCCGGGCCGCACCGGCTTCTGGGACGTCGGCGTGCCGCCGTCGGGGCCGATGGATGCGCTGGCGCTGCGGTTGGCCAACCGCCTGGCCGGCAATGCCGAGGGCGCGGCCGCGCTCGAATTGACCGTGGCGGGTCCCACCCTGCGCTTCAACTGCGACGCGGTGATTGCGCTGGCCGGCGCCGACATGGGCGCCGAACTGGACGGGCAGCCGCTCGCCAACTGGGCCGCACACGCAGTGAAGGCCGGCAGCATCCTCAAGCTTGGCGCGATCAAGGGCACCGGTTGCCGTACCTACCTCGCGGTGCGCGGTGGCTTCGACGTGCCGGACTATCTCGGCAGCAAATCGACATTTACCCTCGGCCAGTTCGGCGGCCACGCCGGGCGCACGCTGCGGGTGGGCGACGTGCTGCACATCCCGGCTGCAAACGCTTCAAACATCGACAGCGCGCTGCCCGCCGCACTGATCCCCGCCTACAGCCACGCCTGGGAAATCGGCGTGCTCTACGGCCCGCACGGCGCGCCGGATTTCTTCACCGATGCCGACATCGACATGTTCTTTTCCACCGACTGGGAGGTGCACTACAACTCCAGTCGCACCGGGGTCCGGCTGATCGGCCCGCGCCCGCAGTGGGCGCGCAAGGACGGCGGCGAGGCCGGCCTGCATCCGTCCAACATCCACGACAACGCCTACGCCATCGGCGCGGTCGACTTCACCGGCGACATGCCGGTGATCCTCGGTCCCGACGGCCCCAGCCTCGGCGGCTTCGTCTGCCCGGCGACGATCGTGCAGGCCGAACTGTGGAAGATGGGCCAGCTGCGTCCCGGCGACACCGTGCGCTTCAAGCGCCTGAGCCAGGCGCAGGCCGAGCGCATGGAAGCGGCGCAGGATGCGGCCATCGCGACATTAACTCCCTCCCCCTTGAGGGGGGAGGGTTGGGGAGAGGGTGAAGCTCTCGCCGAACCCATCCTCCATCGCACGCCCGAAACCGACAACCCCGTCGCCGTGGTCTACCGCCGCGCCGGCGACAAGTACCTGCTGGTCGAATACGGCCCGCTGGTGCTCGACCTCAACCTGCGCTTCCGCGTGCATGCGCTGATGACCAGGCTCAAGGCCGACGCCGTGCCGGGCATCCTCGACCTCACCCCCGGCATCCGTTCGCTGCAGGTGCACTACGACTCGCGCGTGCTGCCGCTGTCGCAATTGATGGACCTGCTGCTGGCCGCGGAAAAGGCGCTGCCCGCCATCGAGGACATGCAGGTGCCGACCCGCATCGTGCATATTCCGCTGTCGTGGGACGACGCCGCCACCAAGCTGGCGATCGAGAAATACATGCAGTCGGTGCGCAAGGACGCGCCCTGGTGCCCGAGCAACATCGAGTTCATCCGCCGCATCAACGGGCTGGAGTCCATTGAAGACGTGAAGCGCATCGTCTTCGACGCCAGCTACCTGGTGATGGGCCTGGGCGACGTCTACCTCGGCGCGCCGGTGGCCACACCGGTCGATCCGCGTCATCGCCTGGTCACGACCAAGTACAACCCCGCCCGCACCTGGACCCCGGAAAACGCCGTCGGTATCGGCGGTGCCTATATGTGCGTCTACGGCATGGAAGGTCCCGGCGGCTACCAGTTCGTCGGCCGCACGCTGCAGATGTGGAACCGCTGGCGTGAGACCCGCGAGTTCACCGACGGCAAGCCGTGGCTGCTGCGCTTCTTCGACCAGGTGCGCTTTTTCCCGGTAAGCGAAGAAGAACTGCTGAAAATCCGCGAGGACTTTCCGCTCGGCCGCTACCAGCTAAAGATTGAGGAAACCACGTTCAGCCTGCGCGATTACAATCAGTTTCTCGCCGACAACAACGCGTCCATCACCGCCTTCAAGACGCAGCAGCAGGCCTCGTTCGACGCCGAGCGCGAGCGCTGGCGCGCGAGCGGCCAGGCCGACTACGCCAGCGACCTGACGGTGGCCGAGGCCGCGCCAGACAGCGAACTCGACCTGCCAGAGAACGGCCGCGCCATCGCCAGCCACGTCGCCGGCAACGTGTGGAAGGTGGAGGTGGAGGCGGGTGCCGCCGTGAAGCAGGGCGACCCGCTGGTCATCGTCGAATCGATGAAGATGGAGTTCGCCGTGATGGCGCCGTGCGACGGCCGCATCCACCAGGTGTTCTGCCGCGAGGGCGGACAGGTGAGCGCGGGACAGGATCTGCTGGTGCTGGTGAGCGAGTGAGATGCGAAATATGAATCTCTCGCTCGACATCGCCAGCCTGCGCCGCCGCTACCAATCCGGCGAGCTCACCCCGCTTGGTCTGGTGGAAGACCTGCTCGCCCGCATGGCTGGCGAGGACAGCCACCACATCTGGATCAGCCGCCTGGACGCCGACGCCCTGCGTGCCTATGCAAGAAGCCTTGAAGGCAAGGACATCGAGACTCTGCCGCTGTACGGCATCCCGTTCGCCATCAAGGACAACATCGACCTCGCCGGCTTGCCCACCACCGCCGCCTGCCCCGAGTATGCGTACACGCCGGAACGCAGCGCCAGCGTCGTGCAGCGCCTGATCGATGCCGGTGCGATTCCATTGGGCAAGACCAACCTCGACCAGTTCGCCACCGGGCTGAACGGCACGCGCTCGCCCTACGGCGCCTGCCGCAACGCCTTCGACCCGGACACCATATCCGGCGGCTCCAGCTCCGGCTCGGCCGTCGCAGTGGCGCTCGGTTTGGCGAGCTTTTCGCTCGGCACCGACACCGCCGGCTCCGGCCGCGTTCCCGCTGCGTTCAACAACCTGGTCGGCCACAAGCCGAGCTGCGGCGCGCTGTCGACCCGCGGCGTGGTGCCGGCCTGCCGTTCGCTCGACGCGGTGTCGATCTTCGCGCTGACGGCCGAGTACGCCGAGCGCGTGCTGGCGGTCGCTGCCGGCTTCGACGCCGAAGACGAATAC
>JBAVFD010000038.1:0-12438 GCA_049588075.1 Thiobacillus sp.
CCTACGCCCCAGCCTTGGAAGCAACCGACACGTCCGCGTCAGCAATCGCCACCCCGCCCGCATTGACCGCCAGCGAATCGACACCGCAAGGTGCCTGGGACTGGCTCGCCGTCGTCGCCAGCCTGCGGCTGGGGGGCATGGCGAAAATGCTCGCCGACCATTGCGAACTGATCTCGCAGGTGGGCGATGCCGTGACCCTGCGCGTGGGGGAAGCGCACAAACATCTGCTCGATCGCGCCTATCAGGACAAGCTGGTGGCGGCGCTGCGCGACAAGTTCGGCGCAGCGCTCAAGGTCACCGTCGAGATCGGCGCCGCCGCCGAGCAGACGCCGCAGCAGGTGCGCACGCGCATCAGGGATGCGCGCCAGGCCGAGGCCGTGGCCGCGATCGAGTCCGATCCCTTTGTGCGCGAGCTGGTCGAACAGTTTGGCGGCCAGATCGACGCCTCAACCATCCAACCATTAGGAGAATCGACATGATGAAAGGCGGCATCGGCAACATGATGAAGCAGGTCCAGCAGGTGCAGGAAAACATGGCCAAGATGCAGGCCAAGCTGGCCGAAATCGAAATCGAAGGGCAGAGCGGCGCCGGCATGGTCAAGGTGACGATGACCTGCAAATACGATGTGCGCCGCGTCACCATCGACCCCAGCCTGATGGGGGACGACAAGGAGATGCTGGAAGACCTGGTGGCCGCGGCGGTGAACGATGCGGTGCGCAAGGTCGAATCCACCGTGCAGGAAAAAATGGGCAGCGTCACCGCTGGCCTGCCGATCCCGCCCGGCATGAAACTGCCGTTCTGAGAGCCGGATGCAGCCCGCCGCACTGGACAATCTGATCGTCGCGCTGCGCGTGCTGCCCGGCGTCGGCCCCAAATCGGCGGCCCGCATGGCGTATCACCTGTTGCAGCGCGACCGGCGCGGCGCCGAGGCGCTGGCGGGCGCGCTCAATCATGCGCTGACGCATTTGCATCATTGCCGTCTGTGCAACAATTTTTCCGAAGCCGAAGTGTGCGAAGTCTGTGCCAGCCCGCGCCGCGACAAGAGACAGCTGGCGGTGGTCGAAATGCCGGCCGACTTCAACATGATGGAAGCCACGCAAAGCTACAGCGGCCTGTACTTCGTGCTGATGGGGCGGCTGTCCCCGCTCGACGGCATCGGCCCGCGCGAGATTCATCTCGACCGCCTGATCAGCCGCGCGCTCGACGGCGTGGTTGAGGAAGTGCTGCTCGCCACCAACTTCACCCCCGAAGGCGAAGCCACCGCGCACACCATCGGCGAATTGCTGAAAGCGCGCGGACTCAAGGTCAGCCGCCTGGCGCGCGGCGTGCCGGTCGGCGGCGAACTGGAGTATGTCGACAGCGGCACGCTGGCGCAGGCCGTGCGCGACAGGCGCACTGTTTAGCATGGCGCGACAGGCGAACCGTTTAATTGAAATAGCTAACCCAATATCGGACAACAGATGGAACTCAATGCACTCACCGCCCTGTCGCCGCTCGATGGCCGCTACGGCAGCAAAACCGCGCCGCTGCGCGATTTCTTCAGCGAATATGCGCTGATCAAGACCCGCGTCATCGTCGAGATCGAATGGCTGAAGGCGCTGGCGGCGGAACCTGCCATTGCCGAAGTGCCGGCGTTTTCCGCCGCCGCCATCGGCCTGCTCGACGGCATTGCCGACAGCTTCTCGGTTCCGGATGCCGAGCGCGTCAAGGCCATCGAGGCGACGACCAACCACGACGTGAAGGCGGTCGAATATTTCCTCAAGGAGAAGACGAAGGACAACGCCGAAATCGCGGCGGTGTCCGAGTTCATCCATTTCGCCTGCACCTCGGAGGACATCAACAACCTGTCGCACGGCCTGATGCTGAAAGGCGCGCGCGACGGCGTGCTGCTGCCCGCGCTGGAAAAGCTCATCGCGCGCCTCACCGATCTGGCGCACGAGCATGCCGCCCTGCCGATGCTGTCGCGCACCCACGGCCAGCCCGCGTCGCCCACCACCGTCGGCAAGGAACTCGCCAACGTCGTCTATCGCCTGCGCCGCGCCTACATCGCGCTCGGCGACATCGATATCCTTGGCAAGATCAACGGCGCGGTCGGCAACTACAACGCGCACCTGTCGGCCTACCCCGAGCTGGATTGGGAAGACTTCGCGCGCAGCTTCGTGATGGATCTGGGCCTGAGTTTCAACCCCTACACCATCCAGATCGAGCCGCACGACGCCATGGCCGAACTGTTCGACGCCATCGCCCGCACCAATACCATCCTCGTCGACTTGAACCGCGACGTCTGGGGCTACATCTCGCTCGGCTACTTCAAGCAGAAAGTGAAAGCCGGCGAAGTCGGTTCCAGCACCATGCCGCACAAGGTCAACCCGATCGACTTCGAAAACAGCGAGGGCAACCTCGGCCTGGCCAACGCCATGCTGCGGCATCTGGCCGAAAAGCTGCCGATCTCGCGCTGGCAGCGCGACCTCACCGATTCCACCGTGCTGCGCAACATGGGCGTCGGCTTCGGCTACAGCCTGCTGGCCTACGAATCCTGCCTGCGCGGCCTCGGCAAACTCGAAGCCAACCCGGCGGCGCTCGCCGCCGACCTAGAGGCCAGCTGGGACGTGCTGGCCGAGCCGATCCAGACCGTGATGCGCCGCTACGGTGTGGCGAATCCCTACGAACAGTTGAAGGAACTTACGCGCGGCAAGGGCGGCATCACCCGTGAATCGCTGCACGCCTTCATCGACGGCCTGAGCATTCCCGATGCCGAAAAGACACGGCTGAAGACGATGGCGCCGGCAAGCTATATCGGCGTGGCGGCGGAGCTGGCGCGGCAAATCTGAGGCGGGACTGACATGTCTGATTCTGATCTTGACGTTCATCTGGCCGACTTCCAGGCCGCCGTCCTCGACGAATCCCGTACCCGCCCGGTCGTGGTCGATTTCTGGGCGCCGTGGTGCGGGCCGTGCAAGTCGCTCAAGCCCATCCTCGAAAAACTTGCGGCCGAATACGGCGGCAAGTTCCGCCTCGCCAAGGTCAATGCCGACGACAACCAGGCGCTGTCGCAGCAGTACGGCGTGCGCGGGATTCCGGCGGTCAAGGCGTTCGTCAACGGGGAGATGGTTGATGAGTTTTCCGGCGCGCTGCCGGAAGCCGAGGTGCGCGCGTTTCTGGATCGCCTGATCCCCGGCCCGGCCGACGCGTTGCGTGCGCAGGCCGCAGCGGCGCGCACGGCGGGCGATCAGGGTGCCGCGCTGCAGTTGCTGGCCGAGGCATCGAAGCAGGATCCCCTGCACCTTGGCGTGCGCCTCGACGCTGCCGAGATCATGCTCGACCTGAGCGAGGCAGACGAAGCGCGGCGCCTGATCGGCAGCGTGCCGGACGATGCCGATCCGCGTGTACCGCAACTCAAGGCCCGGCTGCAATTTCTGGGTGCGGCGGGGGCGGACGAGGCAGCCTTGCAGGCGCGCATCGCCGCCGACGGCAACGATCTCGAGGCCCGGCTCGCGCTCGCCAATCTGGCGATTGCCGGGCAGCGCTACGAAGAAGGGATGGAACACTTGCTGGAAATCGTCCGCCGCGATCGCGGCTTCCAGGACGATATCGGGCGGAAAACCCTGCTGTCCGTTTTCAACCTGTTGGGCGGCGGTGAACTGGTGAGCCGCTATCGGCGGCTGCTGGCAAGCGTGCTGAATTAATGGCTATCAGTCTATCGCCTGATAACGCACTTCGATGATTTCCACCTCGCGCTGTCCTTCCGGTGTTTGCACGCTGACGCTGTCGCCCTCGCGCGCTTTCAGCAGGGCGCGCGCCATCGGCGAAATCCAGGCGATGCGGCCGCGCCCGGCGTCGGCTTCGTCGGTGCCGACAATGGCATAGGTGGACTCGCTGCCGTCCTGGTCGGCCACGGTGACGGTGGCGCCGAAAAACACCTGGTCGGTGTTTTCGCGGGTGACGGGGTCGACGACCACGGCATGTTCCAGGCGCTTGGCCAAGAAGCGGATGCGGCGATCGACTTCGCGCAGGCGTTTTTTGCCGTAAATGTAATCGCCGTTTTCCGAGCGGTCGCCGTTGCTGGCCGCCCACGAGATGGTTTCCACCAGCTTGGGGCGTTCGACCTTCCATAGCTGATTGAACTCGGCGTCAAGCCGGGCGTAGCCCGCAGGCGTCATGTAATTCCTGGATCCGGCGGGCAGGGCAGGCGCGGCGAGGTCGTCCTCGTCATCGTCTGCTGCATCGGATTCCTTTACGAATGCTTTGTTCATTGGACTATCAGCCAAGCGGGAAGTGAAAGAACCAGCGACATGGGAATGACGCTGGCGAAGGGCAAGTAAAATACGTTCCGGCCATGTTTGCCCCGGACGTTGCCAGCCATTTCACCCTGAAGGAATTTTAGCCGATGGACGTCCCCCAGCCGCCACAATTTGAACGCACCCGGATTCTGCTGGACGCCAGCGAGCAGGCGCGGCTTGCGCAAGCACACGTGCTGGTGGCAGGACTCGGCGGCGTCGGTTCGTATTGCGCTGAGGCGCTGGCGCGCGCGGGGGTGGGGCGGTTGACCATCATTGATCACGATGTCGTCGCCATCTCGAACATCAACCGCCAGTTGCCGGCCTTGCTGTCCACTGTGGGGCAATCGAAGGCTGAGCTGATGGCGACGCGGATCCGCGACATCAACCCGGCGTGCGAACTCAGCGTGATCCGCGAATTCCTGGTGCCCGAAACCGTGGCCGACATCGTGCCGGCCGACGTCGATTACGTCATCGACTGCATCGACTCGCTCAACTGCAAAGTTGCGCTGGTGGCCACGAGCTTCGAGCGCGGCCTCAAGGTGGCTTCCAGCATGGGCGCCGGCAACAAGCTCGATCCCACTCGTATCCGGATCGCCGATATTTCGAAAACCGAAATGTGTCCGCTCGCCTCGGTGATGCGCAAGCGGCTCAGGAAGCGTGGCATTCCCAAGGGGGTGCTCACCGTGTTCTCCGACGAAGCCGGGCGTGCGCCGCTGCCACCACAGCCGGTTGAGGGGCGCGGCCGCGCGCGCGCGGTCAACGGCACCATCAGCTACATGCCGCCGCTGTTCGGTCTGATGCTGGCGGGGGCAGTGGTGCAGCGCTTGCTGGTCGAGGCCTGAATTTCGGCTGCGGGTGCAATTGCCCGTGGCGTGACAGACCAACAAACAAAAAACGCCGACTCAGTCGGCGTTTTAAAGTGTAAAAAATCCGACTCAGCTGGCTGTGGCTTATACGAGCGCAGCAGTTTTGCGGCGCAGCTGCAGACCGACCAGACCGAGACCGGCCAACAGCATGCCCCAGGTTTCGGGTTCCGGAACCGGAACGGTTGCGGCCGCAACGGTATACATGCCGCCATTCGAGCCGATGCTGGTGCCGCCTACCTTGAGGGTGTAATTGCCGGCAGCAAAGAACGAGCTGGCGGGGAGCGTCAAGTGATCCGCATCGCCATTTTGAACAAAGCTCGTATAGAACGTGCTGGTGCTGCCGACATTCTTGTAAATCGCGGCGCTCAGACCCGTGATGTCTTTGATGGTGAGCGTGAACGAGCCGAAATTGATTGCAAGCGGAACATCCGAAACGCCCGAGCCTGCATAGAGCGGGGATGTGATGTCAAATGTCAGGGAGTGGTTGATTGTGCCAGGAATCGTCACCTCGAAGCCATCGGCGTAGGTCGTCGGTGCGCCAAAGGAGCCCAAGTAGAAGGGGGCCAGCGTGTTATCAAGCGCCAGAGTGTTGACTGCTGCATATGCGCCGGTCGTCATCATCAGGCCGGCGGCCAAGGCCAGTGCATGCAATTTCATTTGTTGTCTCCTCAAAATCTTCAGCTTATTGGGTAAAACGAGTAGCCTCAACGGCCAAATGTTAATTAAGCAATTTTCGTTCCGAAAACATAACTATTTGTTTTGTTAATACATTGAGTTTTTTGTTGGAGTGCCGGTGTAAAGAAAACCGACATTCCATGTCGCAGAAGGCATGCTGAAGCTCCGCTCTCTTTAGTTATTGGGCCTCTTCTTCTATCTGTTTGCGCTGGGCTTCGGTAGCGTCCATCACTTGCCCTTCAACCGCCTGGGCTTTTTTCATGGTCTGAATCTGCGTCTCGAATACCGGGTTGGGTTGGCGTTCGGTCTGCGGCTGCGGTGGCGGGCTGGAGTCGCAAGCGGTCAGGCACAACAGCAGCGGGATCAGGGTTCGTTTCATCATGGGTTCTCCAGTAAGCCGGTCGTCAGGCCATCGATGCTGACCTGGTTTTTCTCGCGCCAGTAATCCAGCAAACCGGGCGCACCTTTCTTCTCAGCCCAGCGCGCCAGGGTGTCGCGCTCGCCGGCGTAGGTATACATCGGCACGGCGTAGCCGCACGAGGTTTGCACCGTTTCGATGTCGAGCGCAATGATCTGGCGCTCACCGGGCAGGGGCGCAAAGTGGCGGCGTAGGTCGCTCCACTCGGCGTCTTGCCGCCGCACCGCGCGGCCGCGGCCGTACAGGCGCAGAATCAGCGGATCGGCGTCGAAGCTGCACCACATCATGGTCATGCGGCCGTCGTGCTTGAGGTGGGCAGCGGTTTCGTTGCCGCTGCCGGTGAGGTCGAGGTAGGCGACATGTTTGTCATCGATCACGCGCAGGCTGTCCATGCCCTTGGGCGACAGGTTGAGACGGCTGTCGGCGGTGCCGCTGGCGGTGAAAAATACCCGCTGCGCGGCGATGAAATCGCGATGCTTGTCTTCAAGAGCAGGGTAAAAGCGCGCCATCAGTTGATCTGCTTCTTGACGAACTCGGTGAGGATGCGCAGGCGCGTCACGCTGTCGTTCATTTCCAGCAGGTTTTGCCTGGCGGCGAGTTTGAGCGGCAGCACTTCGGACAATCGGTATCCCACCCACACGGCGTTGTCGAAATCGTGCGGCGCAGGGAAATGCGCGTCACCGACTTCGCCGATGATGTGGCGCAGGATTTCAACGGCGAGTTTGAGGTCGTCGGGGATGGCGATGGCAGGCTCGGCGCCGATCGTTTCGACGTTGCCCATCAGCAGACCGCTGGCTTCGGTGCGGGTGTCGCGGACAACAAACCGATCCTGCGCCTGGGTGTCGATATGCAGGATGCCGGTTTGCGGCATGTCCCACTCGGTGATCTGCACGCGGGTACCGATCAGGTAGGGGAGGGCGGGTGTGCCGACTTCGGTGCCCTCGCGAATGGCGCAGATGCCGAACGGAGTGTTTCCGGCGATAGCCTGTTTGACCATGTCGAGATAGCGCTGCTCGAAGATGCGCAGCGGCAACCGGCCGCCGGGGAACGCCACGGTATTGAGCGGGAATAGCGGCAGCCAGGCCGGCCCGGACTGAGCCTGTTTGGGCACCCGGCTCACCGATCCTCGCCCCAGCGCGCCATCAGCGCGTGTTGAATGCCGAGTTGGTCGAGGATGCGCGCGACGATGAAATCGATGATGTCCTCGACGCTTTGCGGGCGATGATAAAAACCGGGATTGGCAGGCAGGATCACCGCATTCATTTTCGACAGCTTCAGCATGTTTTCCAGATGCAGGGTGGAAAACGGCGCTTCGCGCGGGACGAGGATGAGCTGCTTCTGCTCTTTCAGCATCACGTCGGCGGCACGTTCGATCAGGTTGTCGGACATGCCGTTCGCAATCGCCGCGAGCGTGCCCATCGAACACGGGCACACCACCATCGCATCGGCCGGATTGGAGCCGGATGCGACCGGCGCATTCCAGTCTTCGCGGCCGAACACGCGCAACTGGCCATCGCGGGTGTTGAGGCTGTCTGCCAACTGGTTTTCGAGGTCGCTGGCGCGCGCGGGCAGGGCCACGCCGAGTTCCTGCTTGGCGACGAGGTGCGCGGCTTGCGACACCAGCAGATTGACGTCGATGTCGGCGGCCAGCAGGCATTCGAGCAGGCGCAGGCCATAGGCCATGCCGGAGGCGCCGGACAGGGCGAGGGTGACGGTATTCAATTGACTATTCAGGGGCGTAGGCATGGCGCGGATTGTCGCCTGTCTGGCGTGGGGGCGGCAAGCACGCGTGCCACGATGACGCCGTTCACGGCACCGAAAATCAGGGCGGCGGCGGCAAACACCGGCAGCAGCTTCAACAGCGCCGCGCCCGGCAATAACCACCAACTGGCCAGCGCGAGTTGTCCGCCGATATGGCCGAACGCCGCCAGCACCGACAGGCTAATCGGGCCGAAATGGCGGCTGGGCAGATGGCGCACCAGCGCCAGCACCGCCAGACTGACCAGCGCACCGGCGGCCGACAGCCAGAAACCCGGGGTAAACAGGCTGCCGAACAGCAGGCCGCCGGCCACTACCCGCAGGGCGGATACCCAGGCCGCCGCGCGCCAGCCGTGTTGCAGCAGCACCAGCAGGATCACGATGTTGGCGAGTCCTGGTTTGACCCCGGGCAGCGGACTGGGAATCGCCGCTTCGGCCAGCGTCAGCCCGATCGCCAGTGCGGCCAGCCGGGCGATGCGGCGGTCATCGGCGCTGACCGGCAGTTCAATAACCGAGCGTGTCATAGGCGGCGTTGCGTCCCCGGATTTCGAGGCTGACCTGATTCGGCAAGCACAGCGCAGCCTGGCCGGATTGCGTGAGCCAGCCCTGCTTGACGCACAGCTGGCGTGGCGACGGATCGCGCGCGATGCGGGCGCGGCCGGGTTGGATCTCGATTTGCGTGGTGCCGAGCGGGCCGTTGACCGAAAAGGTTTGTGCGCGGGTGAGGGCGGTGGTTTCTACCACCTGACCCGCTGCGCGGATGACCGCAGTGTCGCCATGCTCTCCGCCCCAGGCAAACAGGGTCAGCGTGACGACGCCGCCGGCGCCCGCCAGCAGCACGGCCATATCACCGGCACGCAGCCACATCAGGACAGTTCCCGGTGTCGCACCAGAACCTGCTCGCGTTCGCGGAAGTCGGCGGCCAGGGTTTCGGCGAAGTACACGCTGCGGTGCTGACCGCCGGTGCAGCCGATAGCCACCGTGAGATAGGCGCGGTGATCGCGAATGAAGCACGGCAGCCAGTTTTCGACAAACGCGCGGATGTCGGCCAGCAGCGCCATGGCGTCGGGGCTGGCCTCGATATAGTCCCTTACCGGCTGGTCGCGGCCGGTAAGCGGGCGCAGTTCGGTGACGTAATGCGGATTGGGCAGGCAGCGCACATCAAACACCATGTCGGCGTCGAGCGGGATGCCGTGCTTGAAGCCAAAGGACTCGAACTGCAGGGTGATGCGCGAACGATCCTGCCCGATCAGGTCCTTGATCCACAGCCGCAGCGCCGAGGCGGACAGGTCGCTGGTGTCGATGCGGTGCGCCAGCGGCGCGATGTCGGCGAGCGTTTCGCGCTCGAGCTGAATGGCTTCGTGCAGCGAAACCGTGTCGCTGGAGAGCGGATGCCGCCGCCGCGTTTCGGAAAAACGCTTGACCAGCGAAAGGGTTTTCGCTTCGAGAAAGATCACCCGCAGGTCGGCGCCCTGTTTGCGCAGCGTTTCGGCAATCTGCGGCAGTTGCGCAAAACTGGCGCCGCTGCGTGCGTCGATGGCAATGGCGATGCGCGTGTGGCCTTCGTGGGTCAGGTGCTCGACCAGCGGTTGCAACATCGCCAGCGGCAGGTTGTCGACGCAGTAATAGCCGATGTCTTCCAGCACCGCGATGGCGATGCTCTTGCCCGACCCCGACAATCCCGACACCAGCACGATCTGCATGTTGCTGTTCATGCATCGCCCCCGTCGATGGCAGCCTGCTGGCGCTTGATGAACTGTTCGACCGGGTTGATGCCGCGGCTCTTGAGGATGTGGTTGCGTACCGCGACTTCGACCAGCACGGCGAGGTTGCGGCCCGCCGCGACCGGGATGCGCACCTTGGGAATGGCCACGCCGAGGATGGTTTCGGTCGAAGCCACCATGTCGAGCCGGTTGAGACCGACTTCGCCGATTTCCTGCGGATGCACCAGTTCGACGATGAGTTTGATGTTCTTTTGCCGCTTGACCGCGGTTTCGCCGAACAGGTAGCGGATGTTGAGGAGGCCGAGGCCGCGCACTTCGAGAAAATCGCGGATCAGGGGCGGGCAACTGCCTTCGAGAATTTCCGGCGCGACGTGTTTGAGCTCGACCACATCGTCGGCGACCAGCCGGTGGCCCCGTGTGATGAGTTCCAGCGCCAGTTCGCTCTTGCCGACGCCCGCATCGCCCTTGATGAGCACGCCGGTGCCGAGGACTTCGAGAAACACGCCATGGATCGACGTGACCTCGGCCAGGCGCTGTGTCAGGTAATGCCCCAGGTGTGACATCAAAATCGGGCTTGTCAGGTTCGAGGTGAACAAGGGCGTTTCGGTCCGCTCGGCACCCTCGCGCAAAGCCATCGGCACGGCCTCGCCGTTGGAAACAATAATGGCCGCGAGCTCGGTTGAGAACAGATGGGTGATTGCGTACCGCAGGCCGGGCTCGGACAGGCCGCGCAGGTAGTCCATTTCGGCACAGCCCAGCACCTGCACCCGATTCGGGTGGACAAAATTCAGATGGCCGATGAGCGCCAGGGAGGGTTTCTGGATGGTTTCGGAGGACAGGCTGCGCTGGCCCCCGCTGCGTCCGGCGACCCAGTGCAGCTCGAGTTGTTCCGCCATGTCGCGGAACAGGGTCTCGACCGAAACGTGGGTCAGATCGTCCATGCGCAGCGTGGCGCGCCTAGCTGGACCAGGCGCCGAGCAGCGCGATTAATTCGGCCGGGGTGGCCGCGCCCAGCATTTTTGCGCGCATGGCTTCGTCGCCGAATAGCTGAGCCAGTTCACCGAGGATTTGCAGATGCTGCTCGTTGGCGTCCTTGGGAACCAGCAGAATGAAGCACAGTGAAACCGGCTGGTTGTCAGGGGCATCGAATTCCAGCGGGGTTTGCAGGCGGTAAAACGCGCCGCCAGCATTTTTCAGGCCCTTGATGCGGCCGTGCGGGATGGCAATCCCGTAGCCGAGCGCGGTCGAGCCCAGACGTTCACGTTCGAACAGGCTGGTGAAAATGTCGGCGGCCTTGAGTCCGTGGGTCTGGGCGAACAGTTCGGCTGCGTGTTCGAACAGTTTTTTCTTGCTGGTAAAGCTGATGTCCAGCAAGGTGGTGGCGGGGGTGATGAGGGGGGCGATCAGGTTCATGCCGTTGGCGAAGCCGGTTAGGGAATCCGGCGCCAGGAAATTATACGCCCGGAGTCAGCAATCTGCCCCCGGGCAATATGTGCTACCCATCGGTAGTCGGGGTGTCAGGCAGGACTCTCAGTAGGTTGATGTTTCAAGCCGCCGCTGCCCTGATGAACGTCCGAGGTTTTTTCCTTGTGCCTGACGATCTGGCGATCGAGTTTGTCGGCCAGAAGATCAATGGCGGCATACATGTTGGCGTCCTCGCTGTGCGCATGGAAATCATGACCTTTGACATGCAGGGTGGCTTCCACTTTATGCACCAGCTTATCCACCTGCATGATGACGTTCAGGTTGATGACGTGATCGAAGTGACGTTTGACACGGTCGAGTTTCTCGGAAACGTAGTCGCGGATGGCCGGGGTTACTTCCAGGTGATGTCCGGAAATCGTCAAATTCATAGAGCCTCCTTGGTCTGAAGAAAAGAACTGGGAACCGGAATTTCATACCGGCTCCGCGAGCGATTCGACACGCTCGATTTTATTGTGGGACGAAAGTGGGGCACATTCAAGCGCGACGCAGCGTTTCGGGCAAGGGCAGCCTGAAAAGCCTTTGCGATCAAAGTGCGCGGCGCATGTTGGCGGGCGGGATTTGCAGCGATTCGCGGTACTTGGCGACGGTGCGACGCGCCACCACGATGCCCTGCTGACCCAGCACTTCGGCGAGCTGGCCGTCGGACAGCGGTTTCTGGCCTCTTTCGGTGGCGACCATCTGTTTGATGAGCGCCCGAATCGCGGTCGACGAGCAGGCGCCGCCGCTGTCGGTCGACACATGACTGCCGAAGAAATATTTCAGTTCGTACAGACCGCGTGGCGTCATCATGAACTTTTGCGTGGTGACGCGCGAAATGGTCGATTCGTGCAGTTCCACCGCGTCGGCGATTTCGCGCAGCACCAGCGGGCGCATCGCCACCTCGCCGTGCTCGAAGAAATGCTTCTGGCGGTCGACGATGGCCTGCGAGACGCGCAGGATGGTGTCGAAACGCTGCTGCACGTTCTTGATCAGCCAGCGCGCCTCCTGCAACTGGCTGGCGAGTTGGCCGCCCCCGCTTTCGCGGTGGCGCGCCAGGATGTCGGCATAGACCCGGTTGACCCGCAGTTTGGGCATGGCATCGGCGTTCAGGCTGGCAACCCACATACCCTTGACCTTGCGTACATGCACGTCGGGAATGACGTAATGGGTTTCGTCCACGCTGAACGCCGCGCCGGGACGCGGGTTGAGCGAGAGAATCAGGGCGCGCGCGGCGCGCAGCGCGGGGTCGTCGA
>JBAVFD010000039.1:0-20150 GCA_049588075.1 Thiobacillus sp.
AGCGCGCCGTTCATCATGAACTTCATGTTGCCGGTGCCCGAGGCTTCCTTGCCGGCGGTGGAAATCTGCTCCGACAAATCCGTCGCGGGCGCGATGATTTCCATGCTGGTCACCCGATAGTTGGGCAGGAAAGCGACTTTCAGGCGGCCATTGACGTCGGGGTCACTGTTCACCACCTCGGCCACGCTGTTGACGAGTTTGATGATGCGCTTGGCCATCGCATAGCCGGGAGCGGCCTTGCCGCCGATCAGCACGCAGCGATCCGCCCAGCCCCCCAGCTGTCCGCGCTTGATGCGGTTATAGAGATGAACCACGTGCAGCACGTTGAGCAATTGCCGCTTGTATTCGTGGATGCGCTTGACCTGCACGTCGAACAGCGCATCGGGGTTGAATTCGACGCCGCACTCGGCCTTGACCAGCGCGGCCAGGCGTTCCTTGTTGGCACGCTTGGCCGCGTGCCAGTCGGCATGGAACGCCTTGTTGCTCAGCGCGGCAAGGGGTTTCAGCTGGTCCAGCTGCGACAAGTCGGACACCCAGCCGTCGCCGATCTCGCGCGTGATGAGCGCGCTCATGCCGGGGTTGGCGTGCGCCACCCAGCGGCGCGGCGTGACGCCGTTGGTCTTGTTGTTGAATTTGCCCGGCCACAGCTCGACGAAATCGCGGAACAGGCCATCCTTCAATAATTGCGAATGCAGCGCGGCGACCCCATTGACCGAGAAGCTGCCGACGATGGCGAGCCAGGCCATCCGCACCTGGCGCGACGGGCCTTCTTCAATGATCGACATGCGGCGCTGGCGTCCGATGTCGCCCGGCCATTTCAACGACACTTCACGCAAAAAGCGGGCGTTGATCTCGTAGATGATTTCCAGCGGGCGCGGCAGCAGGCGCTCGAACAGCGCCACCGGCCAGCGTTCCAGCGCCTCGGGCAGCAGCGTGTGGTTGGTGTAGGCCATGCACTGCGAGGTGATGGCCCATGCTGCGTCCCAGCTCAGGCCTTCGAGATCGACCAGCAGGCGCATCAGCTCGGCCACTGCGATGGTGGGGTGGGTGTCGTTCATCTGGAACACGTTGTGTTCGGCGAACTTCGACAGATCGCTGTTGCCCGCCGAGCGCCACTGCCGCAGCGCGTCCTGCAGACTGGCCGAGGCGAGGAAGTACTGCTGGCGCAGCCGCAGCTCCTTGCCGTTCTCGCTGCTGTCGTTGGGATACAGCACCATCGAGATATGCTCGGCGTGGTTCTTCGCCTGCACCGCTTCGGTATAGCTGCCGGCATTGAATTCATCGAGGTTGAAGGCGTCGGTGGCGGCCGCCTTCCACAAACGCAAGGTGTTTACCGCGTGATTGCGGTAGCCCGGAATCGGCATGTCGTAGGGAATCGCCAGCACATCCTTGGTATCGATCCAGCGCGCGTGTGACACCCCAGCCTGGTCGAGATAATGCTCGGTGTGGCCGCCAAACGGTACTTGCCGGGTGAACTCGACCCGCTCGACTTCCCACGGGTTGCCGTCACGCAGCCAGTGGTCGGTGTCTTCTTTCTGGTAACCGTTTTCGATGCGCTGGCGGAACATCCCGTACTCGTAATGCAGGCCATAGCCCATCACCGGCAGGTTGAGCGTGGCGCAACTGTCCATGAAGCACGCCGCCAATCGTCCCAGGCCGCCATTGCCCAGGCCGGCATCGGGCTCTTCCTCGGCCACCGACTCCAGGGTCTGGCCGAAGTCCTGCAACGCCGCGCGCGACGCCGCGTCCAGCCCCAGGTTCAGCACGTGGTTGGACAGCGCGCGGCCAATCAGGAATTCCAGCGACAGGTAATACGCGCGCCGCTTGCCCGGCTGGTCGCGCGCGGCGTAGGTGTTCATCCAGTCCGACATGAGGCGGTCGCGCAGCGTCCAGGCCAGCGCCTGGTAGGTGTAGACCGGCGGGCAGCCGAGAAAACGCCCCAGATGATAGAACTGATACTGCTTGACATCCTGATCGATCGCTTCGGCGGTGACCGGCAACGGATTCAGGGGAAAGCTGCACGTGGTGATGCTGGGTTGGTGGCCTGACATGGTTATTCCCGCTGCGCTTAAATTGAATAAAGTGAAAGATAGTGTCCGGCGCTGTCCGCCCAGTCGAACGACTGGTTCATGCCCGACTGTTGCAGCCGCCGCCACCGGGCAGGCTGGCGAAACAGCTCAAGCGCACGGCGAATGGTATCGAGCAATGCGGCCATATCGGGCGTGTCGAACACGAAGCCGGTAGCGCTGGCGTCGGCGAGCGTGGCCTCGTTGGCATCGACCACGGTATCGGCCAGTCCGCCGGTTTTGAAGACGAGTGGCGGCGTGCCATAGCGCAGGCTGTACATCTGGTTCAGGCCGCACGGCTCGAAGCGCGACGGCATCAGGAACAGGTCCGCACCTGCTTCGATCAGGTGCGCCAGCGGCTCGTCGTAGCCGATCTCGACGAACACCCGCTCCGGATGCTGCTTGGCCAGCCGCGTGAGTTTCTGCTCGTACCCAGCCTGGCCGCTGCCCAGCAGGACAAAGCGCGCGTCGCTCTCGGCCAGCAGCACCGACATCGCGGCCAGCACCCAGTCGATCCCTTTCTGTTCGACCAGGCGGCCGACCAGTCCCAGCAATGGCGCCTGCAGCGCGGCGTCATCCACCTGCGGCAGAAAACGCGCCAGCAGGGCCTGCTTGTTGCGCCGCTTGCCGGGGTTGATCCGGCTCATCGAATAATGGGCGGGCAAGTGGGGATCGCTGTGCGGATTCCACAGCGTCGTGTCGATGCCATTGAGAATGCCGTGCAGCTTGTGCTGCCGCGACAGCAGCAGGCCGTCGAGCCCGAATCCGAATGCCGGGGTGCAGATTTCGGCGGCATAGGTCGGGCTCACGGTGGTGACGATGTCGGCGTAGACAATGCCTGCTTTCAACATGGAAAAGCCGCCGTGGAATTCCGCGCCTTCCGGCGTCCACCAGTGGCTGGGCAGTTGCAGGCGCACGAAATCGCTGTGCGAAAAATGGCCGCCGTAGGCCAGGTTGTGGATGGTGAAGACGGTTTTCGGGCGAATCGGCAATTCGTGCAAAAACGCGGTCACCAGACCGGTTTGCCAATCGTGCGTGTGCACCACCGCGGGCTGCCAGCCGAAGCCCAGCGTGTCGACCGCCAACTGCGCAGCGACGCGTGCGAATACCGCAAAGCGCTCGGCGTTGTCGGGCCAGTCCTGGCCGTTGGCGCTGACATAGGGATTGCCCGGGCGGTCGAACAGCGGCGGACAATCGACGATCCACAGCGGAAACGCAAAATCGGGATGGCGCGTTTCGAGGATGCGCGCGCTGACGATGCCCTCGGCGCCGCGCACGTCGATCCAGCCCAGAATGCGCACCTGCTCGAGCTGGCGCAGCAGCGCACGATAACCCGGCAGCAGCAGCCGGATATCGGCGCCGCGCGCGTGCAGGGCGTGCGGCAGGCTGTAGAGCACATCGCCCAGCCCGCCGGTTTTCACCAGCGGATAGGCTTCGCTGGCCACAAACAGGATTTTCATTGCTCCGCGTTTCATTATTTTTTTGACTTGATGGTGAGAGATTGACTAGCAGGGTTTGAGGAAGATCGCACCCAACGGTGGCAGCACCACTTCAACGGAATGCTCGAAGCCCATCCACGGCAGATTTTGCGGGCGCAGCGGCTGGCCGTTGCCGAGGTTGCCGCCGCCGTAATACATCGAATCGGTATTGAGCACTTCGCACCACGCCGAACCCGATGGCACGCCGATGCGGTAGCCGTGACGCGGTACCGGGGTGAAGTTGAACAGCGCCACCAGTTGCGCAGACGCGTCCTGCCCCTGGCGCACGAAGCTCAGCACCGACTGGTCGGCATCGTGGCAGTCGATCCAGCGGAAGCCGCGCGGATCGAAATCGTAATCGTGCAACGCCGCTTCATCGCGATACAGATGGTTGAGGTCGCGCAGCAGCGCACGAATGCTGTCGTGCGCTGGGAAATCGAGCAGCGCCCAGTCGAGCTGGCCGGCTTCCCGCCATTCGTTCCACTGGCCGAATTCGCTGCCCATGAACAGCAGTTTCTTGCCGGGATGCGCGTACTGCCAGGCATAAAACAAACGCAGGTTGGCGAAGCGCTGCCACACATCGCCCGGCATCTTGTCGAGCAGGCTTTTCTTCATGTGCACCACTTCGTCGTGCGACAGCGGCAGCACGAAGTTTTCCGTCCACGCGTACATCTGGCTGAAGGTCAATTGATTGTGCTGGTACTTGCGATAAACCGGCTCCTTCTCGATATAGTCGAGGCTGTCGTTCATCCAGCCCATGTTCCACTTCATCGAGAATCCCAGCCCGCCGAGTTCGACCGGGCGCGACACCGCCGGCCAGGCAGTGGATTCCTCGGCAATGGTCAACACGCCGGGAAAGCGGGCATGAACCTCGGTGTTCATTTCGCGCAGGAAATGGATCGCCTCGATGTTCTCGCGCCCGCCGTACTGGTTCGGCAGCCACTCGCCATGCTTGCGCGAATAGTCGAGATACAGCATCGACGCCACCGCATCGACGCGCAGGCCGTCGATGTGGAACTCGTCGATCCAGTACAAGGCATTGGCGACCAGAAAATTACGCACCTCGTTGCGGCCGAAATTGAATATCAGCGTGCCCCAGTCCTGATGTTCGCCGCGGCGCGGGTCTTCATGCTCGTACACCGCCTCGCCGGTGAAGCGCGCCAGCGCCCAGTCGTCCTTGGGAAAGTGCGCCGGCACCCAGTCGAGCAGCACGCCGATGTCGGCCTGGTGGCAGGCATCGACAAACGCACGGAAATCGTCCGGCGACCCGAAGCGCGCGGTCGGTGCGTAATAGCCCGACACCTGATAGCCCCACGAGGCATCGAGCGGATGCTCGGCCACCGGCAACAGCTCGATATGGGTGTAGCCGAGATCCTTCACGTAGGGAATCAGCTCGGCGATGAGCTCATCCCAGGTGTAAAAACCGCCATCGGCATGACGCCGCCAGGAACCGGGGTGCAATTCGTAAATGCTGATCGGGCGATGTTGCCAGTCGAAGCGGGCGCGTGCGGCGAGCCAGTCCTGGTCGCGCCAGGCATAGGCCGTGTCGTCCGCAATGCAGCTGGCGGTTTCGGGACGCGTGAACATCTGGCGCGCGTAGGGATCGGTTTTTTTGACCAGCTGGCCGTGGCTGCCGAGGATTTCGTATTTGTAGGCCTGCCCTGCCGTCAGCCCCGGAATGAACAATTCCCAGATGCCGGTCGCGCCACGGCAACGCATCGGGTGGCGGCGGCCATCCCAGTCGTTGAAGTCGCCGATCACGCTGACGCGCTGCACCGCGGGTGCCCACACCGCAAACAGGCAACCGGCCACGCCATCAATCGTTTTCAGGCGCGCGCCGAGCACTTTCCAGGCTTCGAAATGGCGCCCTTCGCCGAGCAGATGCAGATCGAGCTCACCCAGTTGCGGCGCAAAACTGTAGGGGCTGTGCAGGGTGTGCCACGTGCCTGTGCCCTTGTCCTGCCAGCGCAGCAGCGGATGCGGTTCAAGCGCCTGGTCAGGCGGCAGAGCCAGCTCGAAGCAGTCGGTTCCCGCGATGCGCACCATGGGTGCGCCCGCCACTTCAACCGCTTCGGCCGCGGGCAGGAACGCGCGCAGCACTGTGCCGCCGCCAGGCGCAGCGTGCGCACCCAGCACCTCGAACGGGTCGTGGTGCGTGCCGGTCTGCAGGCGCAGGATCGGCGCGCTGATTGCAGGCAGACTGGCGCCAGGCGGAGCGGGCAAGGGTGCTTTCATGGGGGGGGTTGAGTTTCGCATCGGTGAGTTTTCTGTAATTGTTCAAGCAAACGGGGTGCCAAGTCTGTAGGCAGTTCATTCCATTCAAAGCGCCAGGTCCAGTTGCCATTCTCCGTACCGGGGATGTTCATGCGTGCCTCGCTGCCGAGCTGCAGCACATCCTGCATGGTCAGCATCGCCAGGGCGGCGCGACTTTGCAGCACCGTGGCCATCATCGCGTCGAGCACAACTTCATCGGACACCGCAGCGGCGTCGCTCATGCCCAGCTGCCCGACCACCTGCTGGCGCGCGTGTTCGGGCAGCGTGCGCCACCAGCCCAGCACGGTGTCGTTGTCATGGGTGCCGGTGTAATACACCGAATCCACCGCCACGTTGCCGGGTTTGTGCGGGTTGTCGGCATGGTGGTCAAACGCGAATTGCAGCACCGTCATGCCGGGCAGGCCGAATTGATGACGCAACGCGATGACATCGGGGGTGATGACGCCGAGGTCTTCGGCCACCAGCGGCAACTCGCCCAGATCATCGGCCACCGCCTGCAGCAGCGCGGCGCCGGGCGTCGGCACCCAGTGACCGTGAACAGCAGTGGGTTCGCTCGCAGGAATCGCCCAGGCCGCCACCAGGCCGCGGAAGTGATCGATGCGCAGCAGGTCGAACCATTCGAAATGCGTGGCAAGCCGCGCCCGCCACCAGGCAAAGCCATCGGCCTGCATCGCTGCCCAGTTGTAGTGCGGATTGCCCCAGCGCTGCCCCGTTTCGGAGAAATAATCCGGCGGCACCCCTGCCACGACGGTGGGCAGCCCTTCGGCATCCAGCAAAAACAGATCGCGCTGCGCCCACACGTCGGCGCTGTCGTGGGCAGCGAAAATCGGCATGTCGCCAAACAGCTGAATGCCGCGCGCCGCCGCCGCCGCGCGCAGGGCCTGCCAAAATACGGCAGCACGATATTGTTCGGCCATCATCGCTTTCAGCGCGTCGGCGTGGCTGGCGTCGAATTCGGCCAGCGCCTGCGCATCGCGATCGCGCAGCGGCTGCGGCCAGTCGGTCCACGCCGCGCCGCCCTGCTCCTGCTTGATGACCATGAAGCGGGCATAGTCGTCGAGCCAATGGCGCTGCTTGTTGCGCCAACCGGCGAAGCGGCGCATATCGGCGCGCGGGCTGGCCTGAAGCAGATCGGGAAACAACGCGGGATTGACGGCGAACGCCGATGCGCACTGATAGGGCGACAGCCCGCCCAGCGGCGGACTCAGCGGCAGCATTTGCCACACGCCAAAGCCCGCCGCCTGCAGGAAATCCAGCCAGCGGTCAGCGTCGGCCAGGGTGCCGGACGGCAGCGAAGTCGGATGCAGCAGCAGACCGGCGCGGCGGGTATTGAAATTCATCAGGCGTTCCTGCGCATGGTGCCGGAATTTTCCGCCCAGCCGCCGCCGCTCGACAGCGGCACGTCGAGCAGCGCGGGCGGCGCCACGCCGAGCAGGCGATACAGCTCGCGCAGCTGGGTGCGATACAACTGCTCGAAGTCGCTGACGCTGCCCGCCGGGTTGTAATCGCCGAACCACCAGAACCAGTCGGAGCCTTCGCACACGGCGAGCTGGCGGGTGGCGAGCGCCAGCTGGTCGGCGTTCAGCTTGCCCGCCGCCGCCACGCTGTCGTAGGCGTGCTTGGCGGCGACCAGATAATCCCAGCCACGATTCTTGTCGTCCGAGCCGATCCAGGTGGAGAAACTGCCGTACACCCAGCTGCCCGCCGCCAGCCGCTTCATCGGCCTGGCCGGCACGCGCGCTGCCTGCTCGGCAAAGGTGCTGACCTTGAGCGTGGGGTGGCTGGATAGCGTCGCGTAGAGCGCATCCAGAAAATGATGGCCGTTGTCGGGGTAATACTCCCAGGCGTTTTCGCCGTCGAGAATCACCGACACCACGTGCTGCTTCGCGTCCTTGCCGAACACCCCGGCGATATTTTCCAGGTGCTGGACGAAGTCGCCGACCGCGTCGTCGGCGTGCCAATCGCTGTATTTGAAGCCGATCAAGTCCGACAGCCCGTCGTCGCGGAAAAACACCCGGGTCTTGAAGCTGCCGATCTGCGCGGGCGAAAACAAGGCGCGCTTGGTTTGCGTGTCTTCATCCTTGCAGCCGGATTTGGCGCAACTGTTGCGCCACACGCCTTCGCCCGAGGCGGTCCAGGCGATACCCATCTCGTCGAGCTGCGCCAGCGCATCCTCACTGACACCGCCTTCGGACAGCCACACCCCCGTCGGCTTGATGCCGAAGTAACGCTCGAACACCGCGACGCCATGTTGCAGATGCCAGCGCGCGCGCGCCGGGCCGTCCGGATAGGCGGGCGCTTCAGGCGCCGGCGCATCGGGCAGCGCATCGCGCAGGTTGGCGAAGTCGTTCAGCAGCGGCACGATGGGGTGGCCGTAAGGCGTCATCGACAACTCGACCTGGCCGCGTTCGGCGAGCGCGCGGTAACGTGGGATCAACCCGGCCATGCAATGCTGCATCAGGTGCAGCAATTCGTGGCGATCGGCGGCGGAATAGTCTTTTTCCTGCGTCATCAGCCGCTGCGCCAGCGGGTTTTTCTTCAGCGAATGCCCCAGCCAGGCCAGGTGATACCAGGTCAGCAAATCGAGAAAATACTGCTCGGACAGATAGCCCAGATGCCACTGCAAGCCGGTGCTGCCGACGCCCGCTTCGCCGGTGGCGCCGATCATGCGCAGCAGGCGGTGGAACGCGGGGTACGGATGGATCATGCGCGGCGCGTGGCAGCGCTGGCAATCCTGCACGATGCGCAGCCGGCTGGCGGCATCCGAGGGAATACGCTCGGCACCGGACAGCAGATTCAGCATGTGATCCTGGGTGGGCTTGCCGTGTTTCAACAGCGCGTCCATTTGCTGCGCGTAATCGTCGATCTGCTCCAGCAGCACCGGCGCGAAATTCACCACCGCGCGCATGCCCGGATAGCGCTCCAGATGCGCCGCCATGTCGCTGTAGTCCTTGATGCCGTGCAGATAGACCCAGGGCAGGTGATACGCGCCCTTGAGGCCCTCGCGGTAATACGGCTGGTGCATGTGCCAGCACAGCACCACGTTGAGCGATTTAGCCGTCATAGTCGTTGTACAACCTCGCGTATAAATTCTGGCCGAGCATGGCCGAGGTCACCAGCACGATGCCTTCCGGGGTGACGTGAAAGCGCTTGGCATCCTCGACCGGGTCTTCGCCGATCACCGTGCCGTCGGGAATGACGCAGCCCTTGTCGATGATGGCGCGCGTGATGCGACAGTGGCTGCCGATGCTGACCTTGGGCAGGATCACGCTGTCCTTGATCAGGCTGTAGTTTTCCACCGTGGTGGCGAAGAACAGCACCGAGCGCTTGACCCGCGCGCCCGACAGGATGCAACCGCCCGCGATCAGCGAGTCGATCGCCGTGCCGCGCCGGCCTTCGTCGTCGAAGATGAACTTGGCGGGCGGATATTGCGGCTGGTAGGTCCAGATCGGCCAGTCGCGGTCGTACAGGTTGAGCTCGGGCTCCACCGAGCACAACTCCATGTTGGTTTGCCAGTAGGAATACAGCGTTCCCACATCACGCCAGTAATCCGGCGCGCCTTTCTTGTTGCGGAACGGGTAGGCCATCGCGCGCGAAGCGGCAATGCTGGCCGGGATGATGTCCTTGCCGAAGTCGTGCGAGGACTGGACATCGCCGGCGTCGTCGATCAGCGTCTTGTAGAGAAAGTCCTTGGAGAAAATATAAATCCCCATCGACACCAGCGCGATGCCGGGCTTGCCGGGAATGCTGTCAGGCTTGCTCGGCTTTTCGGTGAAGCGGGTGATGCGCATGTCTTCATCCACCGACATCACGCCGAACGCGCTCGCCTCCTCCACCGGCACCTCGATGCTGCCGACGGTGAAATCCGCGCCGCTCTGCACGTGATGCAACAGCATCTCCGAATAATCCATGGTGTAGACGTGGTCGCCGCCCAGCACCAGCACGTATTCGGGATGGTGGCGCTGCATGATGTCGATGTTCTGGAACAGCGCGTCCGCCGTCCCCTGATACCACTCCTTCTTGTGCGTGCGCTGCTGCGCCGGGAGGATTTCCACGAACTCGCCGATCTCGGCGCGCATGAAGCCCCAGGCGCGTTGCAGGTGGCGAATCAGCGAATGCGATTTGTACTGCGTGAGCACGCCGATGCGGCGAATGCCCGAGTTCACGCAGTTGGACAAGGGGAAGTCGATGATGCGGTACTTGCCGCCGATCGGCACCGACGGCTTGGCGCGCCACGCCGTCAGATCCTTCAGCCGCGACCCCTCGCCGCCCGCCAGCACCAGCGCCAGGGTCCTGCGTGTCAGATCGGTCACCATTTTCGGCTCGGTGTAATAGCGGTAGAGCCGCGCCTGTTCGTCCTGGGAAATCGTCATATCGCCTCCGTGGTTGCTGCTGTATTGGTCATACCCTGCTTATGGGTATTTTCGTACTAATTCGGCTCAATGGGTGCACCGCTCTGCAAAACGCATGCGCTGGCGATCGCGCCCTGCACGCCCAGCCGGCTGCAGGTGATCAGATAAATCGGGGTGCGCTCGACCACGCCGCGCATCCGCCCCTTGTCGGTGGCCGCCGCCATGAAACGTGACGACTGCATGCGTTCCCGCATATGCGTCGCCACCCCGCCGGCGATGTAGAGCCCGCCGCGCGGCTGGTACAGCAAGGCCACATTGCCCACCCATGCGCCGTATAAATCGATGAACAGATCAAGCGCGGCCTCGGCGGCGGCATCACCCGACCCGGCGCGCGCGGCAAGCGCGGCGCCATCCAGCGTGTCCAGCGGCAACCTGCAGCCCTGCTCGGCACAGCAGAAGCGGTACAGGTCGTTCATCGCCAAACCCGATGCCACGCGTTCCCACGACACATGCCCATAGGTGGCGCGCAGGCGTTCAAGCAGGCGCCCCTGCATCGCGTTGGCCGGGGCGAAGTCGATATGCCCGCCTTCGGTGGCAAAGCTCTGGTAATGCCCTCCGGCATCAGCCAGCATGAAGGCCAGTCCCAATCCGGTGCCCGCGCCGGTGATGGCGCGCACCCCGCCGGGCTCGGCTGGCTGCGGGTTGAGCGCGACCACGTCGGCATCCGTCAGCGTCGCCACGCCTGCCGCCGCCGCCTGAAAATCGTTGATGAAGCGCACCTCGCGCAGGCCCAGCGTCTGCTTCATCGCTGCGGCATCGAGCATCCAGTCGAGATTGGTCAGACGGGCGCGCTGGCCGTCGAGCGCGCCCGGCAATGCGAGCAACAGGCCGTCGGGTGGACCCGGCGCATGCGCGTCCGCGATGAACTGGCGCAGCAGGCTGTCAGCCGAAGTGAAATCGGCGCTGGCGTAGATCCGTTCAAAACGCAGATGCTGCCCACCGGCGGGTTCCAGCGTGACCCACGCCAGCCAGCTTTTGGTCCCGCCCACATCGCCCGCGATCCACTCCATATCCGAACTATAAGCCAGAGCGCGAGTGGCTCAAGCCGCGGTAATAATTAATGAGCGCATTGGTCGAGGCATCGTGGCTGTCCACCGGCGCATCCGCATGCAGCTCAGGCAGGATGCGGCTGGCGAGCTGCTTGCCGAGCTCCACTCCCCACTGGTCGTAGGAATTCAGGTTCCAGATCACGCCCTGGACAAAAATCTTGTGCTCGTACAGCGCGATCAGCATCCCCAGCATGTGCGGGGTGAGTTTCTTCAGCAGCAACGCGTTGCTCGGATGGTTGCCGTCGAACACCTTGTGCGAAACGAACTGCCCGGTCTGCGTCCGCGTCTCCTCGCGGGTGCGGCCGCGCATCAGCGCCTCGGTCTGCGCCAGAAAATTGGCAATGAGGATGTCGTGATGTTCCTGCAGTTCGGTGGGCGACTCGACCGATACGATGAAATCGGCCGGGATCATCTTGGTGCCCTGGTGCAGCAACTGGTAGAACGCATGCTGGCCGTTGATGCCGGTGGCGCCCCAGATGATCGCGCCGGTAGCGTAGTCCACCGCGTTGCCCTCGCGATCAACCGACTTGCCGTTCGATTCCATGTCGGCCTGTTCCAGATACGCGGGCAGGCTGCGCAGATAGTGGTCGTAGGGCAGGATCGCGTGCGATTCGGCGTTGAAAAAATTGTTGTACCAGACGCCCAGCATCGCCAGGATCACCGGCATATTCTGCGCCAGTGGCGCATGGCGGAAATGCTCGTCCATCGCGTGCGCGCCTTCCAGCAGTTCGATGAAACGCTCCGCGCCCACCGCCAGCACAATCGACAGTCCGATCGCCGACCACAGCGAATAGCGCCCGCCCACCCAGTCCCAGAATTCGAACATGTTGGCCGGATCAATGCCAAACGCCGCCACCGCATCGCGGTTGGTGGACACCGCCACGAAATGCTTCGCGATGGGCTTCTCCGCCTGCGATTGCGCCAGGAACCAGTCGCGCGCGTAATGGGCGTTGGTCATGGTTTCCTGCGTGGTGAAGGTTTTCGACGACACGATGAACAGCGTCGTCTCCGGATTCAGCGTCTCCAGCGCTTCCTTCACATGCGCGCCATCGACGTTGGAAATGAAATGCAGCTTCAGGCGCGGATGGCGGTAGGGCTTGAGCGCCTGCACCACCATCTGCGGCCCGAGGTCGGAACCACCAATGCCGATGTTGACCACATCGGTGATGCGCTCGCCGGTGTAGCCGCGCCACTCGCCGCTGCGCACCCGCTCGGCAAACGCGGCCATCCGGTCGATGACGGCATTCACCCTGGGCATCACGTCCTCGCCGTCGACCACAACCGGGCGATTGCTGCGGTTGCGCAGGGCCACGTGCAATACCGCGCGGTTTTCCGTATGGTTGATCTTGTCGCCGCTGAACATGCGTTCGCGCCAGCCCGTCACGTCCGCCTCTTCGGCCAGCTGCATCAGCAGGCTCATGGTTTCGTCGGTGATGCGGTTCTTCGAATAATCCAGCAGCAATTCGCCGACTTGCAGCGAGAACCGCTCGAAGCGTGCCGGATCGGACGCAAACAGATCACGCATATGCAACGCCGCCATCTGCGCCTGGTGCGCCCGCAACAAGCGACAAACCGGCCGGTGCAACGCCCCTTTACCCATCGCGTCTGGTACCGCCTGCACTGCTGACATCCGTCTCCTCCCCCGTTCACCCGACAGCGTCGCGCCGCCATTTATATCGTCATCAAGCAACGCCTGTGCCAAATTGCACCGCGTGCCCTAACTACTCTTGAACTATAGAAAAAAGCGATGTCCCGTTGATGACAAACCGCCATCCACTCGGACAGATGCCCCATTTCAGTTGAAACATCCACCACGGATGGCGCCCATGCACCCGAACAGTGCCAGACAGCCCATCCGGCGCGCGCAACACCGATAGTCAATAGTAAGGATAGTGTTGGTGCGGGAGGGGGACTCGAATGTTTCAATACAGATATTGTGGATGCTTGTGCTTATGATTTCATTGATTCGGAATACCGCCATAAATACCGCCAAATGCTTTCAGTGATGCCATTATGCTGGCCACGGAATCACGGGTAGTCTGCGGTACTACATTCAACAAAAAGGCTAGATATGAAACTGAAAGCGCCTGAACTTTGGTTTTCATTCCTGACAGCCATCTGCCTTTCCAGCAACTCCATTGCTGCAAGCATGGCCGATTTTGCGGGCACATACAGTGTTAGGTTTCAGCCTGTTACATCTGAGGGCAAACTTAAAGGCTGCTCCTTGGTCTACACCGCTGTAATGCTTGACTATGCCTACCAAAATGGCGCGCCGGTCATGGTCGGGGGGAACATAACCTACCATCAAAATGGCAAGCAGCCGGGGCTTACCCTTAAGCTTGGCTTATCTAACCCACTGAGCGACGATCTAAAAGTGGTACCGCCTAACTACGCGTTCATAAGAACGAAAAACGGCACCACCGCCGGAGCCAAGTTTGTGGCCAATGAATCTGACATGAGCGGGTATAAGCTTTTCGTGTACCAGCTCACTTCAAAAAGCACCCAAGTTATTGGGGACTTACTAAATGGGGAAAACCCAACAATTGGTTTTAACCGAACCCCAAAGGGTGTCGATGCAACTTTCTTGCTAGATCTCTCGGTCGAAGATGTTGCAGCATCTAATGCCGGGAAGCTTCAGGGTAAGCACTCAACCGCAGCAACTGATGGCTTTACAAAATGTTTCATGGAATTGGCGGCCTCACTTAAATAGCTGTACTCAGCTTGCCCTGTCTGCCAGTTCAAGTCTGAATTTCTGCCGTCCAGTCGTTACAGGTCGGACAAGCTCAGTCCAAGGCGAGCCAAGAGCGGCAACATTTGAGCGGTAAATTTTGCATCCTTGTCTGCTTCTATCTGATCAAGCAATTCCACCAGACCGTTAAACGTCCTTTGGTGCATCCCCTTGGGCTTTTGCCAACCGTTCCACTCACCAGCGCCCCCGGCCAGCTTGCGTTCAACCTTGCGTTGCCTGCGCCATAACCGCCCTGTTTCATCTTCGCACTGGCTGAGGTAGGCAACACGAGTACAACGACGGCAAGCGAAGCGTCCGCCAAGTGCGCCGTAATAAACTACTCCACAGCGCCGCCCACATGAAGGGCAGCGAAACCACGGGCGGGTGCCGCCATAGTTGCATGGGGTGCGCTCGATCCCTAGCGAGCATTCAACGTCACGCGGCTCGCCGTTATATGGTGTCCACTGATAAGTGAGAGTCACCCGCTCGGCTTCATCAGCAACACGCACCCCCACGCTGCCGACTTTCTCCCCGTAGTTGTTTGACCAATGCCATGAAAACGCTCCCGGCCTCAGCAGACCTTTTCGGGCAATCTGCCGAACGTCAAAAACCATTGACTGTTCGGCCTTGCGCTTCCACCCCGGACGACCAGCCCCGCATCTCATGCCACCAGCACCCATTATTCAGCCCTCACAGAATACGAAATCATTAGGCAGAAAATGCTTCTTTCCTGCGCCAAATAGCGCTCGCAAGCTTTGCTGCTGCTGGATTACAGCCATCTCGGAATCACCTGTCATCTGCCCATTGTTCCCGGCCTCAACACTAGCCATACAATTAAGGGAATTGCGTGTAGTAAGTGGTAATACATTCATTGTTACCGGCTGGCGGTACAGTGAATGCACCAAATAACCCCGTTTTCGTACCTGCTCACGGTACTGCAAGGGCTTTACCTGTACCGGCTGGCGGGATTGGACTGTACCGGCTGCCGGTATTGCCTTTACCGTTAGGCGGGCTGGTGGTCGCGTTTTGTTTGGCGATAGGCAAGGTGTCCATAAATCCCCATGCACCGGGGTGATAGTCCTTCCCCTGAATTTCCAGCCCAACATAATTTGTGATGTGCAGCCAGGTCACCGCATAACGTGAAGCGCCGATATTCAGTCCGCCCTGTCTTGTCTGAATCAACAAGCCACGCTCAATGAGTTCATCCCTTGCACGCTGAATTACGTCACGCGATTTCCAGCCCCGACTTTGCAGCCATGAAAACGACAGTTGCAAGTGCCCGTTATTTTTACCGCTATGCTGACGCACCAACTCAAACAGCAGGGACTTGGCCGGATGGCTCGCGCCCTTGAACGCAGTGCCATCCATAACCGCGTGAGGGATCGCCCCGTATAGACCGCTGATTGCTTCGACAGGTCGCTTCTGTTTTTTCTCGGCCATGGCTTAACCATCCACCAGCCGGGACAGATAGCAGTACAAGCCCCACAGTTCGATTAAAGACAAGGCGGCAAGGTCAGCGCCTATGCCAAGGTGAGAAAACCGCTCACACAGCGTTTGCAGGTGTTCCAGCCATTCGCCATTCATTGCGCGGCCTTTCTCAACACATAGCGTGCGATACGATGCTTGCGCCCGCACTCCGTTATGCCTTGTGTCCAAATCGTCGCAATGTCATACCCCATCGCGCGCAACTCGAACACACGCGCAGCGGGCATCAAAATATCCAGATCGCGCCGGGCTTCAATCGTGGTCAGGGAATGCTGTCTCTCGAACGCCGCCAGCAGGTGCAAGCGTTGAGTGTGAGCGGAGTTATCGTTATGATCGCTGTGTGTGTTTTGGGCTGCCTGCGGGTGGCCTTTTTCTTTTTCCATGGTCGCCTCCGCTCAGGCTGCCAGTTTGGCAAATGCGTCGCGGACTTCGCCGACGTTGAACCGGGTCGTGTTGCCACCCAACTTTCGGGGACGCGGAAGCTTGCCTATTTTCGACCATCGCCAGATTGTGACTTCGGACACATCCAACAGGCTCGCCAGCGTGCGTGCCGGTACCTGGGCAGACGCGGGCAGGTCATCGAAGTGTTGAGGGATGGATTTCATCGCCATGATGCTTTCCTTTAGAAAGTGAAAGCCCGCGCTTCGGAGTGATGCGCGGTGCATGGCTCTGTATTAGATACACCAGAATGAGATTATCAACCGACATTTGGGGGTGGATAAAATCACATAGGGAAAAGTCTTATCACGACATAGGGTAAAACTTACCCATAAAGGCTTGTTTGTCGTGACATGAAATTTAGTTAAGACTTTGATTCATATGCTCTGCCCGCATGCTGCTTTTACAGGGGGGCACGTTGACGAAAAAAACTTTCGGAAGCTTGGAAAAAAAAGCTAAATCGCAGGTGTTTCCCGCAAAAAAACAGCAGCCGGAACGCCATCACTAAAGCCATGACGCTGCTTAACAAGTAAAAAAATTTCAGGCGTTTTTGTGCAGCGGTATCACTTCTGCCCCGGCTTTCAGCCTGTCCAGGTAGTCCGCCCATGCTTGCATCATCTTCTTGCGCTCTGGCAGGTGGGCGGTGCGGTTGTAGGCGCGTCCATTCGGGTCTTTCACGGCATGGGCTAACTGGTGTTCGATGAAGTCAGGACGGAAGTTCAGCACCTCATCCAGTATCGTGCGCGCCATCGCCCGGAAGCCGTGAGCGGTCATTTCGTCGTTTGAGTAGCCCAGCCGACGAAGCGCGGCATTGATGGTGTTTTCGCTCATGGGGCGACTATCGCCGCGCTCGGACGGGAACGCGTGGCTCTTGTGCCCGGTGACCGCTTTTAGGTCGGTCAGAATTTCCAAGGCCTGCGCGGATAGCGGCACGATATGCGCCACCTTCATCTTCATCCGGCTGGCGGGAATGCTCCACGTTGCGCCATCAAGATCAAACTCCTTCCATTCAGCGTGCCGAAGCTCTCCCGGACGAACGAAGGTCAGCGCGGACAGCTTGAGCGCACAGAGCGTCGTAAATGCGCCTGTAAAGCCGTTGATAGCCCGCATCAGCCCGCCTACCCCTACCGGGTCTGTTATCGCGGCATGGTGCCGGGTTGCCTTGTCCGCGAGTATCAAGCTGAGGTCGATGCTCGAAGATACGTCACGCGCCACAAGGCCAAGACTGTCGGCGTAGCGCAACACGCGCCCGATGTAGTTAAAACAACGCCTGGCTATATCCAGTGCGCCGCGCTGCTCTATTCGCTTGATTACTGCGAGAACGTCAGCCGCCGTGATGGCTGCTATCGGCTTTTTGCCAAGTAGCGGAAAAACATCTTGATCCAAGCGCGTCAGCACCTTTTCGCGGGTGCTCTCGGCCCTGTCGGCGTAGGCCTTGGCATACCATTGGCGTGCGATGGTTTCAAAGCTGTTGGCAGCACCCTCTGTGCGCTGGGTCTTGGTAGCTTTCTTGACTGCGCCGGGGTCAATGTCGTTCGCCAGCAACTTGCGGGCTTCGTCGCGCTTCTCACGTGCGAGAGCCAGGCTGGTGTCCGGGTACTTCCCGAGCGCCAGCGTCTTGCGCTTGCCATCAAAACGATAATCCAGACGCCAATACTTCCCGGCGGCATTAACCAACAAATAAAGCCCCTTCTCGTCCGCGAGTTTGTAAGGCTTGTCGGCGGGCTTGGCTTTCTTGATGGTGGGGTCAGATAGCGGCATGGCGGTACCTTTCATGGTTTGACGGTATCTGCTCTGACAGTAGGCGCTGATACCGCCATAAATACCGCCAGAAATACCGTGTTTCCATGTTATGCCATGCTACAGGCTGACACAACAAAAAACCCGCAATCCATTGCTAGATGCTGGTTTATGTTGCTTGTTGACACGTGTTGAAGTGGGTTACTGGTGCCGGGAGGGGGACTCGAACCCCCACACTGTTACCAGCGGCGGATTTTGAATCCGCTGCGTCTACCGATTCCGCCATCCCGGCAAAGGGGCCGGACGCGAACGCGGCCGGCGACAGAAGCCGCGCATTATCGCCCAAGCGGGCAGCCCGCCGCAAGGCGGCGGCTATAATCGCGCCCCATGCTGCTTGCCGATTTTGATTTTTATTTGCCCGATGAGTTGATTGCGCAGTTGCCGCCCGACGTGCGCGGCGGCAGCCGCTTGCTGCATGTCGACGCGACCGGCGCGCTGCATGACCGCTGGTTTCGCGAGCTGCCGACGCTGCTGCGCCCGGACGACCTGCTGGTGATGAACGATACGCGCGTCATCAAGGCGCGGCTGTTCGGCCAGAAAGAAAGCGGGGGCAAGGTCGAGCTGCTGGTGGAGCGCGTCACGAGTGAACTCGAGGCACTGGCTTTCATCCGCGCGAGCCACGCCCCCAGGCCGGGCTCGCGAATGCGGTTGGCCGATGACACCATGGTCGACGTGCTGGCGCGGCAGGACGATCTGACGCAGTTGCGCTTTCAACGCCCGGTTCTGGAGGTGCTGGATCAATTCGGCCAGCTGCCGCTGCCGCCCTACATCACGCACACGCCGACGACGGATGACGAGGCGCGCTATCAAACCATTTACGCGAACGAACCCGGTGCAGTGGCAGCGCCGACGGCCGGTCTGCATTTCGACGACGCGATGCTGGACAGCTTGCGCGAACAGGGGGTGCGCACGGCGCGGGTGACGCTGCATGTGGGCGCGGGCACCTTCCAGCCGGTGCGGGTGGACGCACTCGCCGACCACAGGATGCACAGCGAGCGCTACACGATTCCGCAGGCGACGGTCGAGGCGATCCGCGAGACGCGCACGCGTGGCGGCCGTGTGGTGGCGGTGGGCACCACCAGCCTGCGCGCGCTGGAGGCGGCTGCGCAAAGCGGCGAGTTGCGCGCGGGTTCGAATGAAACCGATATTTTCATCACGCCCGGTTATCGTTTCCGTGTGGTCGACGCGCTCATCACCAATTTTCATTTACCCAAGTCCACGCTGCTGATGCTGGTCTCGGCATTTTCTGGTTTTGACTGTATCCGCGCGGCTTACGCCCACGCCATTGCACAACGCTACCGCTTTTTCAGCTATGGCGACGCGATGTTTTTAGAGCGCCCCCCCAATGAAATTTGACCTGATCACCACCGACGGCGGCGCGCGCCGCGGCCAGCTCCATCTCGCGCACGGCACGGTGCAGACGCCCGCGTTCATGCCGGTGGGCACCTACGGCACGGTGAAGGCGATGGCGCCCGCCGAACTGACCGAAATCGGCTTCGAGATGGTGCTTTCCAACACCTTCCACCTGTGGCTGCGACCCGGGCTGGAGGTGATCGAAAAGTTTGGCGGCCTGCACCGCTTCATGGGCTGGGACAAGCCCATCCTCACCGACTCGGGCGGCTTCCAGGTATTCAGCCTGGGCAAGTTGCGCAAGATCACCGAGGAAGGCGTGAAATTCGCTTCGCCGATCAACGGCGACAAGCTGTTTCTGACGCCGGAAATCTCGATGCAGATCCAGCGCACGCTGAATTCCGACATCGTGATGATTTTCGACGAGTGCACGCCCTATCCCGCCACCGAGCGCGAAGCCGCCGACTCGATGCGGCTCTCGCTGCGCTGGGCGGCGCGCTCGAAGGCGGCGCACGCGGGCAATGCCAACGCGCTGTATGGCATCGTGCAGGGCGGCATGTACGAAGCGCTGCGCGACGAATCGGCGCGCGAACTGATCGCCATGGACTTCGATGGCTACGCCATCGGCGGCCTGTCGGTGGGCGAACCCAAGGAGGACATGACGCGCATCCTCGCCCACACCGCGCCGCAACTGCCGGCCGACAAACCGCGCTATCTGATGGGGGTCGGCACGCCGTCCGACCTGGTCGCCGCAGTGGCGCAGGGGATCGACCAGTTCGACTGCGTGCTGCCGACGCGCAACGCGCGCCACGGCATCCTGTACACCCGGCGCGGCGACATGCGCATCCGCAACGCGCGCTGGAAGACCGACACCGCGCCGATCGACGATGAATGCACCTGTCACACCTGCACCCATTTCAGCCGTGCCTATGTGCATCACCTGATCCGCGCCAATGAAATCCTCGGCGCGCGGCTGGCGACGATCCACAACCTGCATTACTACCACCGCCTGATGGCCGGGATGCGCGCCGCGATCGAGGCCCGGCGCTTTGCCGACTTCACGGCGCAGT
>JBAVFD010000040.1:0-34300 GCA_049588075.1 Thiobacillus sp.
AGCGAGACGCGCGCGCGCAACACGGGGAAGTTGTCACGCCGGATTTCATCCAGCAAGGTGCGGTAAATCGCCGCCATCACCAGCCCGGCACGCTGCGCACGGCGCGCGCGGGCAGGCAGGGCCGCCAGCGCGCGCTCGTAACAGGCGACGGCACGCTCGTACTGGAACTGCATCAGGGATTGAAATTCGGGCGTGTCGCGGCCATTCAGCAGGTCAGCCTCGCGCACGCCGAAGCGCGCCAGTTCATCCTGTGGCAAATAGATGCGCCCGCGTCGCGCATCCTCGCCCACATCGCGGATGATGTTGGTAAGCTGGAACGCCAGCCCCAGTTCATGCGCGTAGCGGCGAACCGCGCGGTCGTCCTCGCCGCGTTCACCGCTGAATAGCGCCGCCGCGATTTCGCCGACCACGCCCGCCACGCGGTAGCAATACAGATGGAGCGATTTGAAGTCGGGGTAACGCCGGCCATCCAGATCCATTGCCATGCCGTCGATGATTTCCAATAGCAGGGCAGGGGGCGCGTTGCGGCCTTGCGGGGTGTCGAGCAGGGCGCGGGTCGCCGGGTGCTCCGGCACGCCTGCCGCAAACCGCCCGATTTCCTCGCGCCACCAGTCGAGCTTGGCCTCGGCAACCGGGCGCTCGTGACATTCGTCCACCACGTCGTCGAGTTCGCGGCACAGCGCGTAAAACGCGGTGATCGCGCGCCGGGTGTCCGGCGGCAGAAAGATAAAGCTGTAATAGAAACTGGAACCGCTGGCGGCGGCGCGTTCCTGGCAATACTGATGGACATCCATGGTCAGAACACCCCGCGTCCAAGCATGACGAGCCAGTCCTTGTGGGTTAGCACCGGGCGGTTGTGGAACACGCAGCCGGGATCGGCATGCAGCTTGCGCAGGATGGTTTCGCCGCCGAGGATGGTGACGCGCAGTTCCAGCCCGATGCGCCCCTTGAGTTGCCGGCCGAGCGGCGCGCCGGCCTGCAATAGTTTACGGGCGCGCTCGATCTGCTTGTGCATCATCGTGTGCCACAGGCCGCGGGTGTCGCCCTCGGCGATTTGCGTTTCGCTGACATGGAGCGCGGCGAGTTCGTCCTGCGGCAGATAGATGCGGTTTTTGGGGTAATCGACTGCGATGTCCTGCAAAAAATTGATCAGTTGCAGGCTGCTGCAGATGGCGTCGGAATAGGCCAGATGGCGCGGATCGTGATCACCGTATAAATGCAGCATCAGGCGGCCGACCGGATTGGCCGAGCGGCGGCAATAATCCATGACCTCGCCAAAATTGGCGTAACGGGTTTTTTCGACATCCTGCGCGAAGGCGGACAACAGGTCGCGGAATGGGGCGAGTGGGATGGCGTGGGTGCGGATGGCTGTCGCCAGCGGACCGAACACCGGGTCAGTCGGGGTGTCACCACGCTCGATGCGGTTCAGTTCGGTGTGATAAGCCGCCAGTTGCGCTAGCCGTGTGGCTGCGGGGGCGTCGCCTTCGTCGGCAATATCGTCCGCGCTGCGGGCGAATCGGTAAATGGCTTCGACGGGCCGGCGCAGCCGTTTGGGCAGCAACCAGGACGCAACGGGGAAGTTTTCGTAATGATCGACCGGCACCGGCAACAAAAAAATGGAATGGGAATAATGACTTAGGTAAGATACCCGACAGGCTTGGGTGACAGCATCGTATTGATTATATTACACTTATCGGTCGAAGGTTTTGCGGCCAAGCCGCGAGAGTGGCGGAATTGGTAGACGCACTGGATTTAGGTTCCAGCGCCGCAAGGCGTGGGGGTTCGAGTCCCCCCTCCCGCACCACCGGGTTTTTCTCACTGCCCTTACTTATTAATTCAGCCAGGAAGTATTGTGATGCAAGCAAATCTTGAAGTTCTCGAAGGACTGGTTCGGCGCCTGGACATCAACGTGCCCATGGGGCCGTTGGAAGCCGAAGTGCAAAACCGCCTCAAGCGGTTGGCACGCAACGTCAAGATGGATGGTTTCCGTCCTGGCAAGGCGCCGCTCTCCGCAGTGGCGCGTCAGCATGGCCCAAGTGTGCGCCAGGAAATACTGGGCGAAACGCTGCAAAGCCGGTTTGGCGAGGCGGTGCAAACCCATCAGCTGAAAATTGCAGGTTATCCGCGTTTCGAGCCGAAAGCCGGGCAGACGGCCGCTGCCGAAATGACTTTCAGCGCCAGTTTTGAGGTCTATCCTGAAGTCAGGATTGACGCGTTGAACTCAGGCAAGATCAGTCGTCCCGTTGTGGAATTGAGCGATGCCGACGTGGCGAAGACGCTGGAAGTCCTGCAGAAGCAGCGCCGCACGTTCGAGACCACTGATCGCGCTGCGACAGAAGGCGATCTGGTCAAGTTCGATTACCAGGGCACGATCGATGGCGTGGCATTCGAGGGCGGCAAGGGCGATGACTTCGCAGCGGTGATCGGAGAAGGACGCCTGCTGAAAGATTTCGAGCAGAACCTGACCGGACTCAAGGCAGGCGCCAGCAAGGGATTCGATCTGACCTTCCCGGCTGACTACGCCGCCAAGGAACTCGCCGGCAAGGGCGCACATTTCGAGGTGCAGGTGAAGGATGTGCAAGCGCCCGTGCTGCCGCCGGTGGATGCGGAATTTGCCAAGGCTTTGGGGGTCGAAGACGGTGATGTGAACAAGCTCAAGGCCGAGGTGAAATCGAACCTGGAGCGCGAAGTGAAACGCCGTGTGCAGACCAAGCTGAAAGAGCAGGTGATGGAACTGCTGTTGCAGAAGAGCACGCTGGATTTGCCGCAAAGCCTGGTGGCGATGGAAACCGAGCGGCTGATGAAGATGACTGAAGCCGATATGCAGTCGCGTGGGGTTCAGAGCATGAAGCTTGCTGCCGATATGTTTACTGGTCAGGCCGAACGCCGTGTGCGTTTGGGTTTGATCCTGGCCGAGATCGTGCAGGCGAACAAACTGGTGGCGCAGCCCGAGCAGATTCGCAACCTGATCCAGGAACAGGCCCAGAGCTACGAAGAGCCCGAGCAAGTTGCGCAGTGGTTCTATCAAAACCCTGAGCGGATGCAGGAGATCGAGTCCCTGGCGCTGGAAGAGAACGTGGTAGCATGGGTTGCAGGTCAGGCTGCAGTGGAAGACGTGACAACTTCGTTTGAAGAATTGATGGGACGTGCCTGATGCATATTGATTTTGAACGCGGAACGAATGGAAGCCGGTCCTTTGAACCCCAGGGCTTGGGGCTGGTGCCCATGGTCGTTGAGCAAAGCGGCCGGGGTGAGCGCGCGTATGACATTTACTCGCGTCTGCTCAAGGAGCGGGTCATTTTCCTGGTCGGGCCGGTGAACGATTCGACCGCCAATCTGGTGGTCGCGCAGATGCTGTTCCTGGAATCGGAAAATCCCGACAAGGACATCTACTTCTACATCAACTCGCCCGGTGGCTCGGTTTCGGCCGGCCTGGCGATCTATGACACCATGCAGTTCATCAAGCCGGACGTTTCCACCCTCTGCATCGGCCAGGCGGCCAGCATGGGCGCGTTCCTGCTGACGGCGGGTGCCAAGGGCAAACGCTACTGCCTGCTGAACTCGCGTGTGATGATTCACCAGCCGCTGGGCGGCTTTCAGGGTCAGGCGTCGGATATCGAAATCCATGCCAAGGAAATCCTCTATCTGAAAGCGCGTCTCAACGATATGCTGGCCAAACACACCGGGCAGAGCCTGGAGGCGATCGATCGCGACACCGATCGTGACAATTTCATGAGCGCGGATGATGCCGTGAATTATGGTCTGGTCGATAAAGTGCTGACCAGCCGTGTCGAAGCAACGGCTAAATAAAGGAACGGGCATGGCAGACAAAGGCGCGAGCGACAAACTTCTTTATTGCTCCTTCTGTGGCAAAAGCCAGCACGAAGTGCGCAAGTTGATTGCCGGGCCGTCGGTATTCATCTGCGATGAGTGCGTCGAGTTGTGTAACGACATCATCCGCGAAGAAATCCAGCAGGCCGACAACTCGAAGGGCGCAGGCTCCGATTTGCCGACACCGCACGAAATCAGCGGTATTCTTGACCAGTACGTGATCGGTCAAAGCCAGGCTAAAAAAGCGCTGGCAGTCGCGGTTTACAACCACTACAAGCGTTTGCGCAGCAATTCGGGCAGCGGCGACGTCGAACTGGCCAAGAGCAACATCCTGCTGATCGGGCCGACCGGATCGGGCAAGACCCTGCTTGCTCAAACGCTGGCGCGTCTGCTGAACGTGCCGTTCGTGATTGCCGATGCCACCACGCTGACCGAAGCCGGTTATGTGGGCGAGGATGTCGAGAACATCATCCAGAAGCTGCTGCAAAAATGCGATTACGACGTCGACAAAGCCAAACAGGGCATTGTCTACATCGATGAAATCGACAAGATTTCACGCAAGGCCGACAACCCCTCGATCACCCGCGATGTGTCGGGCGAAGGCGTGCAGCAGGCGCTGCTGAAGCTGATCGAAGGCACGACCGCTTCGGTTCCACCGCAGGGTGGGCGCAAGCACCCGAACCAGGAATTCGTCCAGGTCGATACCAGCAATATCCTGTTCATTTGCGGCGGTGCATTCAGCGGACTGGAAAAGGTCATTCGCGGCCGCACGGAAAAAGGCGGCATCGGCTTTGGCGCGCAGGTCAAGAACATCGACGACACCAAACGCGATGTCGAATTGCTGCATCAGGTCGAACCGGAAGATCTCATCAAATATGGCCTGATTCCGGAGTTTGTCGGTCGCCTGCCGGTGGTCACGACGCTCGACGAACTCGATGAAGCCGCGTTGGTGCAGATTCTGACCGAGCCGAAGAACGCGCTGACCAAGCAGTTCATCAAACTTTTCAAGATGGAAGGCGTCGAACTCGAATTCCGCGAGGATGCGCTCAATGCCATCGCCAAGCGCGCCCTGGCGCGCCGTACCGGTGCGCGCGGCCTGCGTTCAATCATCGAACACGCCTTGCTCGATACCATGTACGACCTGCCCTCGCTCAAGGGCGTCAGCAAAGTGGTGGTGGACAACGGCCTGGTCAGCGGCGATGGCAAGCCCCTGCTGATTTACTCTGATCAGGGCGAGCAGCCGCTGGCTGCCGGCGCCTGAACAGGAAATGGCTGATGGGGAACCTATCAGCCATCTTGAATTCCAAACTATGCCCCCCAATTGTGGATGAGCGTGGTTTTTTGCCGCGCATCCTTTCCTTAACCTTCTCCAGGAAATCATGATGAGCGACAACGTATCCAAGGAACAGGTCGATCTGCCGCTGTTGCCGCTTCGGGATGTGGTGGTTTTTCCCCACATGGTGATCCCGCTGTTTGTCGGGCGTCCCAAGTCGATCAAGGCGCTGGAAACCTCGATGGAATCCGGCAAGAGCATCCTTCTGGTGGCGCAGAAAACCGCCGCGCAGGACGACCCCACGCCGGAAGACTTGTACGATACCGGCAGCGTGGCCACCGTGCTGCAAATGCTGAAGCTGCCTGACGGTACCGTCAAGGTGCTGGTGGAAGGTACCCAGCGTGCCCGCGTGCTGGATGTGACTGATACCGGCACCCATCTCGCCGCGCGCGCCGAAGTCCTGCCCGCCGAAGGCGAGGAACTGGTGGAAGTGGAAGCCATGCGCCGCGCGTTGCTGACGCAGTTCGACCAGTACGTCAAACTCAACAAAAAAATTCCGCCGGAAATCCTGACCTCGCTGTCGGGCATCGACGAGGGCGGCCGTCTGGCCGACACCATCGTCGCGCACCTGCCGCTGAAACTGGAGCAAAAGCAGGAAGTGCTGGAGATGATCAGCGTCAATAAGCGTCTGGAGCATCTGCTCGGACTGCTTGAGGGCGAACTGGACATCCTCCAGGTGGAAAAGCGCATCCGTGGCCGCGTCAAGCGGCAGATGGAAAAGAGTCAGCGCGAGTATTACCTGAACGAACAGGTCAAGGCGATTCAGAAAGAGCTGGGCGACATCGAAGAAGGCGCCGAGCTGGAAGAACTGGAAAAACGCGTCAAGGACGCCAGCATGTCCAAGGAGGCTGAAGCCAAGGCGCTGGGCGAACTGAAAAAGCTGCGCATGATGTCGCCGATGTCGGCCGAGGCCACCGTGATCCGTAGCTACATCGAGGCCATGGTGGGTTTGCCGTGGAAGAAAAAAACCAAAATCAGCAAGGATCTGGTCAAGGCCGAGCGTGTGCTCGACGAGGATCACTATGGCCTCGACAAGGTCAAGGAGCGCATCTTGGAATATCTCGCGGTGCAGCAGCGCGTCGACAAGGTGAAGGCGCCGATTCTCTGTTTGGTGGGACCACCCGGCGTCGGCAAGACCTCGCTCGGCCAGTCCATCGCGCGTGCGACCAATCGCAAGTTCGTGCGCATGGCCTTGGGCGGCGTGCGCGACGAATCCGAGATTCGCGGCCACCGGCGTACTTACATTGGCTCGATGCCGGGCAAAATCCTGCAAAGCCTGACCAAGATCGGGGTGAAGAACCCGCTGTTCCTGCTCGACGAGGTCGACAAGATGGGGCAGGATTTCCGCGGTGATCCGTCCTCGGCTTTGCTTGAAGTGCTCGATCCCGAGCAGAACCACACCTTCCAGGATCATTACATCGAGGTCGAGTACGACTTGTCGGATGTGATGTTTGTCGCCACTGCCAACTCGCTCAACTTGCCCGCGCCGCTGCTGGATCGGATGGAGGTGATTCGCCTGTCGGGCTACACCGAAGACGAAAAGGTCAACATTGCCGAACGCTATCTGGCGCCCAAGCAACTCAAGGTCAACGGCATCAAGGAAGGTGAGCTCGCCATCGCCGAATCGGCCATCCGCGACATCGTGCGTTACTACACGCGAGAAGCCGGCGTGCGCAGTCTTGAGCGCGAACTTTCCAAAATTTGCCGCAAGGCAGTGAAGGCGCTGCTGTTGAAAAAGCAGAAGACCAAGATCATGGTCACCTCGCGCAACCTCGAAAAATACCTGGGCGTGCGCCGCTTCAGTTTCGGCATCGCCGAGAAGAACAACCAGGTCGGCCAGGTTACCGGCCTGGCCTGGACCGAGGTCGGCGGCGAGTTGCTTACCATCGAGGCCGTGTCGTTACCCGGCCGTGGCAAGATGACCACCACCGGCAAGCTCGGCGAAGTGATGCAGGAGTCGATCCAGGCGGCGCTGTCGGTCGTGCGTTCGCGTGCCCGCAAGCTGGGCATTCAGGATGACTTCTATCAGAAGCGCGACATTCATATCCACTTGCCGGAAGGCGCAACGCCGAAAGATGGCCCATCTGCGGGCATCGCGATCAGCACGGCCATGGTGTCGATCCTCACCGGCATCCCGGTGCGTGCAGACGTGGCGATGACCGGCGAAATCACGCTGCGCGGCGAAGTGTTGCCGATCGGTGGCCTGAAGGAGAAGTTGCTGGCGGCGCACCGTGGCGGGATCAAGATGGTGTTGATCCCGCAGGAGAATGTGAAAGATTTGACGGAGATTCCCGACAACATCAAGAACAAGCTCGATATCCATCCCGTGAAGTGGATCGACGAGGTTCTGGAACTGGCGCTTGAGCGCTTGCCCGAGCCATTGAGCGACGAGCCGGATACAGAAGCGGCCGCCTTGCCGGTTTCCGACGACGAGTCAGCTAGCGGAGCATCGTTGAAACATTGACGTTTTTTATGCATCCCTCGAATCCCGCGCCAGTCGCGGGATTTTTTTGTCAATAGTCCGGAAATCCGCTTGACACAAGGTTTTGCGGGTTGCTATAAACGCGACCACAGGGGTTTTCCTGTGCCACTACGAGTGAAGGGACAACACGTGAACAAATCCGAACTGATCGACGCCATCGCCGATTCCGCCGATATTTCCAAAGCTGCCGCAGGCCGTGCACTGGACGGTGCCGTTGAAGCCGTCAAAAAAGCGCTGAAAAAAGGTGACATGGTCACCCTGGTGGGTTTTGGTTCTTTCTACGTTGGCGAACGCGCTGCACGTTCCGGCCGCAATCCGCGCACCGGTGACACCATCAAAATCAAGGCTGCCAAGGTGCCGAAGTTCCGCGCTGGCAAGGGTCTGAAAGACGCGATCAACAAGAAATAAAAATCGCATTTTGCATTTGGCAAGACCAGGAAAAAAGTTGTACAATCTTGGTCTTTGTAGGGTGCTTAGCTCAGTTGGTAGAGCGTCTCCCTTACACGGAGGATGTCGGGGGTTCGAGCCCCTCAGCACCCACCAGCAGCAAGATAAAAACTGACAATATAAAGTTTAAATCGCATTGTTTTAACCCGTTGGGTTTGAATCAGTGCGAAGGGAGCGGTAGTTCAGTTGGTTAGAATACCGGCCTGTCACGCCGGGGGTCGCGGGTTCGAGTCCCGTCCGCTCCGCCAACATCAAAAAGGCGAACGCAAGTTCGCCTTTTTTCATTTCAGCGTTTTCCATCGCGTCAATTTGCTGGGCTTGGCTTTCAAAGCTCAATTTAATTGAGCCAGGGGAAGACGCAAGACGCAAAGTGCGCGAGAATTCGCGATGGTGTTTTTACTGGAGTAGACGAAGTGCTCGAAGCAATCCGCAAGCATGCACAGGGCTGGCTGGCCAAAGTCATCCTGGCCTTGATCGCAATTACCTTCGCCCTGTTTGGCGTGGATTCCTACATGAAGGGCGACAAAAGCGGCGGTATGATCGCCGAGGTCGGCGATGCCGGCATTTCGCGCGAGGAACTGACGCAGGAAATACGGGGGCAGAGCGATCGCATGCGCGAGGCAATGGGCCCCGCGTTTGATCCTGCTGTCACCGAAACGGCGGACTTCCGCAAGAAAGTACTCGACAGCCTGATCGAGCGCAAAGCCTTGTTGCAGGATGCGCAGAAACTCAAGTTTTTCCCCCCCGATGCTTATGTTGCGTCCGTGATAGGTCAGATCCCCGCGTTCCAGCAGGACGGCAAGTTTTCACCGCAACGCTATGAGGCGGTGCTGCGCCAGAATGGCCGCACCCCCGCCCAGTTTGAAAATGAAATGCGCCAGGCTTACATGCTGGAGGCGATCACCAGCCCGGTATCGCTCGCGGCATTCCCATCCGGCACCACAATGACGCAGATCGCTCGCTTGGTGGCACAGCAGCGTGAAATCGCATGGGTGGATTTGCCTGCGGCTACAGTGGCCTCGCAGGTCAAGGTTACGCCTGCCGACGTCGAACGTTACTACACGGCCAACAAGGCCGCATACACCGAGCCCGAGCAAATCCGCGCCGAGTATCTGGTGCTGGATATGGCTGGTGTGGCGGCGGGCATTGTCGTGAGCGACCAGGCCGTGGCGGATTACTACGCGTCCCACGCCGCCCAGTTTGGGCAACCCGAGCAGCGTAGCGCGAGTCATATCCTGATTGCCGTCGATAAAAATGCCGACGCAGCCACGCGCGCCAAAGCCAAGGCGAAAGCGACCGAGTTGGTTCAAGCCGTGCAGAAAGAGCCGGGGCGCTTTGCCGAACTGGCGCGCACCCAGTCGCAGGATCCGGGGTCGGCCGCACAGGACGGCAGCCTGGGCAGCTTTGGCCGCGGCATGATGGTCAAGCCATTCGAGGATGCCGTCTTCAGCATGAAGCCGAACGAAATTCGTGGTCCGGTGGAAAGCGACTTTGGCTATCACATCATTCGCCTGGATGGTATTCGGGCCGCGCAAACAGCGCCGCTGGCTCAAGTGCGTGCTGCGGTGGTTGAGGAATTGCGCAAGCAGCAGGCACAAAAAGCCTTTGCGGGTCTGGCCGAAAATTTCGGTAATCTGGTTTATGAAAATGCCACCTCGTTGCAGCCTGCCGCTGCGGCAGCCAAGCTGACGGTTCAGCAAAGCGGCTGGATGACGGCCAAGCAGGCGCCGCCGCCTTTCAATCATCCAGGTTTGTCGGCAGCACTGTTCAGCCCGGAATCGATCAAATCCAAGCAGAACACCGAAGCGATTGAAGTGCAGCCCGGCACGCTGGTTGCTGCGCGGGTGCTGGAATCCCGTCCGGCACATGTGACCCCGTTGGCCGAAGTGTCGCAGGCGATCGAAGCCAAACTGCGCGCCGAACAGAGCGCACGTTTGCTGGCGCAACAAGGCGAAGCGACGATCAAATCGCTGGCAAAAGGCGATGAAGCAGGTTTGAACTGGTCGGCTTTCCAGATCGTGGGACGTCAGCCTTCACCCGCGCTGGATGCGGCCGGTGCCAAAGCCGTGTTCCAGGTCAATACCGACAAGCTGCCCGCCTACACGGGTTTTGCCCGTCCGGACGGTTCCTACCGCATCGTGCGGGTGAGCCGTGTGCTGGATGCGCCCGCGCTGGATCCGCGTCTGGTGTCGTCGATCGAATCGGGTGTCATTCAGGCGCAGCAGCGTGCGGATATGCAGGCGATGCTCGCGCTGGTGAAAGCCGGGCAGAAAGTGAAAATCCAGCCCAACGCGATCGAGGGTAGATAAACCGTTCGTGCCCAATAAAAAACGCGCCTTGATGGCGCGTTTTTTATTGGGGGTCGTTGGCGGGTCAGTCGCCGCTACCCGCAGTAGTGTTGAAGCCCGCATCCACGTAGGTGATTTCGCCGCTGATTCCGGAGGCGAGATCGGACAACAGGAAGGCGGCGGCGTTGCCGACTTCATGGATGGTTACGTTGCGGCGCAGGGGAGAATTCTGGGCGACCAGATCGAGCTTTTCGTTGAATTTTGCAATTCCGGAGGCGGCCAGCGTCTTGATCGGGCCGGCCGATACCGCGTTGACGCGGATGCCTTTGGGGCCGAGGCTTTGCGCCATGTAATACACGCTGGATTCGAGGCTGGCCTTGGCCAGACCCATGACGTTGTAGTTGGGGACGGAGCGCACTGCGCCCAGATAGGACAGGGTGAGCAAGGCTGCGTTGCGGCCTTCCATCATCGGCAGCGCGGCCTTGGCCAGCGCGGCAAAGCTGTAGGAGCTGATGTCATGGGCGATGCGGAAGTTTTCGCGGGTGACTGACGAGAGGTAGTCGCCGGCCAGGGCCTCTTTCGGCGCGAACGCGATCGAGTGCAGCAAACCGTCGAGGCCGTCCCAATGTTTGCCGAGTTCGACGAACAGCGCGTTGATCTCGTCATCGCTGCCGACGTCGCACGGGAACACCAGGCTGGAGCCGAATTCCTGGGCCAATTCGGCGACGCGATCCTTGATGCGCTCGCCCTGGTAGGTGAAGGCGAGTTCGGCCCCTTCGCGTTTGCAGGCGGCGGCGACGCCATAAGCAATGGAGCGGTTGGAAATCACACCGGTAATCAGCAATCGTTTTCCTGCAAGGAAGCCCATGATGGTCTCGAAAAGTTGAGTAGGACGCGATTATAACGGCTGACGTTGTCGGCAGGCTTGGGTAAACTCGCGGCATGACGCGTTTGGGCACATCCCTGCTTGGTACGATCTTGCTGGGAACGATCGGACTTATGACAGCTTGCTCCGACAACTGGAACACCCCCTATCCCGGCAGCGACAAGCACGCCAATGTGGTTTACAGCGCCTTTTCCGAGCGCCCCAAGCATCTCGATCCGGCACGCTCCTACAGCTCGAACGAAGTCGAATTCACCGGCCAGATTTACGAGCCGCCGCTGCAATATCACTTTCTCAAACGCCCTTACACGCTGATTCCACTGACTGCCGAGGCGGTGCCCAGGCCGCGTTATGTCGACGCGGCGGGCAAGGCGCTGCCGGACGACGCCCCGGCTGCAAGCATTGCCGAGAGCGTGTACGAAATCCACATTCGCCCCGGCATTCGCTATCAGCCGCACCCGGCGTTTGCGCGCGATGCAGCGGGGCATTACTACTATCACGCGCTGGATGCGGCGGCGGTGGCAGATAAAACCCGGATCAGCGATTTTGCGCACACCGGCACGCGCGAACTGGTCGCCGCCGACTATGTGTACCAGATCAAGCGGCTGGCGGATCCCAGGCTCAGCTCGCCGATTTTTGGCTTGATGAGCGAGCACATCGTGGGGCTGAAAGCGCTGGGCCAGGCACTGGAAAAGGCAGCCCAAGCCAATCCCGATAAGGCTTTGAATCTGAACGACTTCCCGCTGGCCGGCGCCGAGGTGGTGGATCGCACCACCTACCGCATCCACATCAAGGGCAAATACCCACAGTTCATTTACTGGCTGGCAATGCCGTTTTTTGCGCCGATTCCGTGGGAGGCCGATGTTTTCTACGCGCAGCCGGGCATGGCCGACAGGAACCTCACGTTCGACTGGCAGCCGGTCGGCACCGGGCCGTTTTATCTGGCGGAGAACGATCCCAACCGCCGCATGGTGCTGAAGAAAAATCCCTACTTCCACGGCGACACCTATCCCGCCGACGGCGACGCGGCTGACCGCCAGGGCGGGCTGCTGGCCGACGCGGGCAAACAGCTGCCGCTGGTGGATGAAGCCGTGTTCAGCCTGGAAAAGGAAACCATTCCCTACTGGAGCAAGTTCATGCAGGGCTACTACGACAGCTCCGGCATCAGTTCCGACAGTTTCGACCAGGCGGTGCAGTTTTCCGCAGGCGGCGATCCGCAGCTCACCGACAGCATGCGCGACAAGGACATCCACCTCGTCACCAGCGTGCAGGCTTCGATCTGGTATGTGGGATTCAACATGCTCGACCCGGTGGTCGGCGGCCTCGGGGTCGACCGCCAGAAATTGCGGCAGGCGCTGTCCATCGCGTTCGATTACGACGAGTTCATTTCGATTTTTCTCAACGGTCGCGGCATCCCCGCGCAGGGGCCGATTCCGCCCGGGCTGTTCGGCTATGTCGATGGCGTGGCGGGGCTGAACCCGTACGTGTATGAAGCGCGCGACGGCCATATCGTGCGGCGTCCGCTCGAGGTGGCGAAAAAACTGCTGGCCGAAGCGGGCTACCCGAATGGTCGGAATGCCAGGACCGGCGAGCCGCTGGTGCTGTATTTCGACACCATGGCAACCGGTCCCGAATCCAGCGCCCGGATTGGGTGGATGAAGAAGCAGCTCGACAAGCTCAACGTGCAACTGGTGGTGCGCGGCACCGACTACAACCGCTTTCAGGACAAACTGCTCAAGGGCAACGCGCAGCTGTTCGAGTGGGGCTGGAACGCCGACTATCCCGACCCGGAAAACTTCTTCTTCCTGCTCTATGGGCCGCACAAGAAGGTCGGCAGCGGCGGCGAAAACGCGGCCAACTACGACAACCCGGAATTCAACCGCCTGTTCGAACGGATGAAAGACATGGACAACGGCCCCGCGCGTCAGCAGGTGATCGACGCCATGCTGGAGATCGTGCGCCGTGATGCGCCGTGGATATTCGCCTATTACCCCAAGTCATTCGGCCTGGCTCACGGCTGGGTGCATAACGTCAAACCCAATCTGATGGCGAACAACACGCTCAAGTACCGCCGCGTCGATCCCGTGCAACGGGCTAATCAGCGCGCGGCGTGGAACCGCCCGGTGCTGTGGCCGATTGCGCTGCTGGCTGGCGGCCTGGTTGCCGTCATCGCGCCGGCGGCGATCGCCTGGCGGCGGCGCGAAGAAGGTCGGGCGTGATGGATAGATTCTTGAGAACTGGCTGACCGTCCATGCGATATTCGGGAAAAATCATCAAGTGGAATGACGAGAAGGGCTTCGGCTTCGTCGTGCCAAAAAGAGGCAGCCAGCCTGTCTTTGTGCATGCACGGGGGTTTTCAAACCGGCAGCGACGCCCGCTGGTTGGCGCTGGCATCAGCTACGAATTGGGCAGCGATGCGCAAGGGCGCTGTTGCGCGGCGAACGTTCGCTATGCCGACGAGAGTCAGGCATCGATGGAACTGAGAGTCAGCATCATTCCCATGCTTTGGGCGCTTCTGTTCTCCACCTTGCTGGCCGCCATGGTTTGGTCGGGTCGCATCCCGATGCTCGTGGCGATGGCCTATCTGGCGGTAAGCCTGATGACTTTCATGGCTTATGCCCTCGACAAGAGCGCGGCCAGGTCCGGCCTGAGGCGAACTCCCGAAAACACCTTGTTTTTCTTTGGGCTGGCGGGTGGATGGCCCGGTGCGATTTTTGCGCAGCAACTTTTTCGCCACAAATCGAGCAAACGCGAATTTCAAACTGTTTTCTGGCTGACCGTGTTGTTGAACTGTGGCGCGTTGACCTGGCTGATTTCACCCTACGGTGCAGATGTGCGCTTGCTATTAAGTGGGATGACCTGAGCCATGGCCGCCTACCTCCTGCGCCGCCTGCTGTATGCGATCCCGATCCTGATCGGGGTGAACCTGCTGACCTTCGCGCTGTTCTTCGTCGTCAATACGCCGGACGACATGGCGCGGCTGCAACTCGGCGCCAAGCATGTGACGCCGGAAGCGATCACCCGCTGGAAAGTCGAGCACGGCTACGACAAGCCGCTGCTGATTAATGCTCAAGCCAAAGGTGCACAGCAGTTCACCGACACGATCTTTTTCAAGCATTCGGTCGCCATGTTCGCGTTCGAATTCGGCAAGGGCGACGACGGCCGCAACATCGGCAACGAGATCAAGAACCGCATGGGGCCGAGCCTGGCGATTGCGCTGCCGGTGTTTGTCATCGGCTTGCTGGTCAATATCACCTTCGCCTTGCTGATGGTGTTTTTCCGCACCACCTATCTCGATCTGTGGGGGGTGGTGATGTGCGTGGTACTGATGTCGATTTCAGGCTTGTTCTTCATCATCGCGGGACAGTATTTCATCGCCTCGCTGTGGAGGCTGCTGCCGATTTCCGGGTTTGCCGGCGGCATCGATGGCCTGCCCTTCATCCTGCTGCCGGTGCTGGTCAGCGTGGTGGCGGGAATCGGTGGGGGCGCGCGCTGGTATCGCACGATCTTCATCGAGGAAATCGGCAAGGACTATGTGCGCACCGCGCGCTCCAAAGGCTTGAGCGAGGTGCGCGTGCTGTTCCGCCACGTGTTGAAGAACGGCATGATCCCGATCCTTACCGGCGCGGTGGTGGTGATTCCCACGCTGTTCATGGGCAGCCTCATCACCGAATCCTTCTTCGGCATTCCCGGCCTCGGCAGCTACACCATCGATGCGATCCAGGCGCAGGATTTCGCCGTGGTGCGGGCGATGGTGTTCCTCGGCTCGGTCCTTTACATCGTCGGCCTGATCCTCACCGACCTGTCCTATTCGTGGGTCGATCCGCGGGTGCGGCTGCAATGAACGCCGGGTCAATCAACTTCGTGCCGGTCATCCTGTGGACCGATGCGCTGATCTTCGCGCTGCTGGCGGGTGTGCTGGTGCTGGTGTGGGGCATCAGCCGCCGGGAACATCTGCGCGCGCCGTGGGCGGCGGTGGCACGGCGTCCGATGGCGATGGGCGCGGCGCTGGTGCTGGGCGTGTTCGTGGTCTTCGGCCTGCTCGATTCGCTGCATTACCGCGAAAAGCTGGCCGACAGCCCGGCGAACCAGCCGCAATACTCGGTCGAAGTGCTGTCCGCATTCGATGCGCTGGTGGGCACGCTGCGCACCCGGCAGGAAAAAACCTATTCCGCGCCGCTGGCGATGCGCTTGTACGCCAAGGAGTTCGTGCAGCGCAACGGCGTGACGGTGCGCGAGTATCCGCGCCTGCGATACGGTGGCGCGCATCTCAAGGATGCCGCTGAGCGTCTGCCGGATATTGCCCGGCGCAGCGCCCTCGGTCTGGCGCAAGGGCTGGCGGTGAGCCTGTTGCTGTTTGGCGTGATGGCAGGCTGGCAGGCGCATCGCACGCACGCGTCGCTGGGCGAGTGGCTGGCCACCTGGGGCGAAGGCCGCCTCGTCTGGCCGGGACGCACCCTGGTTTGCATCGTGACACTGCTGTTGATGCTGGGCGGGATGCTGGTTCATCTGGCGGCGGGCTACCACGTGTTCGGCACCGACAAGGTCGGGCAGGACGTGCTCTACATCACGCTCAAGAGCATCCGCACCGGGCTGGTGATCGGCACGCTCACCACGCTGGTCACCCTGCCGCTGGCGATCGGCCTCGGCATCGCGGCGGGTTATTTCCGTGGCTGGGTGGACGATGTCATCCAGTATGCCTACACCGTCCTGAATTCGATCCCCGGCGTGCTGTTGATTGCAGCGGCGGTGCTCATCGTGCAGGTGTATATCGAATCCAATCCCGGTCTGTTCGACAATGCCGCCGCGCGCGCCGACGTGCGCCTGCTGGCACTCTGTCTCATCATGGGGATGACCAGCTGGACCGGGCTGGCGCGGCTGCTGCGCGGCGAGGCGCTCAAACTGTCCACCCTCGATTATGTCGACGCTGCGCGCGCGTTCGGGGTGTCCCACACGCGCATCATCAGCCGCCACATTTTCCCCAACGTGTTTCACCTGGTGCTGATCGCCATCGTGCTGGATTTTTCCGGCCTGGTGCTGGCTGAAGCGGTGCTGTCCTACGTCGGCGTCGGCGTCGACCCCACCATGCACAGCTGGGGCAACATGATCAACGGCGCGCGGCTCGAACTGGCGCGCGAACCGGCCGTGTGGTGGCAACTCGGCGCGGCGTTCGCCTTCATGTTCACCCTGGTGCTGGCGGCCAACCTGTTTGCCGACGGCGTGCGCGATGCGTTCGACCCGCGTCTGCAGGGACGCCGATGAGCGCCTTGTTGCAGGTCGACCATCTCACCGTCGAAATCGGTTCCGCGCGGATCGTGGACGGCGTGTCGTTCGCCGTCGCCGCGGGCGAAACCTACGCGTTGCTCGGCGAATCGGGGTGCGGCAAGTCGATGACGGCGCTGTCGCTGATGCGGCTGCTGCCGGGCGGCGGGCGCATCGTTGCGGGGACGGTGCGCTTGGGTGAAGAAGCCATTCTGGCGCTGCCCGAGTCGGAGATGCGGCGCGTGCGTGGCGGCGGCATGGCGATGATTTTCCAGGAGCCGATGCTGGCGCTCAATCCGGTGATCAAGGTGGGCGAACAGATTGCCGAAGCACTGGTGCTGCATCAGGGGCTGCGCGGACAGCCGATGCGGGATGCAGCACGCGCGCTGCTTGATGCGGTGGGGGTGCCGGACGCGGCGCGGCGGCTCGACAGTTACCCGTTCGAGCTGTCGGGCGGCCTGCGCCAGCGGGTGATGATCGCGATGGCGCTGGCCGGGCAGCCCCGGCTGCTGATCGCCGACGAGCCGACCACCGCACTCGACGTCACCATCCAGGCGCAGGTGCTCGATGTGTTGCGGCGCCTGCGCGCCGAGCGCCGGATGGGCATGCTGCTGATCACGCACGATCTCGGCGTGGTGGCGGAGAACGCCGACCGCGTCGGCGTGATGTATGCGGGCGAACTGGTGGAAGAGGGCGCGCGCGACGCATTCTTTGCCGCCCCGCAACATCCCTACAGCCGCATGCTGTTCGACGCGCTGCCGCGCCCCGGCGACGGCGGGCGGCTGACCACGATTCCCGGCCAGGTGCCGAAGCTCGATGCGCCGCTGCATGGCTGCCGCTTTGCGCCGCGTTGTTCGTTTGCGATTGCGCGCTGCCGGCTGGAGTCGCCGGGGTGGCGCGAGATGAATGGCCAGCAGGTGCGTTGCCATCTGGCAGGCAGCTTGCCGACCCGCGGCGTGCGTGACCTGGCCGCGCATGAGAAACCGGTGTCCTCAGCGCAAGCGCTGTTGCAGGTCGATGGCCTGAAAGTGCATTTTCCGATCCGGCGCGGCTTGCTCCAGCGCACGGTGGGTTACGTGCGGGCGGTGGACGACGTGAGCCTGTCGATCCGGGCCGGGCGTACGCTGGCGTTGGTGGGCGAATCCGGCTGCGGCAAGACCACGGTGGGCAAGGCGCTGCTGCGTCTGATCGAGCCGACAGCGGGCAGCGTGGTGCTGGGTGGCGAGACCATCGGCGCGAACAACGTGTCCACCCTGCGGCGGCAGGCGCAGATGGTGTTCCAGGATCCGTTCAGTTCGCTCAACCCGCGCATGCGGGTGGCCGACATTCTGCTCGAAGGGATGGATGCGCTGCGCGTCGGCGCGGCCAGCGAACGCCGCGATGCGGTGGCGCGGCTGCTGGCCCAGGTGGGCCTGCCGGACGATGCGGGCGGGCGCTATCCCCACGCATTTTCGGGCGGCCAGCGCCAGCGCATTGCGATTGCGCGGGCGCTCGCGGTGTCGCCGCGCCTGGTGGTCTGCGACGAGCCGACCAGTGCGCTCGACGTCTCGGTGCAGGCGCAGATCCTGAATCTGCTGAAAGACCTGCAAGCGAGTCTCGGGCTGGCCTATCTCTTCATCACCCACAACCTCGCCGTGGTCGATTACCTGGCGCACGACGTGGCGGTGATGTACCTCGGCCGCATCGTCGAACACGGTGCGGCGGCCGACGTGCTGCGCGCGCCGCGTCATCCGTACACGCAGGCGTTGGTGAGCGCGGTGCCGCGCATCGAGCCGCAAACCGGGCAGGGCATCATTCGTCTGGCGGGCGACCAGCCGTCGCCGCTCAACCCGCCGGATGGCTGCCATTTCCATCCGCGCTGTTCGCATGCCAGCGACGTGTGCCGGCAAACCTACCCGCAGCAAACCGAGCTGGAAAGTGGGCGTTGGGTGCGCTGTCACTGGGTGGCAGGACAGGCTTGAGGCTGGGTATCCGGGAGTCGGGGTTATTTGTAACGGCCTGTCAGATGGTGTCGGAATCGCTTCCGAAATTCGGTGGAGTGTGGGGGTTAGCGAAATTTGTCAGTCCGTACCCGGCTCATGCCAGGTGGCTGCCATTCAGGTCGGTGCCGACTGTGACCGAATTTCAGTCGGAACAGCCAGCCAAATGCAGCCGCCAGGTGATTCTGCAATCGATGGCTGCGGCAAGGTCAGTGAATCAACCGCTGAAGCAGGGGAACTCACCAGGTCTTGGTTCAAGGTGATTTTCTATTGATGTCCTGAATCCCAATGCGGCCGTGTCGGTCAGGAAACGTGCTGTGCCCTGATGGCGTCCGCCATCTTTGCCATGCCGCCCGGCATGGAAACAAGAAGGCTGCACGGCAGGCGATCCAGCAGGGAGTGGCCGACCGAGCCTCGCCACCAGCGGTCGAGGGCCGAGCGTCGGTGATGGCCGACGACGACGAGGTCGGCGCCTGCCTCGTGGGCGACCGCTCCGATGGCTTCGACAGGCGATTCGTCCGTTTTCAGGATGCCCGTCGCTTCCAACCCGGCCTGGCGCAAGCGCGCAAGCCCTGCCTCGAGAATGGCATGGGCGCGCGACTGCTGATCCTCGACGTATTCGCCGGGCAGCGGGCCTTCCGCCAAGGCCATGACAGGCGGCGGCGGAATGATCGCCAGCAGATAACAGCGGGCGTTGAAGCGGCTTGCCAGGACAATTCCCTCCTCGAGTGCGTCCTGACACTTGGCGCTGCCATCGTAGGCAAAAATAATGGTCTGGAACATGCGCATCCTCCTCCGATTGCATCGTAAGCGTTTGGGCAACCGGTTGGGCATTGACGCTCAAGCTGCCCAACCGCACTTCCGTCAGTCCATTGCCGCGTGCGCCCTGCTCGCGGCAGCCTGTTTGACCGGCGCCCGCAGCAGCACAACCAGCGGGATCGCGATCAGCGTAATCCACATCATCAGTCTGTAGTCTTGCAAATAGGCCAGCATGGCCGCTTGTCGAGTCACCTCGCCGTTGATTGCCGCAAGTCCCTGGGGTGTGCTCAGGTTGTAAACGCCCGCTTCGGTGGCTTGTCTGAGCGCCAGATTGAACGGGTTGATGTAGTCGGCGAATGCGGCGTGATTGGCCTGGGTGCGTTGCGCCAGATAGGTCATCACCACCGAGATGCCGATGCTGCTGCCGATGTTGCGCATCAGGCTGAACAACGCCGTGCCTTCATTGCGATAGCGCGCCGCCAGCGAAATGAACGTGATGGTGGATAGTGGCACGAAGATGAAGCCGAGGCCCAACCCCTGCGTGACGCCGGTGCGCACGATGTCCCAGCCATCGGTGTTTGCATTGAACAGGGTCATTTCCCACAGCGACAGGCTGGTCAGCGTGAGGCCGAATACAATCATGTAACGCCCGTCCACCTTGCCGGACATCTTGCCCACCATCATCATGGCAACCATGGTGCCCATGCCGCGCGGTGCCAGCAGATAGCCGATATCGATCACGGGGTATCCCAACAGGCTTTGCATGAACGGCGGCAGCAGGGCCATGGTGGCGAGCAGGATGATGCCGACGATGAAAATCATCACTAACCCGACGCTGAAGTTGCGGTCCTTGAACAGGGCTGGTTCGAGGAAGGGCTGGTCGTGAGTGAAGATGTGGGCAACAAACAGATACAGCGCCAGGCCTGCGAGCAGCGCTTCGATCATGATTTCCGGGTTGGCGAACCAGTCGAGCGATTGCCCGCGATCCAGCATCATTTGCAGCGCGCCGATGCCCAGGCTCAGCAGTGCGAAGCCGAGCAGGTCGAAACGCCGCGAACGGTCGATGGGGGTTTCGCGCACGAAGGCCGCGAGCCCGAGCCAGGCCAGCACGCCAAATGGCAGGTTGATGTAGAACACCCAGCGCCAGTTGTAATACTCGGTCAGCCAGCCACCCAGCGTGGGTCCGAGAATCGGTCCCACCATCACGCCCACGCCCCACATCGCCATGGCCTTGCCGTGTTGGTCGGGCGGATAGGTATCGAGTAGCACCGCCTGCGACAGCGGCACCAGACTGGCGCCGAAAATGCCCTGCAGCAGACGGAACATCACGATCTCGGGCAGCGATTGCGCCGCGCCGCACAGCATCGATGCCAGGGTGAAGCCGACGACCGCCCCCATGAAAACGCGCTTGCGCCCCCAGCGCGCGGTCAGAAACCCGGTCAGCGGCATGAAGATGGCCGCCGCCACGATATAGGACGTGAGCACCCAGGCAATCTGATCCTGGGTTGCGCCCATCGCACCCTGCATGTGCGGCAAGGCGACGTTGGCGATGGTGGTGTCCAGCGCCTGCATGATGGTCGCCAGCATCACCGACAGGGCGACCCAGATGCGTTTGGTGCTTTCCGGCTGGAGCGCGGTTGCGGACGCACTCATGCGCGCGGCCTCAGAGCGTGTGTCCGAACAGGCGGCGGCGATGGCCGGTGTCGACCTCGACCACCGCGCTCAGGCCCGCGCGCAAAGCTGGCTGATCCGGCGCGGCGTCGAGCTTGATCCGCACCGGCACGCGCTGGGCGATCTTGACCCAGTTGCCGGTGGCGTTCTGCGCGGGGATCACCGAAAATTCCGCCCCGGTGGCCGGACTCAGGCTGTCCACCATGCCTGTCCATTTTGCGTCGGGGTAGGTGTCGATATGAATTTTGACCGGCTGCCCCGGATGAATGTAGGTGAGATCGGTCTCGGTGAAATTGGCCTCGACCCAGGCATGGCCGCTGATCACCAAGGCCATCGTCGTCGCGCCCGCTTCGGCGAACTGCCCGGGCTTGGGCGGCTTGCTCACGATGCCGGGCAACGAGGCGCGTACTTCGACGCGCGCCAGGTCGAGCCTCGCCTGATCAAGTTCGGCCAGCGCGGCAAGATACGCGGGGTGGCGCGCGACCGGCGTATCGACGCTGCCGCCCAGGGTCTCCGCGATGCGTTTCAGATCCTGGTTCAGCGCACCGATTTGCTGCACGGCGAGGTCGGTGGTTTGCTTCGCGTCGTCGAATCGGGAAGGGGAAATAAACTGTCTGGCCACCAGATCGGCCTGCCGTTGCTGTTCTTTTCGCGCAAAAGCGTAGCGGGTTTGCGCCAGGGCAATCTCGGCCTGCTTCTCGCGAAAACTCGCCTTCGTCGCCGCAAGATCGACGTTTACCTGCGCCAGCTTGGCTTCGGCTTTGGCAACGGCCACCTGAAACGGCGCCGGGTCGATCCGGAACAGCGGCTGGCCCGCCGCGACAGCCTGGTTTTCACGAACCAGCACCTGCTTGATCGTCCCGGACACCTCGGAACTGACCGGCACCATGTCGGCCTTGACGTAGGCGTTGTCGGTTTCGACAAAGCGGCCGCCCCTGAGGTACACGACCCCGATGGCGAGTGTGGCGACCAGGGGCAGCACGACAAGCAGGATCAGTCGTTTCAGCCGGCGCCTCGATGGACGTGCCAGTTCGGCCTGAGATGATTCGTTGCGGGTTGGGGCGTGACTCATGAACAGGAAACTCCGGGAATGATGTTCTGTCGCGGGGGGTTACCGCGAGGACAGGTTGTCGCGCATCTTGTGCAGGGCGAGGAGGAGCGTGGCGGCTTGCTGCTTGTCCAGATCGAGCAGGGCGACCGTTCGGATCGTCGCGGCGACTTGCTCGATTGCGGCCAGATGGGGCGTGGCAGCAGGCGTCAGAAACACCCGATATGCCCGCCGATCGTTGGGATCGGGGCGACGTTCGACCAGCCCGGAATCCGTGAGTTGGTCAATCAGGCGGGCGAGCGTGATGGGCTGAACTTCCAGCATGTCTGCCAAATCGACCTGGCGAACGCCCTCATGACGCGAGACGTAAACGAGCGCGCGCGCCTGCGCCAGGGTGAGGGAACTTCCTTCGAGACGTTGCTTGAAAGCGCGACGCATCAGGCGGGAAACATCCGCCAGCAGGAAGCCGAGGCTGTCTTGTCGCAACTCCATGGGTCATCGCGATATTGATAAGCAGTGCTTATTATATTTGTTAGTTACCAGTTTCAACAAGAGACCGGCGTTTGGCCGGCATTTGCATACGCGAATCGCGTATGCAAATGCCGTGTCACACTATTTCGATCCATGGTGGTTGTGACTGAATACCCAGCCGAGAATCGATTCGCGAGGGATGTTTTGAGTTACCGCGGTTCCAGCGACAACTATCCGATGTTCGTTATCGAGGCAAGGCAATGACCGCTTTGGATGAGGTAAGCACCCAGTCGATTTCCGGAACGTCTGTTTCACGCCCGTAAGCGGGTGGTTGCAAATCGGAAGCGCGATGGACTATTCAGGGTCGAAATCCGCCGTTTGTAGAGCATCGACACTGGGAGAATTTGATCGTGGTGCCGATGAATCTGGTGCTTCCCGCGCCCGATTCCGGATACCCTGCTATTTTGCAGGGCTCATATTTTTCTGGACGGGGTTTCAATTGAAGACTGACAAACACAGCCGCAATTTCTGGATCGGCAATGGCATGCTGGCCGTGGCGATGCTGACGCTGCTTATCATGGGGCCGCTGTCTGATGCGCTGGGCATATGGGCGGCGGTGCTGTGGATGGTGCTGGCCGCCGTGGGCATGGCGCTGGTGATGTCGGACAAGACGGGCGAGCCGCCTGCGCCAGACTGAGCCGAGCTCAGATCAGGCTTTTTTCACGACGACGGTTTGCCCCGCGCGAACCTTGCTGTTTTTCCTGAAGGCAGGATTCCACGCCTTGATGTCAGTCAGACTGACATCAAAACGCTCGGCGATTGCGTGCAGAGTGTCGCCGCGTTTGGCGGTGTAGCGGGTCGGCTTGGCGGATTTTGGGGGACGGGGGGCGACGGCGGCCTGCTGGACGGGTTCAGCTGCCGGGACGGCCGCCGCATTGGGCGGTAATTGAACAAGCTGGCCGGTCTTGAGCTGGGTGTCGATTCCGGGGTTGGCTGCGGTCAGTTGGGCGACGCTCAATCCATAACGGCGGGCGACGCCAAACAGGGTTTCGCCGCGCTGCACGACATGCTGGCTTGCCCCGCCAGTGGGTGCGGGTGATTGCCCTTCAGCAACCGCTGCGCCATGCCCTCTGATGGGGACCAGGATGGTCTGCGCGCTGATCAGCCTGCCGCGTTTCAGGTGGAACTGGTTGAGCTCGGTGAGGCGGTCGACGCTGACGTCGAAGCGCCGGGCGATATCCTCCGGGCGCTCGCCTTTCTGCGCGGTGTAAGGTTTCCAGGAGTCCCAGTTACCCGCTTCCAGATTGCGCTGGAAATGATCCGTTTTGTCGACCGGAACCAGCAGGTTGACCGGCGTATCGGAACGGATGAGCTGGCGCGAGAATGCGGCATTCAAGGCGACGAAGTCGCTGCTGCTCATGTCCGCCAGCCGGGCGGCGGAGCGAATGTCCATGTTGGCGTGGACGGTGACCTGGGAGAAATAGGGCTGGTTGGGCAGCGTATCGATCGCGATGCCGTATTGTTCGGGGTTGCGGATCAGGTTCTTGATCGCCAGCAGCTTGGGAACGTAGTTCCGGGTTTCGGCGGGCAGCGTCAGGCTGGCGTAATCGGTGGGCAGGCCTTGCTGCACGTTTTTCTGGATGGCGCGTGCAACGCAGCCTTCGCCACAGTTGTAGGCAGCGAGTGCGAGCTGCCAGTCGCCGAAGTCGAGGTAGAGCTTGCTGAGGTAGTCCAGCGCGGCATTGGTCGCGGCGGGAAAGTCGCGCCGGCCGTCGTACCAGTGATCCTGTTTGAGTCCGTAAAGCCGCGCGGTCGAGGGGATGAACTGCCAGATGCCGGAGGCGGCGGAAGTCGAGAGCGCGGTGGAGTTGAACGCACTTTCAATCATCGGCAGCAAGGCGACTTCCATCGGCATCGCGCGCCGGTCGACTTCCTGGACGATGTGATACAGATATTGGCGCGAGCGGCTGACCATGCGGCGCACATAATCCGGCCGCGCGGCGTACCAGGATTCATGAACCGAGACGAGCGGGTTCTGCGAGGCCGCGTCGTCTATCTTGAAACCGCTGCGGATGCGCTGCCAGACATCGTCCTGGCTGACTTCAGCCGGGTTGTCGCGATTGGATGCAGCGCTGTCGGACGTGTCGCTGGCGGAGGATTCGTTGCTCCACTCCAGCTTCTGGGTGCTGGCGGGCAATTCCGCGGCCAGCGTTGAACAACTGAAGCTCAGCGCCAGGACAGCGAGGCTGAGTTGCAGCTTGATCGTGGTCAATTTGATTCCGGGCAAATCGGTCTCCCGTGGTCAATAAGGCTTCATTTTAACCCGGATGGCGGTGATTAGCCATCCCAGGCATCCTTGGCGGCGCGAATCGCGCCGAACACCTCGGCCGGGCCGGGATGCGGGCGATTCAGGTAGCGCTCGGCAAAAGCCGTCATGTCGGGGTCGTGAAAGCGCAGAAACGGGTTGGTGGCCTTTTCCAATGCCAGGGTCGAGGGCAGGGTGGGGCGCCCTTGCGCGCGCGACTCGCGGTCGGCGCGCTCGCGTTCGAGTAGCGCGGGATTGTCGCCATCGATCGTCTTGGCGAAGTCAATGTTGCTCAGGGTGTATTCATGCGCGCAGCAGACTCGGGTAGCATCAGGCAGGGTCAAAATGGCGTCGAGGCTGGCGGCCATCATCGCCGGGTTGCCTTCGAACAATTTGCCGCAGCCGCAGCCAAAAACCGTATCGCCGCAGAACACATGGCCGTGGCCGACGTAGCTGATGTGGTCGAGCGTGTGGCCAGGGGTGGCCAGCACGTCAAGGTGCAAGGCGGGTTCCGCGATATTCACGGCATCGCCGCCGCGCAGGGTGTGGCTGACAGCGGGAATGCGCGGGTTGTCCGGGGCGTAGATGGCACATCCGTAGCGTTGACGCAGCAGGGTGTTGCCGCCAGTATGGTCACGGTGATGGTGGGTGATGAGCACCGCGGTCAGGCCGAGTTGATGGGCGTCGAGAAACGCGACCAGCGGCGCCGGATCGCCCGGGTCGACTGCCACGGCATGCTGTCCGTCGTGCAGCACCCAGATATAGTTGTCGGTGAACGCGGGCAGGCAAATGAGTGTCAACATGGCGTGTCGCTGAAACAGGAGTAAGGGCTATGTTATCCAAGCTGGATGCCGGATGGTTTGAAACCCCGCTGGGGCGACATTTGTTGTTCCGCGAGCAGCGCTATTTCGACCAGGCCGTGTCGGACGTGTTTGGCTTCAATGCGGTGCAGGTAGGGCTGCCGCAGATCGATTTTCTGCGGAATAGCCGCATTCCGCTGCGGGTGAACTGCGCGGTGGACGCGCCCGGCCAGGTGCGGGCTGATCCGATGTTCCTGCCGTTCGAAAGCCAGTCGCTGGATTTGCTGTTGCTGCCGCATGTGCTGGAATTCAGTGCCAATCCGCATCAGGTGTTGCGTGAAGCCGAGCGCGTGCTGCGCCCGGAAGGCCGTCTGGTGCTGGCCGGATTCAATCCGCGCAGCCTGTGGGGGCTGGCGCGGCAGTTGCAGGGCGGCGAGCGCGGCTATCCGTGGAACGGCACTTTTTTGAATATTTCACGGGTGAAAGACTGGATGGTTTTGCTGGGGATGGAAGTGGCAGCGGGAAGCATGTGCTGCTACCGTCCGCCCATCAATCGCGAAAACTGGCTGCGGCGGCTGCGTTTCATGGAACCGGCAGGCGACCGCTGGTGGGCGATGGGCGGCGGCGTGTATTTTCTGCAGGCGGTGAAGCGCGTTCAGGGCATGAACATCATCCTGCCGCAGTGGAAAACACCCGTGGCCCAGCGCTTGTTGGCGCCTGCGGCTAAAGTGATAAATTCAAAAGTCATCAACCTCAACCAGCATCGGCCCCGCCGTGACCGCTGACATTATTTATATCTACAGCGATGGCGCCTGCAAGGGCAATCCCGGCGTGGGCGGCTGGGGCGCATTGCTGGTGACGGACGGGCATCGCAAGGAAATCTGCGGCGGCGAGCGGGACACCACCAACAACCGCATGGAAATGACTGCGGTGATCCGTGCGCTTGAGGCGCTGAAACGCCCGTCCACGGTCGAGGTCCACACCGATTCGCAATACGTGCAGAAGGGCATCAGCGAATGGATGCCGGGCTGGAAGCGGCGCAACTGGCGCACCGCCGACGGCAAACCGGTGAAGAACCAGGACCTGTGGCTGCAACTGGACGCCCTTTCGCAGCTGCACCGCATCGAATGGAAATGGGTGCGCGGCCACGCCGGCCATCCCGAAAACGAACGTGCCGACGAACTGGCCAACCAGGGCGTTTTGCAGGCATGACAACCCGGACATTCTGAACACAGCTATGCGACAAATTATTCTCGACACCGAAACCACGGGTCTCGACCCCAATCAGGGACATCGCATCATCGAAGTGGCGGCGGTGGAAATGGTCAACCGGCGGCTCACCGGCAACCACTTGCACCGTTACGTCAATCCGGAGCGCGACATCGACGCCGGCGCGATGCAGGTGCACGGCATCACCCCCGAGTTCCTGCAGGACAAGCCGCGTTTTGCCGACGTCGCGCAGGATTTTGTCGATTTCATTCGGGGCGCCGAACTCATTATTCACAATGCGCCGTTCGACGTGGGCTTCCTCAATATGGAACTGCGCCAGTTGGACATGGCGCCGCTGACCACCTGGTGCGACGGCGTGACCGACACCCTGGCGATGGCCAAGGCGCTGCATCCCGGCCAGCGCAACAACCTGGACGCGCTGTGCAAGCGCTACGGCGTCGACAACACGGCGCGCACCTTGCACGGCGCGTTGGTCGACTGCGAGCTGCTGGCAGCGGTGTACCTGGCGCTGACGCGTGGACAGGAAAGTCTGTCGATCGGCCTGGAAGCGCGGGGTACGCAGGCCGGCCAGGCTGTCGCACGCACGCGTCCCCGCCCCGTGTTGTTGCAGGCCTCCGTTGAGGAGCTGGCCGCCCATGCCGGTTTGCTTGAGGCGGTGGCCAGGGAAAGCAAGGGTGCTTGTTTGTGGGGTGCCCTGCAGGACGCGTGTGCCCCCAATGGAGGGGTAGACGCATCGCAGGAGGCGGTTTGACGGGTTGGCTGGCGCGCAGATGGGCTGAATGGCAGCCTGCCACAGGCTGGGCGCTGCTGTTCATCTGCCTGGCGAGCGGGTCGGGGCAGGCCGTCGCGGCGCGGGTGGCGGTGGTGTTGAGCGAAGACTCCTCGCTCCATCAGGAGGCCTATCAGGTCATCCGCGCGCACCTCGAAGCGGCCGGCCATGAGGCCAGTCGGACCTACGCCGAGGGGGTGGCTGCAGCTGCGCTGAATGACGCGCCTCTGGCCGTTGCGGTGGGCGTGCGCGCCGCCGAATCGCTGGCCGCGCTGCCGAACCGCCCACCTGTGCTGGCGCTGCTGGTGCCGCGCGCGTGGTATGTCAAAACCGGGCGCGCCCGCCTGACTGAAGGTGGGCACAGTGCATCGGCCATCTATATCGATCAGCCGTTTGAGCGGCAGGCCGCCTTGATTCGTCTGGCTTTTCCCGAAGCGCGCCGAGTGGGGGTGTTGCTGAGTGCCGAACAGGAGGGGGTGCTGGGCGAACTGGACGCGGCCCTGCGCTCACAGCAACTCAGCCTGGTGCATGCCAGACTGGTCGATGGCGAGCATTTGATCAAGCCGCTCGAAAGCGTGTTGACCGAAGCCGACTTGCTGCTGGCGCTGCCTGATCCGCTGGCGTTCAATCGAAACACCGCACAAAGCCTTTTCCTGACGTCCTATCGCTATCGCGACCCGGTGCTCGGCTATTCGCGCTCGCTGACGCGGGCCGGCGCGTTGTTGTCGCTGCATTCCAGCCCGGCGCAAATCGGCCGGCAGGCCGCCGAATGGGTAAACCATGCGTTGGTCACGGTGCCGGTGCACCTGCCTGTGCCTGCCTACCCTGCGTATTTCAGTATTTCGATCAATGAACAGGTGGCGCGCTCGCTGGGCTTCACCCTGCCGTCGGCAGCCGAGCTGGAAAAGCGTTTGGAGGGCGTGCGCTGATGGCGGTTTCTCTGGGCATACGTGGCCGCGTGATCGGTCTGGCCGTGGTGCCGATGGTCATCATCGGCGTGTTGCTGCTGTTCCAGCTCGTCACCGGGAAAATCGACGACCTGGATCAGTCCTTGCGGACGCGAGCCGTGGCGATTGCCCGCCAGCTCGCACCGGCTGCTGAATATGGCGTGGCATCGGGTAATGTCGAGGTGTTGCAGACGCTGCTCGCGAAAACGGCTATCGAACCCGATATCCGCGGGGTGGCCGTGTTTTCCGGCGATGGCCGGCGGCTGGCGCAGGTTGGGCGAGGAAGCTGGGCAGATGCCGAGCCCGGCAAGCTGCCCGTCGACCGCATCCACCAGGTTGAATACCAGGATCGACTGATTTACTACGCGCCGATCACACGTACCGAGGTGGCGGTGGATGATTTTCAGGCGATCGACGCGCACGCGGCTTCGCCTGGCGCCCCGGCCCGGCTGCTGGGCTGGGTGGGACTCGACGTGTCGCGCAACGCCACGTTCAAAAGCCAGCGTGACGCCATTGCGCGCAGCCTGCTCATCCTGCTGGCGGGGCTGGGCGTCAGTCTGTATCTCGCCTGGCGTATCGGGCGTCAGATCACGCGGCCGATTCTGGCCTTGACGCATACGGTCAGCCGCATTGGCGAGGGCCATCTGGAAGAACGGGTCGAGCAGAGCGGGCAGGCCGAACTGGGCATGCTGCAGCACGGCGTCAATCATATGGCTGCCCACCTGCAATCGATGCAGGATCAAATGCAGGCGAAGATCGATCAGGCCACCGCGCGTTTGGTTTATCAAGCCAGCCACGATGCGCTGACCGGGCTGATCAACCGTCGCGAGTTCGAGCAGCGGCTGGAACGCACGCTGCAGTCGGCCATACAGCAGGGCCGGGAACACGCGCTGTGCTACATGGACCTCGATCAGTTCAAGGTGATCAACGATACCTGCGGCCATGCCGCGGGTGATGAATTGCTGCGCCAACTGTCGCTGCTGCTGAAGGGGAACCTGCGCGAACGCGATACCCTGGCTCGCCTCGGCGGCGACGAATTTGCCTTGTTGCTGGAAAATTGCAGCATCGCCGATGCCCTTGAGGTGGCGGATACGTTCCGTGCCGAAGTGCAGCGTTTCCGCTTCAAGTGGGGAGAACGCATTTTCGCGGTCGGCATGAGCGTCGGCATGGCGGCGATCACGCGCGACAGCGGCACCACCGCAAGCCTGCTGTCGGCGGCGGATGCGGCCTGCTATGTCGCAAAGGACCGCGGCCGCAACCAGATTCATCTATATGAGAGCCGCGACCTTGATCTGGCGCGCCATCGCGGCGAAATGCAGTGGGTGACGCGTATCCAGCGGGCGCTGGAAGAGCAGCGCCTGCGCCTGTTCTGGCAGACCATCCGCCGAACCGATGGGGCGGTGGAAACCACCCGCCATGTCGAACTGCTGCTGCGGATGGTGGACGACGATGGCAGCGAGATCCTGCCGATGGCCTTTATTCCCGCAGCCGAGCGCTATTTCATCATGCCCTCGCTGGACAGCTGGGTGATCGAGGAAACGCTGCGCGTGTGCTCACGCTATCTGGCAGCCGGGCAGGAGGCGCATTGCCTGTTTGCGGTGAACTTGTCCGGCGCGTCGCTGAAAGACCCGGAATTTCGCCTCAAGTTGTTGACGCACCTGCAGGAAAATCCTGTCATGGGGCCGCATTTGTGCTTTGAAATCACCGAAACGGCGGCGATCGGCAATCTGACGGTGGTCAATGATTTTATCGACGCCATGCGCGAATTTGGCTGCAGCTTTGCGCTGGACGATTTTGGCAGCGGCCTGTCGTCTTTCACGTATCTGAAGAACCTCAAGGTGGATTACCTCAAGATCGACGGCGCCTTTGTGCGCGACATCACGAGCAATCCGATCGATCGCGCCATGGTCGAGGCGGTCCACAAAATCGGCCACCAGATGGGGCTGAAAACGGTGGCCGAGTATGTCGAGTCGGATCAGATCCTGGCCGTGTTGCGCCAGATCGGGGTGGATTATGTGCAGGGCAACGGGGTGCATAGCCCCGAGCCTTTGGAAAGCCTGTGTGGACCCGCTTTGAACCAGGGCTGACGCGGGAGGTGGGGAGAGCCCTTCAGTTGGCCACGCCAAACCCTGCGTCGACCACGGCCTGCACCAAGGCGGCGCGGTCAACCCGGGCGGGGTCGACCACCACGCGCGCCTGACCGGGGGTCAGGGTGACTTCGGCGCTTTTCACGCCCGGCAAGGCCGTCAGTACCCGCTGCACGCTGGCGACACAGCCGCCGCAGGTCATGCCGGTTACGGATAACTGGATTTCGTTCATGCCAGGCCTCGGTAAAATATTCGGGGCTTGATTCTACTTTTTGCGCGGGCGTTTGCGCAGCGTTTCCTTGGTGTGGTCGATCAGGCGGTCGGCCACCACTTCAGCATCGACCGCGAACGTGCCGTTGGCGAGCGCGGCCTTGACCGATTCCACTTTGCCCGCGTCGGTGATGTCGACCGAAGCCAGTTGGGCTTCCAGCGCGCGGATGCGCGTGCTGGATTCGGTCAGCGTCAGCGAGTCGCTGCCGCCCTGCGGCGTGCTGGCCTCCGCCTTGGTCGTACCTTTGGCTTGGGTTGCGGAGACCTTGGAGGTGGTGGGGGGCGTGACGCGTTTGTCGATTTTCACGGAGGGATCCTGTTGGCCGGTTTTCCTGGGCGGGATTACAACATTTAAAGAAACGGCATTTGCCCGGAAAACTTTAGGGGGTGTTCAGCCCATGCGATGCCAGCCCATCCGCCAGCTTGGGCTCGAACCAGGTGGATTTGGGCGGCATGACTTTGTTGGCGTCGGCCACCGCCATCAGGTCTTGCATGCGGGTGGGGTGGAGCGCGAAGGCCAGCGCCATCTCGCCGCTGTTGACGCGCTTCTCCAGTTCGGCCAGGCCGCGAATGCCGCCGACGAAATCGATACGCTTGTCGCGCCGCGGGTCGGTGATGCCGAGGATGGGCGCGATCAGGTTGTTTTGCAACAGGCTGACGTCGAGACGGCCGACCGGGTCGGCCGGGATCAGGTCGGGGCGGATGGTCAGGCGATACCACTTTCCGGCCAGATAGAGCCCGAAACTGCCCGGGCGCTCGGGCTTGACCGCTGCGCTGGCGGGCTCGACGCTGAAGGCGGCGCCCACGCGTTCGAGAAAGGTTTCTGCGGCGAGGCCGTTGAGGTCGGTGATGACCCGGTTGTAATCCATGATGCGCATTTCGTGCGCGGGGAAAATCACCGACAGGAAGAAGTTGTAGGGTTCGGCGCCGGTGTGCCCGGGGTTGGCGGCGCGGCGCGCGGCGGCGATGCGCGAAGCGGAGGCTGAACGGTGGTGGCCGTCGGCGATGTAGAGCGCGGGCATGGCGTTGAAGGCGGCGGTGATGCGTGCCAGGATCGCGGCATCGCGGATCACCCACAGGGTATGACGCACGCCGTCGAGTTCAGCATCGGAGTCGGGGGTGCCGCGGGTTGCGTCGGCCAGAATGGCGTCGACCTCGGGCGCAGTTGGGTAGGCCAGCAGGACCGGGCCGGTCTGGGCGTCGAGCGCATCGATCTGCCGCACGCGGTCGTCTTCCTTGTCGGGGCGGGTGAATTCGTGCTTGCGGATGCGGTTGGTGTCGTAGTCGGCCACCGAGGCGGCGGCGACGAGTCCGGTCTGGCTGTGGCCGCCCATCACGATGCGGTAGGCGTAATAGCAGGGCGCCGGATCGCGCACCAGCACGCCGGCCTGAATCATGGCCTGCAGATTCTCGGCGCCCTTGGCGTAGACCTCTGGCGCGTAGGGGTTGGTGTCGGCGGGCAGATCGATTTCCGGTTTGGAAATGTGCAGGAAGCTCCACGGTCGACCGTTGGCGCGTTCCCGGGCCTCGGCGGTGGAGAGCACGTCGTAGGGCGGTGCGACGACATCGTTGGCGCGACCGGAAGCGGGACGGAGGGCGGCAAAAGGCTGGATCAGGTTCATAGGTCTTTATTTTGCAGGTGGTAGGGGGTCGCCAAGCGCGGCGAGGAAAGCAGTGACTGCACCCACGCGACGGCCGATATCGGGCAGGGCAGTGTTCAGTTTCAGCCGGTCGGGGCCCGCCAGCTTGTATCCCGCCTTGCCCTGGATCAATTGAATGATTTTACCCGGATCGATGGGGGGATTGGGCGCGAATTGCACGCTCATGCCTTCGCCGGACACGTCCAGCTTGACGATGCCGTAGGCGCGGGTGGACATGCGCAGGCGATGCACCGCCAGCAGGGCGCGCGCCGTATCGGGCAGTTCACCAAAGCGGTCGACCAGTTCTTCCTGCATCAGCGTCAGCTCGTCCGCAGTCTGGCAACTTGCCAGCCGCTTGTACAACACCAGCCGCTCGTGCACGTCGGGGCAGTAGTCTTCCGGCAGCAGCGCGGGCAGGTGCAGGTTGATTTCGGAGACCACGCCGAGCGGCTGGCTCATGTCGGGTTCCTTGCCGGCTTTCAGGCTCGCCACCGCACTGGCCAGCATGTCGTTGTAGAGCGAGAAGCCAACTTCGAGGATTTCACCGCTCTGCTTGTCGCCCAGCACTTCGCCGTAGCCGCGGATTTCCAGGTCGTGCATGGCCAAGTGAAATCCGGAACCCAATTCTTCCATTAATTGAATGGCTTCCAGGCGTTTCTTCGCCTGGGGTGTGAGGTTCCGATCTTCCTCCACGAGCAGGTAGGCGAAGGCCTGATGGTGGGAGCGCCCGACCCGGCCGCGCAATTGGTGCAGCTGCGCCAGACCGAACTTGTCGGCGCGGTTGATCAGGATGGTGTTGGCGGTGGGGATGTCGATGCCGGTTTCGATGATGGTGGTGCACAGCAGGATGTCGTAACGCTGCTGGTAAAAATCGCGCATCACCTGCTCCAGCTCGCGCTCGCTCTGCTGCCCGTGGCCGACGCGGATGCGGGCTTCGGGCAGCAGTTTTTCCAGCCGCTCGCGCATGTTTTCGATCGTGCTGACTTCGTTGTGCAGGAAATACACCTGACCGCCGCGCTTCAGTTCGCGCAGCACCGCCTCGCGGATCAGGCCGTTGGAAAGCGGCTGGACGAAGGTTTTGACTGCCAGCCGCTTCAGCGGGGCGGTGGCAATCACCGAAAAATCGCGGATGCCTTCGAGCGACATTGCAAGGGTGCGCGGGATCGGTGTGGCGGTCAGGGTCAGCACGTCGACTTCGGCGCGCAGCGCTTTCAGCTGTTCCTTCTGTCGCACGCCGAAGCGGTGTTCCTCGTCGAGAATCACCAGGCCCAGACGTGAAAACTTCACATCCTTCTGGATCAGCCGGTGGGTGCCGATGACGATATCGAGCTTGCCGTCCGCGAGCGCCTGCAAGGCTTCGGCCTGTTCCCTGGGGCTGCGGAAGCGCGACAACTCGGCGAGCTTGACCGGCCAGGCCGAAAAACGGTCGGAAAAGTTCTGGAAATGCTGTTCGGCCAGCAGCGTGGTCGGCACCAGCACCGCCACCTGATAGCCGCCCATTACCGCCATGAAGGCGGCGCGCAGCGCCACTTCGGTCTTGCCGAAACCGACATCGCCGCACACCAGCCGGTCCATCGGCTTGCCCGACTGCATGTCGGCCATCACCGCAGCGATCGCGGCGGCCTGGTCAGGGGTTTCCTCGTAGCCGAAGCCCTCGGCAAAGGCTTCGTAATCGTGCAGCGAAAACTTGAAGGCATGGCCTTCGCGCGCCGCCCGCAGCGCATACAGGTTCAGCAACTCGGCCGCGGTGTCGCGCGCCGCCTGCATGGCGCGCCGGCGCGCCTTTTCCCACTGGTCG
>JBAVFD010000041.1:0-10575 GCA_049588075.1 Thiobacillus sp.
GTGGGAAGCCGGGCATATCGTCTGGTTTCAGGAGCGCTGGTGCCTGCGCGCCCAGCCGGACGGCAGCATGGCGGCGAGCCTGCTGCCGGGTGCCGACGCGCTGTACGACTCGTCCGCTGTGCCGCACGACAGCCGCTGGACGCTGCCCCTGCTGCAACCCGCTGCGGTGGACGACTACGCCGCACAGGTGACGGCTGCGGTAACGGCGCGGCTGCGTGCAGGTTGCCACAATGCGCTGGCGTATTTTGCCGAGCTGAGCTTGGTGCACGAGCTGATGCACATCGAAGCCTGGTGGATGGCGTTCCAGTTTCTAGGCTATGCGCCCCCGTCGCGGCCGACGCGTGCCGCCGACCTGCCCGGGCATCCCGAACGCTTGGCCTGTGCCGGGGGCGAGGTGATATTGGGCAGCGGTGCGGATGCCGGCTTCATTTTCGACAACGAGAAATGGCCGCACCCGGAGACGGTTGCCGCGTTCGACATCGACGCCAGCCCGGTGTCCGAAGCCGCCTTTGCCGCCTTCGTCGATGCGGGCGGCTATCAGCGCCGCGAACTGTGGTCGCAGGCGGGCTGGGACTGGCGGACAACAAGTGGCGCCACCCATCCGCTGTATTGGCGCAGGCAGGGTGACAGCTGGCAGGTGCGTCGCTTCGCCGATTGGACGCCGCTGCATGCAGGCGCAGCCATGCTGCATGTGAACCGTTTTGAAGCCGAGGCCTGCGCCGCCTGGCACGGCCGCCGCCTGCCCAGCGCCGCCGAGTGGTTGCGCGCGACGGCATTGCCGGCGTTCCGCTGGGGCGAAGGCTGGGAATGGACGCGCGACGCCTTTGCGCCGTATCCCGGATTTGCTCCCGACCCCTACCGTGACTATTCGCAGCCCTGGTTCCACACCCACGACGAATTGCGCGGCGGCGGACCGGTCACCGACGCGCAGCTCAAGCGTCCCGGTTTCCGCAATTTTTATTTGCCGCATCGGCGCGATCCGTTTGCCGGGTTCCGTACGACCAGCGTTTAAGGCAAAAACAGCGCCAGCAGATCGTTCAAAAAATTCTGCCCCTGCAGGGTGGGTTGCAGCCGGGCGGCGTCGGGCAGCAGCAATCCCCGGGCGCTTGCCTGCTCCAGCGCAGCGGCGCACACCCTCAGTGGCAGGCCGGTGCGTTCTTCGAACAGCGCGGCGGGTACGCCCTGGTTCAGGCGAAGGGCATTCATCATGAACTCAAACGGCAAGTCGACCCGCGTCAGCGTGCGGGTGTCGGCGAGGTGCGTGCCCTGCTTCACCGCGTCCATATATTGCTGCGGATGTTTGGTGCGCATCTGCCGCAGGATGCGGTCATGGAAAGACAGCTTGCTGTGCGCGCCGGCGCCGATGCCGAGGTAGTCGCCGAACTGCCAGTAGTTGAGGTTGTGGCGGCTGGCGTGATTCTGTCGTGCGTAGGCCGAGGTTTCGTAGTGCTGCATGCCGGCCTCATTCAAACGCGCCTCGATCGCCTGTTGCATGTCAGCGGCCAGGTCGTCGTCCGGCAGATTGGGCGGCGCGGTATGGCCGAAGGGGGTGTTGGGTTCGAGCGTGAGGTGATAGGCCGACAGGTGCGGCGGCTGAAAGCTCAGCGCGGTGTCGATATCAGACAGCGCCTCGGCCAGCGTCTGCCCCGGCAGCGCAACCATCAGGTCGAGGTTGAAGGTGTCGAAATGGGTGGCGGCAAGCCCGGCCGCGCGGCGCGCTTCCATGTCGTCGTGAATGCGCCCGAGCGCCTTGAGATGGCGCGGATTGAAACTCTGGATTCCGAGCGAGACGCGCGTCACCCCGGCTTCGCGGAAGCCTTTGAACCTGGCGGCCTCGACCGTGCCGGGGTTGGCTTCCAGCGTGATTTCCGCGCCGGGCACGAGCGGCGTCAAGGTGCGCACGGCGGTGAGGATGCGGTCGATGCCGTCGGCCGAAAACAGGCTGGGGGTGCCGCCGCCGAAAAACACCGTGTGGATGGTGCGCCCCCAGATATCGGGCAGCGCGCGCTCCAGATCGAGCAGCAATGCGTCGATGTACGCGGCTTCGGGGATGCCCTGCGCGGCGTGCGAATTGAAGTCGCAATACGGGCACTTCTTCACGCACCACGGCAGGTGGAGGTAGAGCGACAGCGGCGGCTGGACTTTCAGGCCGTTGCCGGCAAAGCGGATGGCGGACTCAGCCAAGCCGCTTCAGCCGCTTCAGCTTGTCCACCAGATCGCGCAGCGCCTGGCCGCGGTGGCTGACGGCATTCTTGGTGTCCTCGTCGAGCTCGGCGCCGGTTTTATCGAACTCGGTATCGAGGAAATACGGGTCGTAGCCGAAGCCGTTTCGGCCGCGCGGGGTGTCGATGATCTCGCCGTACCAGCGGCCTTCGGCGATCACCGGCTCGGGGTCGTCGGGGTGACGCACGTAGACCATGACGCAGGTGTAGTGCGCGCGGCGATTGGCTTCGCCCTTCAGCGCGGCGACGAGTTTTTCGTTGTTGCGCTGATCCGATTTAGGCTCGCCGGCATAGCGCGCGGAAAACACGCCGGGCGCGCCGCCGAGCGCTTCGACACAGATGCCGGAATCATCGGCCAGCGCAGGCAGGCCGCTGTGGGCGCTGGCGTGGCGCGCCTTGGCGAGGCAGTTCTCGACGAAGGTGACGTGCGGCTCGGGGCAGTCGGGCACGTTGAACTCGGACTGCGGCACCGCTTCGATTTCGAGCGGCGCGAGGATGCGCGCGATTTCGCGCAGCTTGCCGGCGTTGCCGGAGGCGATGACGAGCTTGCTCATGGGTGCATTCCTTTTGGTTTTATGCCCTTCGGGTATTCGCGGATCAATTCGCTTTCAGCGCCGTCTGCTGCGCGGCGGTGAGCTGCGCGATGCCGGCGGTGGCCAGGTCGAGCAGGGCCTCGAGGCTGGCGCGGGAAAACGGCGCGCCTTCGGCGGTGCCCTGCACTTCGACGATGCCGCCACTGCCGGTCATCACCACGTTCATGTCGGTGTCGCAGCCGGAATCTTCGATGTAATCGAGATCGAGCACCGCTGCGCCCTGATACATCCCGACCGAGACGGCGGCGATGCTGTCGGTGAGCGGGGTTTCGCCGAGCTTGCCGTCATGCAGCAGACCCGCAATCGCGTCGGCCACCGCGACATAGGCGCCGCAGATGCTGGCGCAGCGAGTGCCGCCGTCGGCCTGCAGCACATCGCAGTCGATGTGCAGGGTGCGCTCGCCGAGCTTTTTCAGATCGACCACGGCGCGCAGGCTGCGTCCGATCAGGCGCTGGATTTCCTGGGTGCGGCCGGACTGCTTGCCGCGCGCAGCTTCGCGGTCGGTGCGGGTGTGGGTGGAACGCGGCAACATGCCGTATTCGGCGGTGACCCAGCCTTCGCCGCTGCCCTTCTTGTGCGCCGGGATTTTGTCGAGCACGCTGGCGGTGCACAGCACGCGGGTGTCGCCCATGGCGACGAGCACCGAGCCTTCGGCGTGTTTGGTGAACTGGCGGGTGAACGACAGGGCGCGCAGCGCATCGGGCGCGCGGCCGCTGGGGCGGGCAATGGTGGACATGGCAACGGACAGGAAATGGAAAGCGCGATTCTACCGCGCCGACTTCATCACACCAGACTCAACCACGCCAGGCAGCGCCCAGCAAGCCGCACGCCTACTTGGCGGAAATGTTCTGGATCGCCTGCTGAATTTCGGCGATGGCGCGCTCGATCTCGTCGTCCGACACCGCCGGGGTGCCGGGCAACGGGCGATGTGCATTGATTTGCGTGGTGATGCCGCCATCCGGCAGCGCCAAGGTGGAGATGGAATCCTTGCTCGGCATCCGTGCTTCGCCCCAGGTCATGGCAATCAGGCTGAGGTTGTCGCCGTGCTCGCCGCCACGGAATTCGGCATGATCCATCAGATGGCGCACCGCATCCTCCAGCGTGTAGGCATGCAGCAACGCAGACAGTTCATGGGCATTGATCATGCCCCAGATGCCGTCGGTGCACAGCAGCATGGTGTCGGCGTCGTGCAACGGGATCGGTGCGTTGCACTCCACCTGCGGCGCCACGTAGCCGCCCAGGCAGTTGGACACCCGGTTGCGTTCCGGATGGGTGCCGGCTTCTTCCTCGCTGATGATGCCGTCGCGCACCAGTTGGGCAACGGCTGTGTGGTCTTCGGTGCGCGCGATCAGGCAGCCATCGCTGAACAGGTACAAGCGCGAATCGCCGACATGCGCCCAGTAAGCCGTGTTGTCCTGGATGACTGCGGCGACACAGGTGGTGTGCGGGATTTCCAGCAAATCCTCTTCGACTGCGTAATCATTGATGGCGAAATGCGCAGCCGTGGTCGTATCGGCGAGAAAGGCCATGGGGTCGGCCAGTCGAGGCTTGGCCTCTTTCTGGAACTGCTCGGTCAGCGTCTGCACCGCAATCTGCGCGGCAATTTCGCCGTGCATGTGGCCGCCCATGCCGTCGGCCACCACCATCATCAAGGCGTCGCGGCTGTAGGAATAGGCAACCCGATCCTGATTGTTTTTGCGGCCACCCTGACGTGACGCCTGATAGATCGTGAATTTCATGGCCGTACTTTAAAACAATTCTTTACTCAGCGAGCGCTTGATGCTGCTTAAAATCGAGGGACGCGGCGGCACCATCGCGCTGCGGTCCATCAACACTTTCTGCAAGCTGAACACGCTTTGCGGGCGCTCCATGTAATTGAGCTTGAGGCAGTGGTCGATGGTTTCCAGCAACTGGTCGGAATACGCGCCGCGCCAGTTGGTCGTTGCCGGAACCAGCTTGTCGCTGAGCAGACGCGCGTCGGCCGCCTGCGGCGGGTAGCCCGCCAGGCAGGCATACAGGCTGGCGCCGACGCTATAGACATCGCTCCACGGCCCCAGCCGTTCACGGTTGTGGTACTGCTCGGGCGCGGCAAAACCCGGGGTGTACATGGGTTGCAGCTTGCTTTCTTCCTGGGTGAGCGTCTGCCGCGCCGCGCCAAAGTCGATCAGCACTGGCGAGCCATCCAGGCGGATGTACAGGTTGGACGGCTTGATGTCGAGATGCAGCAGCTTGTGCGTATGCACTTCGCGCAGGCCGTTCAGCAATTGCGCGAACACGCGGCGGATGAAGCTTTCGCGAATGCTGCCGCGGTTGGCCTGGATATGCTGCTGCAGGGTTTTCCCGCGCTCGAAGCGCATCACCATATAGACGGTTTCGTTGGCACGGAAAAAGTTGATCACGCGGATGACGTTGGGATGATTGATGCACGCGAGCGCCCGCCCCTCCTCGAAAAAACACTTCATGCCGTGGCGAAAAATGTTGCTATTCTCGGAAGAGCTGGCTTGCACGATGACCGAGCCTTCGGTGCGCAACACCAGCGCGCCCGGCAGGTATTCCTTGATCGCAACCGACTGATTGTTGTCGTCGCGTGCCAGATACACCATGCTGAAGCCACCACCGCCGATCTTGCGCACGATGGTGTATTCGTTCAGCCGGTATCCGTTGGGAAGTGCCTGGTTGGGTTGAGTCGCCATAGTCGAACGTCTATTATCTTTGTCTGCTTAGTCGGCCACGCCGAGAATCCAAGGTCACACCGGCTCCACACCGGCCACCACTATTTTAATAACTTGCACACATCCTATCCATGACCGCCAGTATGACCGGGTTTGCCGCCCACAGCCTCAACCTGGAGCATGCCAGCGTCAATATCGACCTGCGCAGCGTCAACCAGCGTTATCTCGAACTGCATTTTCGTCTGGCCGATGAAGTCCGTGCGCTGGAACCGCAGCTACGCGAGTTGATCCAGCAACGCCTGACGCGGGGCAAGGTGGAATGCCGCGTCAGTCTGACCCCGCTTGCCATCGCCTCGCTGGATAACGGCTTGAATCCGGCCATTCTTGAGCGGCTGGCGCACTGGCAAACGGACGTGCTGCAGCGCCTGCCGGACAGCGCGCCGCTCTCCGTCAACGAGATTCTGCGCTGGCCTGGCGCGGTGCCCGCCGCGACGCAGTCGCAGGACGCGCTGAACGAAGCCACGCTGGCCGGCGTGCGCACCACGCTGAACGAACTGGTGGACAGTCGCCAGCGCGAAGGCGCCAAGCTGAAGCAGCACATTCTCGACCGGCTCGCCGCTGCCGAGGCGCAGGTGGCGGGGCTGCAACCGCTGCTGCCGACGCTGCTCGCCGCCCAGCGCGAAAAACTGACGGAACGCCTGCACGACGTGCTGGGCGAGGCCGGGCATGAACGGCTGGCCCAGGAAATCGCGCTGGCGGCGCAAAAAGCCGATATCGACGAAGAACTCTCCCGCCTGACCACCCATTTTGCCGAAGTGCGCCGCGTGCTGAATCAGGCCGGTGCGGTCGGCAAACGGCTCGATTTCCTGATGCAGGAACTGCATCGCGAGGCCAACACACTGGGATCGAAGTCGGTGGCGGTGGAAACCTCGCGCGTCTCGCTCGAACTCAAGGTGTTGATCGAGCAGATGCGCGAACAAGTGCAAAACATTGAATGACAGGAGCGCAACAACCATGATCTCCAACACCAGCCAGGGCGTGCTGTATATCGTCAGCGCGCCCTCCGGCGCCGGCAAGACCAGCCTGGTCAAGGCGCTGCTGAAAACCGACCCGGCCATACGCCTGTCGGTGTCCTACACCACGCGCGCGCCGCGTCCCGGTGAAAACGACGGCCGCGATTACCATTTCACCAGCCGGCACGATTTTGAAAAAATGCTGGCCGAAGGCGAGTTTCTCGAACACGCCGAGGTGTACAGCAATTTCTACGGCACCTCGAAAAGCGGCATCGCGCGCGACCTCAACGCCGGCCACGACATCCTGCTGGAAATCGACTGGCAGGGCGCGGCGCAAGTCAAGCAGCATTTCCCGCAATCCGCGTCGATTTTCATCCTGCCGCCGTCGTTCAACGCGTTGCGCACCCGGCTGACCGGGCGCGGACAGGACAGCGACGAGGTGATCGAGCGCCGGCTGGCCGCCGCTGCCCATGACGTCGCTCATGCCGATGCGTTCGACTATATAATCGTCAATGATGATTTCGACCACGCCTTGCTGGACCTGGTCGCCATCACCCGCAGCATCCGACTCGAAGCGGCGCGCCAGTTGCACCGGCACACCGCGCTGTTCGAGGAATTCAGACGTATCTGATTGATCTGAATTTACCTTTACCCATGGCGCATCCGCGCCGCCTGAAGCAGGAGTATCCGCATGGCTCGAATTACCGTTGATGATTGTCTTGAAATGTTCCCCAACCGTTTCGAATTGACCCTCGCCGTGACCTACCGCGCCCGCCAGTTGGCGCAGGGTTCGCAACCCATGGTTGAAACCCGGGACAAATCCGTCGTCACCGCGCTGCGCGAGATTGCAGCCGGAAAAGTGGGCCGTGAAATCCTCAACCGAGGCCGTGCCTGAGCACTCGCCCACCCCCCAGTCGGCGCACGCCAGCCGCGCGCCGGCGATGACGCACGAATTTGACTCGCTGCGGCCTGCTCTGGCCTATCTGGCGCCAGACGAGATCAGCACGATCGAAGCGGCCTACGAATTCAGCCGCAGCGCCCACGAGGGCCAATTCCGCAAAAGCGGCGAACCCTACATTTCCCATCCGCTTGCTGTTGCCGGCCTCCTCGCCAGTTGGCACCTTGACGCGCAAACCCTGACCGCCGCATTGCTGCACGACGTGGTGGAGGACACGCCCACCACGGCGGGCGAGATCAAGGCACGCTTCGGCAAGGCGGTCGCTCTGCTGGTCGAGGGGGTCTCCAAACTCGACAAGCTGGCATTCGAAACCGAGCAGCAGGCCCAGGCGGAAAACTTCCGCAAGATGCTGCTGGCGATGGCGCAGGACGTGCGGGTGATCCTGGTCAAACTGGCCGACCGCCTGCACAACATGCACACCATGGGATCGATGCCGGCTGAAAAGCGCCGCCGCATCGCCACCGAAACGCTGGAGATTTACGCCCCCATCGCCAACCGGCTGGGGCTGCATTCGGTGTACCAGGAACTGGAAGACCTCGGCTTCCGCTACAGCCACCCCAACCGCTACCAGGTGCTGGCCAAGGCGGTGAAGGCGGCACGCGGCAACCGCCGCGAACTGGTCGACAAGGTCAAGATCGCGCTGCAGGAAAAACTCGAACAGTGCAAGATCGAGGCCGCCATCAGCGGGCGCGAAAAACACCTCTACAGCATCTACCGCAAGATGCAGGAAAAAAACCTGGCGTTCTCCGAGGTATTCGACATCTACGGCTTTCGCGTGGTGGTGCGCGACCAGCCGAACTGCTACCTGGCACTGGGCGCGCTGCATTCGCTGTACAAGCCGATCCCCGGCAAGTTCAAGGATTACATCGCGATTCCCAAGGCCAACGGCTACCAGTCGCTGCATTCCATCCTGTTCGGCCCCAACGGCACGCCGATCGAGGTGCAGATCCGCACCACCGACATGAACCGGCTGGCCGAATCGGGCGTCGCCTCGCACTGGATGTACAAGTCGGCCGATGCCGCGCTCTCCGACGTGCAGACGCGCACCCACCGCTGGCTGCAATCGCTGCTCGACATCCAGGCCGACCACGGCGATTCGCCCGAATTCCTCGAGCATATAAAAGTCGACCTGTTCCCCGACGAAGTCTATGTGTTCACCCCCAAGGGCAAGATCATGGCGATGCCGCGCGGCGCGACGGCGGTGGATTTCGCATTTGCGGTACACACCGATGTCGGTCGCCACTGTGTCGCGGTGAAGATCAATTACGAGCTGATGCCGCTGCGCACCCAGCTGCGCAACGGCGACCACGTCGAAATTCTCACCGCCGCCAACGCCAGCCCCAATGCGGCCTGGCTCAATTTCGTCGTCACCGGCAAGGCGCGCTCGCACGTCCGCAACTACCTGCGCAATACCCGGGTGGAAGAAGCGGCCGCGCTGGGGGAACGCCTGCTCAACAACGCCCTCGCCGCCCTCAATCCCGAAGCAGTCGAGCCCGACCCGGCAGTGTGGGAGCGCGTGGTCAAGGAGTACGGCGTGCAGACCCGGCAGGAATTGTTCGCCGGGATCGGCCTGGGACGCAAATTGCCGCTGGTGGTGGCGCACCAGTTGCTGCACGTGCAAGGCGAAAAAACCGGCATCCCGGCGCACCCTCACGCCATCAGCATCCGCGGCACCGAAGGCATCGCGGTCGAGCTGGCGCAGTGTTGCCACCCGATTCCCGGCGACCCCATCCTCGGCTTCATCCACAAGGATCGCGGCCTCATCATCCACACCCACGACTGTCCGTCGATCCGCACCTTCCGCGCGGATCCCGACAAATGGCTGGACGTGGAATGGGAAGCCGAGCCGGGCCACATGTTCGACGTGTCGATCAAGGTCGTCGTCGGCAACCAGCGTGGCGTGCTGGCCAAGGTCGCGGCCGCGATTTCCGAACACGGTTCCAACATCGGCAACGTGGCGATGGAGGAGGAAGACGGCAGCCCCTACACCGTGCTGTTCTTCACGGTGCAGGTGGAAAACCGCATGCACCTCGCGCGCGTCATGCGCGGCCTGCGCGTTCTGCCCGACGTGGTGCGGATATTCCGCATCAAGGGCAAAAAGGACGGCCGCGCCGCGCAATCCCAATAACCCATCCCGCAACAGGATTCAGCATGAACAAGCGCATCATCCAGACCACCGACGCACCCGCCGCCATCGGTACCTATTCACAGGCCGTGCGCGTGGACGGCACGGTTTACATGTCAGGACAAATCGGGCTCGACCCGGCTTCGATGCAACTGGTGGACGGCATCGAGGCGCAAATCCATCAGGTATTCAAAAACCTGGCTGCCGTCGCTACCGCAGCCGGAGGCTCGCTGGCCGATGTGGTGAAGCTCAACGTTTTTCTCACCGACCTCGGCCACTTCCCCAGGGTCAACGAAATCATGGCGCAGTATTTCGCCGAGCCGTATCCGGCACGCGCCGCCGTCGGCGTCGCCGCACTGCCGCGTGGCGCGCTGGTGGAAGCCGACGCCGTGATGGTGACGGGTTAAATCGCCAAGTTGAAAGCGGCCTCGCCGTTTTCCTTTCCCGTCAGCCCGGCGCTTGCCGCCAAACTCGCCAAACTCGGTCTCACCCGCGACGCCGATCTGGTGCTGCACATACCGCTGCGCTGGGAGGACGAAACCCGCCTCACGCCGATCCGCGACTTGCTGCCCGGCGCCACCGCGCAGGTGCAGGCGACGGTCAGGGACGCTGCCATCGCCTACCGTCCGCGCCGCATGTTGACGCTGACGGTGGAAGACGCCAGCGGCGGCGTGCTCGGCATCCGCTTCCTGCATTTTTACCCCAGCCATACCAAGCTGTTTCAGCCGGGCGAAACGTTCCGCTTCATCGGCGACGTGCGCGGCGGCTTTCTCGGACTGGAGATGGTGCACCCGCGCTTTGTCAAAGCCGGCGACGACACCCCGCTGCCGAGCGGCCTCACGCCGGTGTATCCCACCACGGCCGGACTCGGGCAGGCGGCGCTGCGCAAAGCCGTCGCACGCGCGCTGGACGCCCCCATCGCCGACACCCTGCCCGCCGCCTGGCTGGACGAACTGAACCTGCCCGCACTCGACGCCAGCATTCGCCTGCTG
>JBAVFD010000042.1:0-6752 GCA_049588075.1 Thiobacillus sp.
CCTGGTGCCGCTCAACATGCATTTTTCGAAAGGCCGCATCAAGCTTGAAATTGGCCTGGCGAAAGGCAAAAAACAGCACGACAAGCGCGCGGCGGAAAAGGATCGCGAGTGGGAGCGCGAGAAGCAGCGCCTGGTTCGCTCCGCCCAGCACTGATTGGCGCCGAAAGAATTGTTGCGTGGCGCCGACAAACGGATGGAATAACCCACCTGCCGGTCTATTTATACCTTGTGATTTTGTCGAAATGTCGACTAGAATTGTCAGTATCTCGACAGGCAAGGAGATCTCCGATGTCGGCTCTTCCCGTTTATCACGTTGAATTCATTCCGCTGGAGCGACGCTTGGGTGATCGCCGCGTTGCTCCTCGCGATGCTGCGTTGCCGTCTGAAATCACGGCAGATCGCCGCAAAATAGCAGTATCGGGTCGCCGCGCGGAAGATCGAAAATCTGCAACCCTCAAGGTCGTTTAAGCATCAGCAAACGCTGACGCGGCAAGACGCTTTTTGGTAGTCTTCTAATCGGGTCATGCTGCCGCGAGGCAGTTGGAGCACCCATCTCCATCACCTGCGACACGCAACCAGCAAACCAGTCAACGCCACGACTCGCGCCAGTCCCAATCGGGCACTGCATCCACAATTTTCCTGTTGCATCCCGCGTCGTGTGACAATGTCGGCATTGGGCCGTGCCCCCTGTTTCATCCCTGAAAGTTGAGCCCAGTTTGCCCGCCACCGTTGCAGAACTCGCTGCCTTCGATGAGATCATCGACGCCCGTTCCCCCGGCGAATTTGCCGAAGACCACATCCCCGGCGCGATCAATCTACCGGTGCTGAGCGACGCCGAGCGTGAACGCGTCGGTACGCTATACAAGCAGGTATCGTCGTTCGAAGCCAAAAAAGTCGGCGCGGCGCTGGTGTCACGCAACATTGCGCAGCATCTCGAAGACCATTTCGCCGACAAACCCAAAGCGTATCGTCCGCTGATTTACTGCTGGCGCGGTGGCAGCCGCAGCGGGTCGATGACGCACATCCTGCAAAAAATCGGCTTTGGCGCAATGCAGCTCGACGGCGGCTACAAAGCCTATCGGCGACACGTGATCGCCGAACTCGCCAGCCTGCCGGCGCAGCTCAGCTTCCGTGTGGTGTGCGCGCCGACCGGCAGCGGCAAAAGCCGCTTGCTGCAGGCGCTGGCGAATGAGGGCGTGCAAGTTCTCGATCTCGAAGCGCTGGCCGCGCACCGCGGCTCGCTGCTGGGCGCATTGCCGGATCAGCCGCAACCGCCGCAAAAAAGCTTCGAGAGCGCCATTTGGCACGCCCTCACCCGCTTTGACCCGGCGCGCCTGGTGTTCGTGGAATCGGAAAGCAAGAAAATCGGCGCGCTGCGCGTACCCGACGCGCTCATCATGGCCATGCGTGCCAGCCCCTGTGTGCGAATGGAGGTGCCGCTGGCCGCGCGCGTCCAGCTGCTTGCCGAAGATTACGCACACTTTCTACACAACCCGGAACTGATCAACAGTCAGCTCGCCCATCTGGTTCCGCTGCGCGGTCGCGACACCATCACTGCGTGGCAAACGCTGGCCAATCAACAGGCATGGGATCAACTGGTGGCCACGCTACTGGAGCAACATTACGACCCGGCCTATTTCAGGTCATTGTCGAACAATTACCCCCCGACGCCGGCCGATCTCAGCTTCAGCACCGCTGATTTGTCCAGCAGCGGTTTGCATCGGCTGGCGCAGAAAATCAAAGCAGCTTGCCAAGCACATAGCCAATGATGATGCCGATGATGAGCGCCACGGTCAGTCCGCGATAGGTCAGGACATCCTTGGAATAGCCGCGCCGGATGGCGACATAGGACACCAGATAGCCGACTGCGTTGAGCAGCCAGATGAGGCCGATCGACAGCACCTTGACGATGAGCGGACCGAGGATCGGCACCAAAGCAATGATGCCCAACAGCCAGGCGAACGCGTTGGAAAGCAGCCCCACTGCGATCACGCTGGCAGCGATCACACCACGGTCAACGTTGAAATGAAGTCCCAGCCACACCAGACCGCCCATGCCGACCCATAGCGGCAGCATCACTTTCCAGTTGCGCCACCAGGGCGGTTTTTGTGTGGCCCCGGCGGCCGGCAACATGTCCGATTGCGGTTCCACGTTTATCCCAGTGCCGACAGGTCGACTGCATTGCCCGTCATCGGCGGGCACCAGTAATAGCCACCGGTAAGCGGGTGGGTAAAACGGAACAGTGCATCGCTGATGCCGTCGTCATACCCGGTCATGCGGCGCAGTTGCGCTTCGAACGCATCGAGCGACTTGCCGAAAGCCAGAAATACGAGTCCTGCGTCGGCGCCCGCCACCCAGGGCATCGAGCGACGCACCACGAAGGCTTCGGGGTCGAAGTCTTCCTGCGCCGTGCGCTTGACGTGCGCCGATTCGGGGGCGTCCGCAAGCTCTTCGTTGTCGTCGCGACAGCGGCCCAGGCAGGCGTCCTGTTCCGCACGCGGCATCGCATCAAATGCTGGGAAGTCGTGCAGCCACTGCTGCACTGCGGCAAAGCTCGATCCATCGAGTCCAGCGCCCTGCCCCTGCACCACCGCCGCTTCGACGGCGGCCGCGCCCTTGGGGTTTTCGGTGCCGTCTTCATAGCCGGTCAGATCGCGGCTATCCCGATGGCGGAAACAGTCGATCGCCTGCGTCAGGCTGAAAGCTGGAGCGATCAGTGCCTGCAAGGCATGGCCGCGCCGCAGCAAATCGCCCGGTTCACTGCCGCGCAACCACACCCACAATGCGCGCTGCGTGACCGGAATCGCCGGGTGGGCATCGGGTAGCAGGGGAAAACCGCGTAAGCCCGGAACCGATACGGCAAGCGCCTGGGCGACCGCTACGCCGATACCCAGCACCACGAATTGACCGTCGCACGCCGCGGCCAGCGCCTGCAGCGCAGCGCGGGGATGGACTGTTGGGTTCAGATCGAAGAACAGGTGGCGTGCGTGGGCGGGAACGGGTTCGAAAATGGCGGTTTGAGCTGTCATGGCTTGAAATAAGCGGTTCAAAAAATGAAAGAAAAAGCAGTCGCACTTAGCCGCGCCTGACCTCGATCACATTCTGCACATGCTGCAAACGCGCCAGCAAGCGCGCCAACTGCTGCAATTCCTTGATCCGAACGGTGATCCGCATGTGCGCGTATTCGTCGCGGCTTTCGGTGTTGACGCGCAGCACGTCGAGCCGATCCTTGGCAATGACATCGGAAATATCACGCAGCAGACCCTGGCGGTCAAATGCCTTTAGCTGAATATCCACTTCGAATGCCGCGCCGGCGTCGAGCACCCATTCTGCCGCCATGACCCGCGCGGGATTGGCGCGCCGCAATGAAGCACAATCGCTGCGATGTACCGTGAGGCCGCGCCCGACCGTGGTGTAGGCGACGATGGCGTCCGGCGGCTGCGGCTTGCAGCAGCGCGCCAGCGTCATCGGCACATCGCCCAGCCCCGGGATGGTGACGGGGTTGCCCGTCCTGGTGCGCACACGCGGCTTGGCGGTGGGAGCCAGCGCAGGCGCAGGTTTGCCCGGTTCCTGCAGGGCGTTGACCAGATCGCGCTGGCCGACATCGCCCCGACCCAGGGCGGCGAAAAACTCGTCCACCTTGCCGAACCTGAGCCGCTGCGCGAGCTTTTCCTGATTCGCGTCCACCACGCCCAGGCGCTTGAGCTCTTTTTCCAGCAGGGTGCGGCCCAGACTTACCTGCTCGCCGACATCGCGCTGGCGAAACCACGCGCGCACCTTGGAACGCGCGCGATGGGTGACCAGATAGCCTAGTGCCGGATTGAGCCAGTCACGGCTTGGCTCGCCTTCCTTGGCGGCGATGACCTCGACCCGCTGGCCATTGTCCAGCGCGGTGTTGAGCGGAACCATCACGCCATTGAGCTTGGCGCCGCGGCAGCGGTGCCCCAGATCGGTATGCAGCGCGTAGGCAAAGTCGACCGGCGTGGCGCCGCGGTCGAGCGCGACCACCCGCCCCTGCGGCGTCAGCACGTACACCTGGTCATGGAACAGCCCGGTCTTGAACTGCTCGGTGAATTCGCTGCTGTCGGCAACGTCGTCCTTCCATTCCAGAATGCGCCGCAGCCAGGCGATTTTTTCCTCGTACTGTGCGTCCTGCTTTCCGCCTTCCTTGTAACGCCAGTGCGCAGCCACGCCCAGTTCGGCATGGCGATGCATGTCGAAGGTGCGAATCTGCACCTCCAGCGCCCGCTCTTCCGGCCCGATCACCGCCGTGTGCAGCGAGCGGTAATCGTTGCCCTTGGGCTGCGCGATGTAATCGTCGAACTCGCCCGGAATCGGCTGCCACAGGTTGTGCACCAGTCCCAGCACCGTGTAGCAGTCGATCTCGTGCTTGACCAGCACCCGCACCGCGCGGATATCGTACAGCTGCTCGAAGCTCATGCGCTTGCGCCGCATCTTGTTGACGATGCTGGCGATGTGCTTGGGGCGGCCGGTGACTTCGGCCTCGATGCCGTGCAGCGCAAGCTCGGCTTGCAGCCGCTCGATGATGCCCTTGATATACGCCTCGCGGTCGACGCGTTTTTCGTCGAGCTGGGCGGCGATGGTTTTATAGGTGTCGGGTTCCAGGTAGCGGAACGCCCAGTCTTCCATTTCCCACTTGATCTGCCACACGCCGAGACGATTGGCCAGCGGCGAAAACAGCTCGCGTGCCTGCTGCCCCAACTCGCGCTGGCGTGTTGCGTCGTGTCTGGCGACGCAACGCAGCGCATGCGTGCGTTCCGCCAGCTTCACCAGTACCACGCGGATATCTTCCACCATTGCCAGCACCATCTGGCGCAGCGCTTCCAGTTGCGCGTGCGGATCGATGCGCTTGTCGGTGGCGCTGGCGGCCAGCGCCTCGATGCGCGCCATCGCCGCCACCCCACGCGCCAGCCGCGCAGCGGTGCCAAAAGCGGTATCGAAATCGGGCGCGTCACCCAGACAGCCCTGCAGCAAGGCCGCCGCCACGGCATCCGCACCCACCCTCAGCTCGGCGACGATCAGCGCCGTGCCGACGCTGTGGGAAAAGGCAGCGCTGCTGCCGAGGCGCTCATGCGCATAAGCCAGCGCGCGCCAAGGCAGGTCGTTTTCCGCCACCGGCAGCACGCGCGCCAGCGCCTGCCTGGCCGATTCCGGATCGGTGGCGTCGAAGCAGCGGGGGCGGACGGGTTCAGTCATGGAGCGAATCGGCGTTCCAGTAGCGGCGGGAAGACGGACAATATTCTGAGGCTACCACCCCGGCTTCGCCAAACGTGAATTTGATCAGACCGCCCGTGTCGCTCCGCAGGATGTCCGCACCCTGGCTGCGAAACTGCGCCACCACCTGCGGATGCGGATGGCCATAGCGGTTGCGGTAGCCCATGGTGAACACGCCATAACGCGGCTGCACCTGCTCGACGAATTCGGCCATCGACGAGGTACGGCTGCCGTGATGCCCCGCCACCAGCACGGTGGCCGCCATGCCTGCGCCTGACTCCAGCAACTCGAATTCGCTGCGCCGCTCGGCATCGCCGGTGATCAGCAAGCTGTGTGTGCCCAGGCTGACTTTCAGCACGCAGCTGAAGTCGTTGTCGCGGCGGCCGGATTCGGCATACGCGATGGCGGGTGGATTGAGGATTTCGAAGCGCACACCGTCCCACTGCCAGCGCTGGCCACGCTGGCAGTGGGACGGTGACGGCGCGCTCTGCAGCAGTGGACTCGTGGCAGGCAGACCATGCAGCAGCCAGCCGGTCGGGATGTCGCGCAGCACCGATTGCAGACCGCCGCTATGATCGCTGTCGTCGTGCGAGACGATCACGCCGGTCAATTCGCCGACGCCGCTGGCACGCAGATACGGCACGACGATGCGTTCGCCCGCGTCGCTGTCGACAAAGGCCGGACCGGTGTCATAAAGCAGCGCGTGATTCGCGGTACGGATCAAGATGGCGGTGCCCTGGCCGACGTCGATCACGTCGGTCTGAAAGGTATCGGGCGCAACGCTCGCGCGCAGCGGGAACGCCAGCGGCAGCCACAGCACGATGCCCAGCCCCCGCAACGGAAACCCGCGCGGCAGCAACAGCCATAGTGTGCCGACGACGGCCAGCAGCATCGCCCACCCCTCCGGCACCGGCCGCGCCACCACCGCCCATGGCAGCGCGCTGAACCACTCCAGACCCTGCCCCAACCACGCCATCAACCACGCCGCCACCTGCAACAACGGCGGCACGATCACCCCTAGCAAGGCCAGCGGCGTCACCAGCCAGCTGACCACCGGAATGGCGATGGCATTGGCCAGCGGCGAAATCAGCGATACTTGTTGAAACAGCAACAGCAGAGCCGGTGCCAGCGCCAGCGTCAATGCCGCCTGCACCGTCACCCAGCCGTGCAGCTTGTCCGGCGGCGCCACGCGGCCGAATGTCACCCACAGGATGACTGACATGGCGCCAAACGACAGCCAGAAGCCGGCCGCCAGCACGGCCCACGGATCGATCAGCAACACCGCGAACACCGCCCACGTCAGCGCCGAGAACGGTCGCGGCTCGCGCCGTTCCCAGAATGCCAGCGCCAGTACCGCGAGCATGAACAGGGTGCGCTGCGCCGGCACCTGAAACCCGGCCAGCACGGTATAGGAAGATGCAGCCAGCACCGCGCCCAGCAGACCCGCCTGTCGTGCGGGAAAACGCTCCGCCGCGCGCGGCCAGCGCCGCCAGCCGAACGCCACCCCCCAGCCCGCG
>JBAVFD010000043.1:0-2280 GCA_049588075.1 Thiobacillus sp.
GCCTCGGTCAGCGCAGCCTGCAAACCGGGCTGCTGCGCGTTGACCTCGTTCAGTGCGTCCGTGGTCGAACCCCGCCGCGCCTGCTGCGCCTCCACCCGCGCGACCAGTTCCTGCACCTGACGCACCAGCCGCTCGCGGGTGGCATTCTGGTGCGCCAAAGTTTGTTCAATCCGCGCGACTTCGGACTGCGCCTGGTAATACGCCGCCTGCTGCGTATTCAGCGTGTCCTGCCCGGCGAACTGGGTCTGGCGCGCGGTTTCCAGCTCGGACTCGATGTGGCGCAGCCGCGCGGTTTCGGCTTCCAGCCTGGTCTGCGCCGCGGTGAGATCCTTGTCGATGCACGCGCGCTGCTGCGACGCATCGTGCTTGCGGGCGTACCACAGGCGATGCTGGGAAAACGTCAGGTCGGCCTGCAACTGTTTGTAGTGCTGCGCGACTTCGGCCTGCGCGGCGAGCTTTTCAACCTGGGTCTTGAGTTCGCGCTGGATGTCCTCGACGCGATTCATGTTGTCGCGCGCATCCTTCAGCCGGGATTCGGTTTCCTTGCGGCGCTCCTTGTACTTGGAGACGCCGGCGGCTTCTTCCAGATAGCCGCGCAGTTCTTCCGGCTTGGCCTCGATCAGCCGCGAGATCATGCCCTGCTCGATGATGGCGTAGGCCCGCGCGCCGACGCCGGTGCCGAGGAAGAGGTCGGCGACATCGCGCCGCCGCACCCTGAGATTGTTGATGTAATACGTGGAATCGCCGCTGCGGTCGAGCACGCGCTTGACCGCAATCTCGGCGTATTGCGACCACTGCCCGGCGGCGCGTCCGAGTTCGTTGTTGAACGCCAGTTCCACCGAGGCGCGCGAGGCCGGCTTGCGCCCGCCCGAGCCGTTGAAGATCACGTCCTGCATCGATTCGCCGCGCAGATGCTTGGCCGACGATTCGCCCAGCACCCAGCGCACCGCGTCGATGACGTTCGACTTGCCGCAGCCGTTCGGCCCCACCACGCCGGTCAGCTGCGCGGGGACGGGAATCACGGTGGGGTCGACGAAACTCTTGAAACCGGCAAGTTTGATATGGGTTAAACGCAAGATGGCGGACCTAAGCTTTTATAATGACGTCGTCTCGATGCGCCGTGCCGTTTTGACTCGAAAGCGGTGGCGTTCTGTTTTGTCACATTCTACACCGAGCCTTTTTATGCCCTCCACGCCCGCCAAAACACTGGAAACCTTCCCCAATCCCAAACCGGGACGCGACTTTCACATCCACATGGAAGTCCCTGAATTCACGTGCCTTTGCCCCAAGACCGGGCAGCCCGATTTCGCCACGCTGATCCTCGACTACATTCCCGACAAGACCTGCGTCGAACTCAAGAGCCTGAAGCTCTACATGTGGAGCTTCCGCGAGGAAGGCCATTTTCACGAAGACGTCACCAACCGCATCCTCGACGACCTGGTGAAGGCGGCCAAGCCGCGCTTCATGCGGCTCACTGCCAAGTTCTACGTGCGCGGCGGCATCTTCACCAACGTGGTGGCCGAACACCGCAAGAAGGGCTGGCAACCGGCCGCGCGCGTCGACCTCACGCAGTTCGAGCATCAGTCGAACACTCGCGGATAACCAGTTGTATTTTATTGGTATTGATTTCGGCACATCGGGCGCACGCAGCTGCGTCATCGACGCCGAAGGCGCGGTCATCTCCGAAGAACAACGTGACTTCGGCACGCTGCAGGAATACGAGCGCGCCGACGTCTGGCGCGAGGCATTGTGGGATCTGATCGCGGCGCTGCCGCCCGCGATTCGCACCCAGCTGTCGGACATCGCGCTCGACGGCACCTCGGGCACGGTGCTGGCCTGCGACGCCGAACTCACGCCGCGCCATCCCCCGCTGCTGTACGACGATGATCGCGCGGTCATTGAGGCCAGACTGATCGCCCAAATCGCCCCCCCGGGCCACCCCGCTGCGGCGGTGACGTCGGGGCTGGCCAAGGTGCTGTGGCTGAAAAAACGCCTCGGCCTCACCGGCGCGCGGCTCTATCTCAACCAGGCCGACTGGCTGTCGGGCCTGTTGACCGAACAGCCGGGCCAGACCGACTTCCACAATGCCCTGAAAATGGGGCTCGATCTCGACGCGCTGGCCTGGCCGGCGTGGGTGGACCGGCTGGCCGATACCAGCACGCTGCCCGTGCCGGTCGCGCCCGGCTCACCGCCAAGTTCTACGTGCGCGGCGGCATCTTCACCAACGTGGTGGCCGAACACCGCAAAAAGGGCTGGCAGCCGGCTGCGCGCGTCGACCTC
>JBAVFD010000044.1:0-46691 GCA_049588075.1 Thiobacillus sp.
CCCAGCCCGCGCAACCGCGGGTGGCTGAAACGCCATCCCTGGTTCGAGGCCGAGGTTTTACCCGAACTGCGTGAGCGGCTTGGAACGCTGCTAACAGCGGGCGATAATGGCGGCGCACCCAATGCAACCCGATAAACAGTCCGACGCTCAGGGAAGCCGCATGAAACCTGTTACCTCGCTAGCCTGCCCCGATGGCCGCACAGTCCGTGTGGTGCGATTGGAACGGCGTCTTGCTGCGGCCATCGGCTTGTTGTCACTGGGCGGCTGTGCCTCAACACAGCTGGGCGCGCAGTATGTCGATCCGCAGTTCCCCCAGCAGGCGCTGCGCGGCGCGACCCTCCTGGTCGTCTGCGAGGCGCCCGAGCCGGCGATCAAGCTGATCTGCGAGAGCCAGATTTCCAGCCAGCTGACGCAGCTGGGGGCCCGGCCGCTGACCGACTCGACGCTCGTGAATCCGACGCCCGGCCATGAACCGCCGCCCGGTCATTACCTGCCGGCGGCACAGGCTGCGGGGGCCCGCGCGGTATTCAGCACGACGCTGATGCCGGATTATTGGCGGGCCAGCCCGATGTCTTCGTTCAGTATCGGGATCGGTGGCTGGGGAGGATCGGGCGGCTACTATGGCGGCAGCGGTGTCGGCGGCGGCGTGGGGGTCACCATGCCAGTCGGCGGTGCTGCGCAGGGTGTGCCAGGTCTGGCCGCCATCGGTTCCGTCATCGATGTCGCCAGCGGCCGCGTGATGTGGACCGCCAAGGCGACCACCCCGCCGGCGGCCGATGCCTCCACCCAGGTTGTCGAAGTGACCAAGGCGCTGGCCGAGGCGGCGCGCCAGACCGGGCTGTTCTAGGGTCTGGCGCGCCATCCCCGGTTCGAGCGAGCGATTCTGCCGGGGCCCTGCGCGAACAGGTTGGAGCCGCGCTGGCGGCAGGCGATAATGAGGCCGTACAACCCTGACCGACCATGCCATGAAACTCGTCACCTCGCTCACCAGCCCCTACGGTCGCAAAGTCCGTGTCGTCTTGCTGGAAAAGAAAATCCCGTTTCAGCTTCAGGTTGAAAATCCGTGGCAGCCCGACAGCGTCGTGCCCAGCCTCAACCCGCTCGGCAAGGTGCCGGTGCTGGTGCTGGAAGACGGCGAGTCGGTGTTCGATTCGCGCGTCATCGTCGAATACCTCGACCACGTCAGCCCGGTCGCCCACCTGATTCCCGGCGAACCCAAAACCCGCATGGTGGTGCGTGGCGTCGAAGCGCTGGCCGACGGCGTGACCGACGCGGCGGTGGCGGTGTATCTGGAAAAGAAGCGCGCGCCCGCCCAGCAAAGCGCCGACTGGCTGGTGCTGCAGGAAAAGACCTTGTTTCGCGGCCTCGAGGCGCTGTCCGAAGCGCTGGGAGAGAAACCCTGGTACCTCGGCAACAGCATGACGCTGGCCGATGTCGCCTGCGGTTGCATGCTCGGCTATCTGGACCTGCGCTTCGCCGAAATCGACTGGCGCGGCGCCCACCCCAACCTGGCGAAACTCGCCGACAAGCTGGCGCAGCGCCCATCGTTCAAAGAGACCGTGCCAGTAGTCTGAACGGAATCCGGCCATGACCCACGCAATCGCAACCCTTGCCGGCGGCTGTTTCTGGTGCCTCGAAACCGTGTTCAACCGCCTGCGTGGCGTCCAGTCCGCCGTCTCGGGCTACATGGGCGGCCACACCACGAACCCCACCTACCAGGACATCTGCAACGGCGACACCGGCCACGCCGAAGTGGTGCAGGTGACGTTCGACCCGGACGTGATTGCATATCGCGACCTGCTGGAGGTTTTTTTCGCCCTGCACGACCCCACGCAACTCAATCGTCAGGGCAACGACGTCGGTACGCAGTATCGCTCGGCGATTTTCTGGCACACGCCGGAGCAGCGCGCCGAGGCGGAAACAGTGATCGCCGAACTCACGTCCAGCAAGCATTTTGACGCACCGACTGTGACGGAATTAAGCGCGGCGTCGACGTTTTATCCCGCCGAGGATTATCATCAGGGCTACTTCGAGCAGAATCCCGGCCAGCCCTACTGCCAGTTCGTGGTGGCGCCGAAGGTGGCGAAGGCGCAGGAAAAATTCCGCCCTATACTCAGATCGGAATAAGCCATGCCAGACAGATTGTTACAGGGCACTTGATATGAAGCATCCGCGTTACCTCACAATAATGGCCATCGTTCTGGCGATGCTCTCCCCGGCGGCGCACGCCTCCCACTTTCAAGGCGAGACACTGGATGCGGTGGCCAAATGGCTTGCACTGTTCATCATCTTCGCGGTGCCGATCGGGGGCGTCTGGCTGTTCTGGATGATCCATATCCTGCCCGAGAAGGTTGCCGAAAAACGCCATCATCCGCAGAAGGACGCGATCAAGACCCTGTGTCTGCTCTCGTTGGTGTTCGGTGGCCTGCTGTGGCCGATTGCCTGGCTGTGGGCCTACACCAAGCCGGTGACCTACAAGCAGGCCTACGGTACGGACAAACATACCGACTACTTTCTGGAAGCGGGCGAAAAAGCGATGAAGAAGGAAATGACCCAGGAGGAAATCCGGGCGTTGCGTGAAGAGCTGGATCAGTTGGCGGCGAAGGGACATCTCACTTCTGAACTCCAGCAGGTGCGCGACCAGCTGGTTGCTGCAGCAGATACCGCAGTAGCCGCGCCTGCCACGGAGGGAGCCCGCTGATGGAAGCGATACTGGTAGCGATTTATTCCTTTTTCGTCTGGCTGATTTTCTTCAAGTTCAAGTGGCTGCCCTGGAACACCAAGTCCCAGGTGACCGTGGTCATCATCCCCATCGTGGCCATCACGGCACTCATCCTGACGCTGAACGTTGTCGCCCCGTCGTCGGCCGACGTACGCGTCATCAAGTATGTGGTGCAGGTTATTCCCCAGGTTCGGGGCCGGGTGATCGAGGTGCCGGTCACCGGCAACGATTATGTGAAAAAGGGTACCGTGCTGTTCAGGATCGACCCCACACCCTACAGCAATACGGTCAAGCAACTCGAAGGCAAGCTTGCCGCCAACCAGGCTGCATTGAATGAAGCGCTGGCGGGCCTGAGTCAGGCCGGGGCCAGCGTGGGCGAGATGCGCGAGGCGGTGAATGCTGCCGGTGGCCAGGTTGGCGCAACGCGCGCCAATCTGGATCTCGCTCGCAAGCGGGTGGCCGAGTATCGCGAACTGGTGACCACCGGCGCCGGCGATCGCTTCGGCCTTGAGAAGTGGGAAGCCAATGTGCGCGAACTGGAAGGACAACTGGCTGCAGCGACCGCTTCGGAATCGCAGGCAAAACTGAAATTGTCGGCACGTTCCGGCGGCGACCAGGCGGCAGTCGCCCAGGCCAAGGCCAAGGTGGCGACGGCCAAAGCCCAGGCAGCGGCCACCCAGGCCGATCTCGACAATGCCCGCTGGGAACTGTCACAAACCGTGACCGTGGCCCCTGCCAACGGCTGGGTGATGAACCTTCAGCTGCGTCCCGGCTCATTTGTCGTGGGCGCGCCCTTTGCGCCGGCCATGACCTTCGTCGAGGACAACTATCAGGTCATCGCGCTCTATCAGCAGAACGAACTGCATCAGGTGCAGACGGGCGATATGGCCGAGCTAGCGCTCAACACCCTGCCGGGCCAGATCATCAAGGCCAGGGTGAATTCCATCGTCTGGGGCCAGGGGCAGGGGCAGTTGCCGACCTCCGGCGTGCTGCCGCAGACCGGTGCCACGCCGCAGTTTCCCAACCGCTTCGCGGTCAAGCTGGACATCGAGCCCAGGGATAGAAGCATCTTCCTGGCCGCAGGGGCAGCGGGTAATGCTGCCATCTATAGCCAGCAGGCCAAGGCAATTCACATTCTTCGCATGGTGCTCCTGCGCGTGAGTTCCTACACCAACTACCTCATTCTAAAGGCGCACTGATGCGCGCCCTGATCCCTTTCCCGCGCACGCTAGCGTCCCTGGCGGTCAGCCTGCTCGCAGGCTGTACCTTGCTCGCACCGCCCGCATCTGAAGAACTGCGCAAGGACGCACTGCCCAATGTGAGCGTGCCGCAGCAATGGAAGCAGCCGGCCGAACCGGGCACGGTGGTGGGCAGCGGATTCGGGCAATTCAGCGATCCCGCGCTGGAAGCGCTGGTGCAGGAAGCGTTGACCTACAACGCCGATCTGCGCGCAGGGGCCGCCCGGGTGGAGCAGGCCCGCGGCTATGTCACCGTCGCCGGAGCGGACCTGCTGCCCAGCGTCGCTGCCCTCGCCAAGGGGGGCGGCAAATGGAGCGGCGATTACAGCGGCATGCAGAGTGCGCTGATCGGCGCCACCTGGGAAATCGATCTGTGGGGTCGCCAACGCTATGGCGCGCGTTCCGCGACCGACAGTTACGCTTCCGCCCAACTGGATTACGAATACGCCCGGCAGTCGCTGGCAGCTTTGGTGGTTCGCAGCTGGCTGCTGGCGGTTCAGACCACGCAGCAGGAAAACCTGCTGCGGGAAATGGTGCAGTCCGCAGGCAAACTGGTCGACATGGCCCAACTTCGTCTCAAGTCCGGCATCGGCAACGAGCAGGACGTCGCGCAGGCGCAGGCCAGTCTCGGCGAATATCGCGACCGTTTGCGCCAGATACAGTTCGCCCGCACCCAGGCGTTGCGCGCGCTGGAAGTGCTGCTGGGGCGCTACCCCGGCGCGGAACTCCAGACCGCGTCCAGTCTGCCTGCCATGCCCGGACCGGTTCCGGCGGGCCTGCCGTCCGAACTGCTGGAGCGGCGGCCCGACGTGACCGCCGCCGAGCGGCGCGTGGCCTCCGCCTTCAACCTCACCCAGGAAGCCCGTGCCGCGCGCCTGCCCAAAATCAGCCTGACCGCCACCTTTGGCGCCGTCTCCAGCGACCTCATCGTGCTCAAGAACAAGGACAACCCCACCATGGGACTGGGGGGCAGCCTGCTCTGGCCACTTTTCACCGGCGGCGCGCTCCAGGCACAGGTGGACATCCGCACCGCCGAGCAGCAACAGGCGGTGGCGGAATACGCCGCGATCGGGCTGCGCGCTTTCAACGAAGTGGAAGGCGCGCTGGCGAGCGAAACCGCCCTGCGCGAACGGCAGTCGATCCTGCAGCAGGTGGCCAGCGACAGCCGGCGCTCGATGGAGCTTGCCACCGTGCAATACAAGATCGGCAACAGCGATTTGCGCAGCGTGCTGCAGGAGCAGCTGCGGCTATACAACACCTTGATGAGCCTGGTGCAGATTCAGGGCGACCGGCTGGTCCAGCGCGTCAACCTGCATCTTGCGCTGGGCGGCGGATTCGGAACACCGCCCGCCAGCGCAACCGGCGAGCAACCCGCCCCACCGGCCACCAAGCCTGCCAGCTGACGTGCGGGTACCGGTTCAGACAATCTCGTCGTCTCATAAAGGGGAAATCCATGGGCAAGAAAACCGCAAAGGCTGAAATGAAATCCGTCAGCCAGCAGTCAGCCGCGGAGGGTCTCGGTTCGCCCAAGCTCAAGCGCCGCGCCTACGAAAAGGAACTGCTCAAGTTGCAGGCGGAACTGTGCATGGTGCAGGACTGGGTCCAGACCACGGGGCAGCGCGTCATCATCATCTTCGAGGGCCGCGACGCGGCCGGCAAGGGCGGCACCATCAAGGCGATTACCGAGCGGGTCAGTCCGCGGGTATTCAGGCTGGTGGCGCTGCCGGCACCCTCCGACCGGGAGAAGACCCAGATCTATGCCCAGCGCTACGTGCCCCATCTCCCGGCGGCGGGGGAAGTGGTGATCTTCGACCGCAGCTGGTACAACCGCGCGGGGGTGGAAAAGGTCATGGGCTTCTGCACCGAGGAGCAGCACCGCAAGTTTCTGGAGATGTGTCCGGCGTTCGAAAAGAACATCCTCGTGGACAACGGCATCATCCTGCTCAAATACTGGCTCGAGGTCGGCGACAAGGAACAGGAGCGGCGTTTTCGCGCGCGCATCGAAGACCCGGTGCGGCAGTGGAAACTCTCGCCGATGGATCTGCCCTCACGCCAGCGCTGGTATGACTATTCGCGCGCGCGCGACCAGATGCTGGATGCCACCGACACCGACTTTGCACCTTGGCATATCGTGCGCTCCGACGACAAACGCAAGGCGCGCCTGAACCTGATCACCCACCTGCTGGAACAGCTTCCCTACGTGCGCCAGCCGCGCGAGAAGGTCAAGCTGCCGCGGCGCAGCATGAAGAATGCCTATGACGACGAGGCGACCATGACCCAGCGCCGCTGGATTCCGCAACGTTTTTGAGCCCGCGAACGTGCGGATAACCCGGCAGCATTTTGGGCATGAGCCATGCTGAAACTATTCCAGTCCTTTTTTGGCGGTGACGAGAGCCGGGGGCGCTATCCCGAGACGCTGATCGAGGCGGCGATCGAGCGTGCCGTGGACGGCACCGACTCGCGGCTGCGGCTCCTCCCCGGTTATCGCAAGCGTCTGCGCGAGCCGGTCATCCATGCCATCGATCATGTCGTCGCGCTGGTGGACGCGATCCCCGCGCCGCTGGCGGCGAGTCGTGATGGTTTCAATGCCGATCCGCGCCTGGCTGCCATGTTTGTTTCTGCCGAGCAGATGCTGGACATGCTGGGGCGCGACCGCGCCATGACCAACTTCCTGAAGGAAGCTTCGGCTGGGGCCGAGCAGCTGACTGCGCTGTTGATGGCGGAGCGGATCGAAAAAAACGTGCTCGGCATGGAGCTGGCGGGTGAGCAGGTGCGGCGTGACGTGGCCCAGCTGACGGTCAGTTTCCGCAACCACCGCCTGGTGGATGTCGCGGACAACGAGGCGGAAACGCGCCGCCTGCTCAAGCGTCGCGCCTTCGACCATCTGCTCTCGCTGGCCTTGGCCCGCATCGCCGAAGTGCGCGAGGAACGGAGCGATCTTGCCCGCCAGCGTGATGTGTTGCGGCACAAGCTGCTCACGCTGGAACGGAGCGGCTGGAGCTTCGAGGAAGGAGAGGCCACGCCGTCCGAACCGGCCAGCCTGCAGGCTGAACTGGCCGACATCGAAATTGAACTCGAGCGCCTGGGATCGGATGCAGAGGTGTTGAGTACCCATCTGGATATCGTCGTCGACCAGCTGGCACAAGCCGATCAACTGCTTCGGGGGGAGGCCCTTCACATGCGGCTGGACAGCATGAATATCCAGCGCGATGCGCAGGACGGGGCCGGTCGCGACATCGTGATGCCGGAAATTCACAACGCCCGTGGGCAACGGAGTGTATTGCTGCTGATTTCCGTGAAGCCGGGCGAGCTTCCGCCACAGGAAAATCGTCTGGCTACAGCGTATCGCTATCTGTAAGGGTACCCGGCGTTTACTGTGGAAACGGGCAGAAGCAGCATCAATTCTGGTTGATGGTTCAATGTTGAAGCGTGCTTTTCGGTGACTGTTGCCGACCTTGGGCGGCCGGCCAGGACAACTGCATAGAATGTCTGGTTCTTAGGTGCCGAATCAGACGTTCATGCATCAAGATGGCCAAGAAAAACGGGAGCCGAAGCTCCCGTTCTTATCCTGAAATATCTACACTTCAGGCTTCTGCTTGTTTCCTGCGACGGACGGCAACCCCCACCAGCCCCAGGCCGGCCAGCAGCATAGCCCAGGTTTCGGGTTCCGGGACTGGGACAGTCAAAGTCTCGGATAGCGCATACAGACGGTAATTGACTGATGTGGACTGCGTACCTCGGCTTATCCAATTAATGCCGCTTGATACAGCTTCGCCCCACACGGCCACTGCATTACCCAGTACATTGGTTCCGGCGCCCGTTCCGTCGGTATTGCTGCCTGTCCAAACATTGGCGCCTTGGCCAACACCGTATTCGGTGTAGTCAATGCCAACGCCAAGAGTATGGCTGCCATCCCAGAAATCCGTATAACCCGTTGCCACCAATTCGCCGCCCATGTTGAACACATTCGTGGTGACCATTGCATTTGTATTAGCAGCGGTCGCCGACGTCGAGGCAATTGCCGACCAGGTTACTCCCTCGCTGCTCCCGATACCTGCCGCATCTGCAGCAGCCTGAACGAAGGAATTGTAGGAATTGATGTCGCTAGATGTGGCAATAGTGCCGACCGATGTCACGAATGCCAACTGATAAGAGTCACCCGGAGCGAGTCCCACGGGCACAAACAGAACTGCATACGTGGAGGTTGAAATCATGGACGCAACCAAACCAGCGGCGAATAATGCTCTTTGCATGAAACACTCCTTCAACAAAAATTGGGGCAGTTAACAACTGATTTCCCCGAACCGGATGTTGCGCCACCTAAGGACTAAATATAAGCATGTATCACGCCTATTGTTTAACTGAATTAATTATCAATTGGTTACATGATGCTGAAGTTTGTGAATGTAAAAATTTTCGACAAAAACCATCAGTTTTCTACGCATACAAAGAGCCAAGTACGATAGCAGGTAACGGCCGAACAACAGACGGCTGGCATCCCTGATCCGTGCTTCCGCTCCTGGCCGGAAGTGGCCGCTACGCACCCTACAAGTTCAACGCAGTACCCGGAGTTACGGGACAGGTTTTGTTGGCACAGCGGGAATCACTTTAAACAGCAGATCCCGGGTACTCCCTAATTAATGGGCGTCCGCCAAAATCAAGCCTTCTTTTCGTTCTCCAGCGCCTTGTCGAGAATTTCCTTGTAAAGGTGCAGGACGCGCCCGACCAGATCCTGATATTCGGGATGACGGGCTACCATCGGCTGAATCGCTTGGGCATCGGCAAAAACTTCCTCCAGCTTGCTGATGTCATATTGGCTGAGCGATTCGCCTTGGTCGACCCTGTCCTTCATCGCCAGCGCCATGGGCAGCCGCTGGGAATTGAGCCGCTCAACCAAGGCCTGGATCACGCCTGCGTCCTGGGTGGGATTACTCATGATGATGTCCTCATGTAGGTTTCAGATTCTGAATCACGCTGCCTGGCAGGCGACAGCAGATGAAGCTCATTGTAGCGAAGTGACCCCCCTGTTGGTGCCAGTTGAGGCGGAAACTCAGACGAGATTACGATCCGGGTGTCACGACGCTTGCCGATCGCACCCCGCTTAGAACGCGGCTCCAGGTGAAAGGGACACAATTCCGTCCCTGGGGCAGTCGCATGTTCATCCCCCGAGCGCAATGGTGGCAACTACCAGCGCCACGCCGATTGCAATCATCGCGAAACCGGTTCGCCAGGGGGAACCCCCGGCATGGCTCCCGAGCACATAGCCGGACGCGAACAGGATCACCAGCGCGACCGCATTCGAGAGGCGCATCGCCAGTGCCGTTTCCTGGATGAAGATGAACGGGATCACGACCGGAAAGGTTGCAAGGACAACGAGCAGGAATACGGCTACCGAACCGACAAAATCGTCCCGCCCGAGGCGGGCACGGACGGGTGGCTCGGGCAAGGCCGCAATGCGTTGGCGGATGTTTTCCAGACCTTCGCTGCTGATCGCGCTGCCCAGGCGCCCGGGCAATTCCCGGGTGATGATCGCGTGGGCATCGTGCGGGTTGGCGGCACTGCGCACCTGGCGCAGCAGGGTCAGGTTGCGTGCCCGCTCGGTCAGCGTCCGGATCAGGTACATCACCGCATCGACCATCCCCCATGCAAGGTTGCAACCGAGTGCGGCAAACATCATGGTGCGGACTTCCTCGCGTCCGGCGGTCGCTGCACTGATCGTGCCGGTGAAGGTCAGCGCCATGATCAGGCCGAAGATGATTTCCGATACGCGATCGATCGGATCCAGTACCGGCGTGCGCTTTTCGTTTTCAGTTTTCGACATGCAAGCCTTTTCTGTTCGGGTCGATTCATTCATGTTGGCTGGTCACTCAACAATCGGCCCCGTTTGTGTCCACCGCGCGCTGCAGAAATTATAGCCACGATCCGAACGCTGAATATAACCCTATTGATCCGGCCAGATTTATTCGCGAGTTCGTTCGTGCTGAGCCTGTCGAAGCACAGCCCTTCCTTCGGCAATCTCAGGATGATCGGAATACAGGCTCAGGGCGAACGGTACTCATGTTTAATTCGTGCCGGATCAATAGATTGACCGTGGATACCGGGCCATAGATACTTCAGGCAGCATTGAATTCCCCTTTTCGCCGTCCCGCAAAAGTGAGTCCTCATGAAATATCTGTCCAGCATGACTGTGTCGTTTCTCCTGGCATGCAGCGCACCGGTTAGCGCCGCCAAGACCGATGCTGCCCTACCCTGCGCGGCACGCAACCTGGATTTCGGCCAGCCGGCGGTGGGCTGGACGCATCAGCCGTTATCGAAGCTCAAGCGCGATACGGCCTACTCGCTGGTGCAGGAGGACGGCCACGCGGTGCTGCGCGCTGTCGCCGACCGCTCGGCCTCGCTCTATGTCGTACTCATCAAACCGGCGACGGGCGTTCCGGCGAGCATCGGCTGGCGCTGGAAGACCGACGCACTGGTGCCGGATGCCGACAACCGCGACAAGAAACGCGAGGACGCGCCCTTGCGCGTGCTGGTAGGCTTCGACGGCGACAAGGCCACGCTCCCCGAGGAAGAGCAGAAGCGTTTCCAGCGCGCCAAGTCGCTGACCGGGCGCGACGGTCCGTATGCCACCCTGATGTATATCTGGAGCGACCATGTCCCGGTGAACACCGTGATTCCCTCCGCCCACACCAGCCAGGTCAAGATGCTGGTGGTGGCCTCGGGATCGAAAGGCCTGGGTCAATGGCAGACCATGCATCGCAATCTCGCCGCCGACTACAAGCGCGCCTTCGGCGCCGCGCCGGGGCGGGTGCTGGGCGTGGGGGTGATGACCGATACCGACAACACCGGCGCCCAAGCCGTCGGCGAATACAGCGACATCCGCTTCGACTGCAAAGGCGGCTGAGGGTGCGGCACGGGCTCGTCGTTGCCATGCTGGCCCTGTTTTTCAGTGGCTGCGCGAGCCTGCCCGACAACGTCGCGCGCACCGAGTCGCATGCCTTGCAGGACACGGCAACGACGACACTCGGGCAACAGAGCCACGCCGCCCTGCAAACGCACCCGGGCCAAAGCGGCTTTCGCCCGCTGAGAAGCGGCGTCGATGCCCTGCTGGCACGCATCGTCCTGGCCGAAGCGGCGCAGCGTTCGCTGGATGTGCAGTACTACATCTGGCACGACGACATGACCGGTCGCATCTTCGCCAACGCGCTGCTGCGCGCTGCAGACCGCGGGGTGCGAGTGCGCGTGCTGCTTGACGACGTCGGCGCGCAGGCCAATGACGAGGTCCTGCTGAGCCTCGATTCCCATCCCAACATCGAGATCCGGCTGTTCAATCCGGTCGCCTCGCGCACTTTTCGCGGGCTCGGCATGCTCAGCGATTTTTCCCGTGTCAACCGGCGGATGCACAACAAGGCTTTCGTCGCCGACAATCAGGCGGCGATCCTCGGCGGACGCAACATCGGCGACGAATACTTCGAGGCGTCCAGCGAGGTGGCCTTCGGCGATCTGGACGTGCTGACGGTCGGCCCGGTCGTCGGCGAGGTGTCCCATGCCTTCGACCAGTTCTGGAATGCACCGTCGTCCTACCCGATCACGACACTGCTCGGCCGCAGTGCCGGCAGCGAGAGCCTGACCGCGCTGCGCGCCGAACTCGCCACCTACATCGAGGCGAACCGCGACAGTCCCTATGTCACGCGTGCAGGGAGCCGGCTCGCCGACGAAGCGATGTCGGGGCGATATCACTTTGACTGGGGCAAGGCCACCCTGCTCTACGACGATCCGGCCAAGATCAGCCAGGCACCCGACGCCACCGCGGGGAATCTCATGTCCCAGTTCGGCGGCATCGGCCAGCAGATCCATCAGCAACTGCTGATCGTCTCGCCCTACTTCATCCCGGGCAAGGAAGGCGTGGCCTGGCTGCGCGGGCTGGTGGCGCGCGGGGTTCGCGTCACGGTGCTGACCAACTCCCTCGCCGCCACCGATGTCGGTGCGGTCCACTCGGGCTACCAGCGTTACCGGGACGCGCTGCTCGAGGGCGGCGTCGTTCTGTATGAACTCAAACCCGGCGCGGTTCAGCCTGCCAGGACGGAGAAAAAATCCACGGGTTACGGCGCTTCGCGCGCCTCGCTGCACGCCAAGTCCTTCGTGTTCGACCGCCGCGCGGTATTCATCGGCTCGCTCAATCTCGATCCCCGTTCGATACGACTCAACACCGAGATCGGCGTGGTGTGCGAAAGCGCGCCGCTGGCCGAGGACATTGGCGGCGCGCTCGAACGCAATCTCGACGCCGTCGCCTGGCGGCTGCAGCGCGTCGTCGACGCATCCGGCAGCGCCCACATCGAGTGGGTGGAGTCCGGCACCGGAGGCGAGCGGCGCTATGTCGACGAACCCGAAGTCAGCGTGATGCGCCGGTTCTCGGTCTGGTTCCTCGGATTGCTGCCGATCGAGTCCCAGTTATGATTTCCAGTAGGCCTCTGCGCGCGAACCCATTTATGACGCAGTTGTCGTGCGCGGCACCCCTTCTAACCCTGGCGAGGCAACGATGACTCAGCGATGGCAATCCGTGGCGGTTTTCCTGGCAGCGCTGCTTGCCGGTCTGCATCTGCCCGCCCATGCAGGTGAGGTACTGGACACCGTCAAGGCGCGTAACGAGTTGCGGTGCGGCGTCAGTGAAGGCATTGCCGGATTTTCCGAGCAGGACACCAGCGGCCGCTGGCGCGGGCTCGATGCCGACTTCTGCCGCGCGGTGGCGGCGGCGGTGCTGGGCGACCCGAACAAGGTCCGGTTCGTGCCGCTCAAGGCGTCGACGCGCTTTCCTGCCCTGCTGTCCCGCAAGATCGACCTGCTCGTGCGCAACACCACCTGGACGCTCACGCGCGAGGCGCTGCTGAAGGTCCGGTTTCCCGGCGTGCTGTTCTACGACGGCCAGGGATTCCTCGTCGCGAAGTCCTCGGGCGTCAGGTCAGTTGCCGACCTGAACGGCGCAACGGTCTGCGTCGAGAAAGGCACCACCCACGAGCAAAACCTCATCGACCATTTTGCTGCGCACGGGCTCACGGTCAAACCGCTGGTGATCGATTCCTCAGCCCGGGTGGCGGAGGCCTTTTTTGCCGGACAGTGCCGTGCCTACACCTCGGACGCCTCGCAGCTCGCGGCGGTGCGGGCACATTCGCCCGGCGCAGGGCGCGACTTTGCGATCCTGCCCGAGCGCATCTCCAGGGAGCCGCTCGGCCCGGTGGTTCAGGGCGGCGATGCGGAGTGGGACACCCTGGTGCGCTGGGTGCTCTATTCGCTGATTACAGCCGAAGAACAGGGCGTCACGCGTGCCAATATCGATGCCATTGCACAGACATCCCAGGGCGCTGCCTGGCGGCTGGCGAGCGGCAAGGACGAGCGGCTCGCCCAAGCGCTCGGTGTGCGCAGGGATTGGGTGGTGCGCGCGGTCAAGGCCGTCGGCAACTATGGCGAGATGTATGAACGCAACCTTGGGCGCGACAGCCCGCTCAATATCGAGCGCGGCCTGAACCGCCTGTGGACGCAGGGCGGGCTGCTGTATGCGCCCCCCCTGGATTGACGGAGCCGCGACCCCATGACCGATCTTCAGATCTACCTGACCCTCGCCGTGTTTGCTGCGGTGATCGTCGCCATCGCGTTCGACCTCATCGACATGGCCGTCGCCGCCCTGCTTGGGGTGGGCGCCATGCTCACGCTGGGCATTCTCAACAACGATGATCTGATCGCTGCGGCCCGCAGCGCGGGCGGGCCCCTCGCGCTGCTGTTCGGCGGCATGGTGGTGGCGCACGTGCTGGGCAAGACCGGGGTATTCGAGCGCGTCGGGCAGCACTTTCTGCACGCCACCCGCGGCAGCGGCAAGCGCTACCTGCTGCTGTTGATCCTGCTGGTCGCACCAACCTGCGCGCTGCTGCCCAACGCCACCACCGTGATCCTGCTGGCGCCGGTGATCATCAGCGTGGCGCGGGCGCTCAAGGTGGATTTCGTCGGCCCCATGATCCTGACGGCGATTGTCAGCAACGCCGCCGGCATGCTGACGCTGGTGGGCGACCCGGCGACCTTCCTGGTCGGCAGCTCGATCGGCATGAGCTTCGTCCAGTACCTGCAGAAGGTCAGCCTCGCCGGCCTGCTGGCGGTGCTGGTGGTCATCCCCTTGCTGCCGTGGCTGATGCCGCAGATATGGAACGCGCGCGTGGAACTGCCGCCTGCGGGTGCAACCACTCGCATCGATCGGCCGGCTTTCGTGGCGCTGACGCTGGCCATCCTGGCGCTGATGGTGCTGCTGTTCCTGTTCGGTGAAAACCTGCCGACTCACATCGTGCCGCCGGCGGTGGCGATCATCGCCGCCAGCCTGGCATTGCTGCTCGTCTACCGGGTGCACATCGAGCCGATCGACGATGCGTTCCAGGCGATCGACTGGAAGACGCTGGTGTTTCTGGGCGCGATCTTCTGTCTGGTCGAGGGCTTCATCAAGACCGGCTTGCTGCAGGGGCTTTCGCTCAAGCTCTATGGCTGGTTCGGCACCGAGTACGCGCTGGTGGCCTTGGCGCTGCTCGCCGGCATCGGCGTGCTGTCGAGCCTGCTGGCCAATATCCCGGTGGTGGCCGCCGCGCTGGTGATGACCAAGGGCTATCTGGTGGCCGCCCAGGCGGTTCCGGAAGTCGCCCTCGCCGCCGGCTTCAGCGACTGGCCAGCCGAGACGCTGCCGGTATTCATCGCCATGATGTTCGGCGCAACCCTCGGCGGCAACGCGACCCTGATTGGCGCGTCCGCCAACATCGTGAGCGCCGGCATCTGCGCGAAGCAGGGGGAGCGCATCACGTTCGTGCGCTTCCTGCGCTTTGGCCTGCCGATCACGCTTGCCCAGCTCACCATCGCTGCGCTCTATGTGATCGCGATGGTCTGGTTTGTTCGCTAGACGGTTTGATCAGACGCTTTCCATCACCCTCATCACTGCCACATCGCACTTCACGTATCAACCGGCGGGCGCGATCTCCGGCAGCAGATAAAACATCAGCGCGATGATGGTGTAGACGGTGATGAGCTGCACGCCCTTGTACCAGTTGGACCGCCCGTCGCCCACCACCATCGCGCCGATCAGCACGGCAATGAAGAGCGCGCCGACCTCGGCGCGCCCGAAGGCCAGATCGAGCGGCTGCGGTGCGATGAAATAGCTGGCCAGCACCAGCACCGGGGCGACAAACAGGGTGATCTGGATCGAACTGCCGAGCGCAATGCCGACCGCCATGTCCATCCGGTCTTTACGTCCCATTGCGATGGCCGAGAGGCTCTCGGCCGCGCCGCCGACCACCGCCAGGAACACGATGCCGATGAACACCTGCGACATGCCGAGCGCGGTGCCGGTGCCTTCCGCCGCGCCGACCAGGATCTCGCTCATCCACGCCGCCAGCACCGAGGCGCCGACCAGGCTGCCGATTGCGCGCGGCAGGCTCCAGCGTGCGCCCTCCTCCGCTTCGTCAGCGTGGCCGCCCCGGCTGGCGAATGCGCCCGGGTGGGTCTTCAGCATGAACACGAGATAGAGCGCATAGGCGATGAGCAGGACGACGGCCAGGCCGACGTTGAGCAGCATTTCCTGGCGGATGGTTTCCCCGGGCGCGAAGAAGCGGCTGAACGCGCTCGGCACCGCGAGGCTGATCACGGCGATCAGCATCATCGAACTGTAGACCCGCGCAGCACCTGGGTTGTAGTCCTGGTCGTGATGGCGCAGGCCGCCGAGCAGGAACGCGCAGCCGAGCGCAAGCAGCAAATTCGCCAGCACCGCGCCGGCGATCGAGGCGCGAACCATGTCGAGCAGCCCCGCCTTGAGTGCGACGATCGCGATGATGAGTTCGGGGGCATTGCCGAAGGTCGCGTTGAGCAAGCCGCCGACGGCGTCGCCGGTGCGCGTGGCAAGCTGCTCGGTGGCCTGCACGATGAGGCTGGCGATGGGCACGATGGCAAGCGCCGCCGAGAAGAACAGCAGCGGTGCCGCGACGCCGAGGTGTTCGAGCACGAGCGTGACCGGGATGAACAGAAACAGCCATTCAATGGAAAACTTCAGACGCATCAACATTCCCTTCAGGCGCGTTCAAGACAAATGAAACAACGGTAACGCACAGCACACGCGTGCAGTTTTGGCTGCTAATTCTTGCTGCCCGCACTCACGTGCAGCGCCATCAGGCGCGCGAGGGTCACGGCAATATAGAGCTGGCCGGACAACGCCTCGAAAATCGCAAGCGAGCGGGCAATCGGGTGAACCGGCGTGATGTCGCCGTAGCCCGTGGTCGTGAGCGTCACAAAGCTGTAGTAGATCCACGTTTGCAATCCGGGGGCGTTGCCGACCGCGCCGCTGAATGCATCGGGATGGATGAGATACAGCAGTTCGTAGGCATTGGCCCATACCAGCCCGAGCAGCAGCAACACGGCAATGGCGCCCTGGATGCGGTGATGGGTCACCGGGCCGGGTCGATACGAGCGCGCTGCCACGACCATGGCGGACAGCAGGAGCAAGGCGAGAGTGGACGCTTCGCGCCCGATGGCGAGGGCGTGCGAGGGCGACCCGGCGGCCGCCCAGCGCACCAGCAGCGCAGCGGCGGTGAACGCCGCCACGGCGAACCGCACCCCGCGCGACGCAACGGCAGTGAATGCCCCCGCGACCAGCAGCGCCGAGAAGGCAAGATCAGCCACAAATCGTCCCGTCGAGTCTGGCGTCAGCAGCACGGGCAGCACAAAGACGATGACGACGAGCAACGGGAGGATGAGGGACAGGCCGCGGTCGGCTTCCCAGAACCGCAGCATCCGCTCCCAGATATGGGGTCTCATCGTGGGGTGGCCGCTGTTGGCAGCATGTGAACGTTACAGGTCAGCACAGGAAGGATGTCTTTCCATTGGTGAATATCGGGAAAACCATTTTTTCAAGTTTACGTCAGTGCGCCCATTGACTACTGGAGCGCAGCGCTTAGAGTTAAAGTGTTGATACCGTTTCCGTCCTGCAATGCTATTCCAATAGCGGACATTTCAAGAGCGAACAAGCCATCATGGAAAAAATCATACCGCGCTGGGAATGGCGCTCATTCGGTCGATCCTTCGGCGAGGCAGAGTCGCGGCTGGCAGCGCTGACGCCGGAGGCGGTGCAGGAGAGCGACGAGGTCTACCTGCTGTCCGGCGCCGGCGACAACGTGAAGGTCCGGGCAGACCTGATGGACATCAAGGTGCTGCGGGAGGTCAATGCAGACGGTCTCGAGCAGTGGACGCCGGTCATGAAAGCGGGCTTTCCGCTGCCGTCGGCCGAGGTGGCCAAGGTGTTCGAATCGCTCCAGCTCCCGCTGCCTGCGATGTCCCGCGCGAGCTACACGCTCGACGAATTCATCGAAGCGTTCGCCCAGCCGGGCGGTGCGATTCGCCGGGTGAACGTCCACAAGCGGCGGGTTCGCTACACGGTCGGCGGCTGCACGGCTGAGTTCTCCGATGTGGTGGCGAACGGCAAGCCCACCCGCACCATCGCCGTCGAATCGACCGATGCGGAAGCGGTCATCCGCGCCGTCCGCGACCTCGGCCTGGGCGGTTACACCAACACCAGCTATCCGCGCGGGCTTGCGGCCCTGATCGACGACGAACCGGAACGCTACGCCGTCATCGACGCCGGCACCAATTCGATCAAGTTCCATATCGGCGAGCGCGACCGCGAAGGACACTGGCGCACCGTCGTCGACCGCGCGGAGCTGACGCGCCTGGGCGAGGGGCTCGCGCAGCAGGGTGTGATCATCGACGCCGCGCTGGAGCGCACGGCCGCCGCGATCGCGGGCATGGCCGACGAAGCGAAGCGACACGGCGTGCGGGCGATTGCCGCAGTGGGCACGGCCGGCCTGCGCATCGCCTCGAACGGCGATGCAGTCGTCGCCGCCATCGAGAAGCGCAGCGGCGTGCACATCGAGGTGATCTCCGGCGAGGAGGAGAGCCGGCTGGCCTATCTGGCGGCGAAGTCGGGTCTCGGCTTGAAGACGGGCTCGCTCGTCGTGTTCGACACCGGCGGCGGCAGCTCGCAGTTCACCTTCGGGCACGACTCCAGCGTGGATGAACGCTTCAGCGTCGATGTCGGCGCCGTGCGCTACACCGAGCGCTTCAAGCTGGATGGAGTCGTGTCGCCCGACGCACTGCACGAGGCGATGGCGGCGATTTCAGCCGACCTGTCGCGCATCGAGGGGCGCCCGGTGCCCGACCAGCTGGTGGCGATGGGGGGCGTGGTGACCAACATGACTGCGGTCAAGCACCAGCTCGCTGCCTACGATCCGGCGGTCGTTCAGGGCGCGGTCCTCGACCGCGCCGAGATCGATCGCCAGATCGAACTCTACCGCTCGCGCGATGCGGAGGCGCGCCGTGCGATCATCGGCCTGCAGCCGAAGCGGGCGGAAGTCATCCTCGCCGGTGCCTGCATCGTCCGCACGGTGATGGAGAAGCTGGGCAAGGACAGCTTCACGGTGAGCGATCGCGGCCTGCGTCACGGCGTGCTGGCCGAGCGCTTCGATGCTTGAAGCGCAGGGGATTTCCGGAAGGAATGTGTTGCAACCGAGTGATTTTCACGTTGAATATTGAATAGAAGGAAGGACCTGAATCATGGCCACCGCAAAAAGCACCAAGACCACAGCAACCGCGAAGACGACGAAGACCGCGAGCGTCCCCACAGCCAGAAGGAAATTGATTCCCCGGAAGGCCAAGCCGGCAGGTGAAGGGTCACTCTTATCGCCCGAGGACGTGATTGCAGCTTTGAAATTTAGCAAGAAGTCGACCAGCATCGAATTGAAGCTGACCGTGCCCGCCACCGGGCACCGTGCGACGATCAGGAGCCTGAAGCTCGACCCGGTCGAGGCGCAGCCGCGGCAGGCGTTCTTCTTCGATACCCCCAACCTGGACTTGTTCAAGGCCGGCGTGGTGGTGCGGGCCCGGCGGTTCCAGGGCGGGAACGGCGACACCGTCGTCAAGCTGCGCCCCGTGGACCCGGGCACGGTCGACCCGGAGCTGCGGCGCTCGGCAAGCTTCAAGATCGAACTGGACGCGATGCCGGGCGGATTCGTGTGCTCGGCGTCGTTCAAGGGCGTGTGCACAGGTCAGGAGGTGCTCGACATGACCGCAGGCGAGGTGTCGCTCAGCTCGCTGTTCTCGAAGGGACAGCGGGCGTTCTACGAGGCGCATGCTCCGGCGGGCATCACCCTGGATTCCCTGGTCACATTGGGCCCCGTATTCCTGCTCAAGTCCAGGCACCAGCCGAAGGACTACGATCGCCGCGTCACCACCGAAATGTGGCTCTATCCCGACGGCTCGCGCATCCTCGAGGTCTCCACCAAGTGCCTGCCGGATGAAGCCTTCCAGGCCGCCACCGAGTTCAAGGCCTACCTCGCCAACTGCGGCATCCCCCTCAGCGGCGCCCAGGAACCGAAAACCGGGACCGCGCTGCAGTACTTCCAGGCCCACCTCGGCGAGTAGGATAGATGGATTGGCGGCTGGGCAAAGAATGATGGCTTGTCAGGTCCCGGATGGATCGGAACCGGCGAGCCAGGCACAAAAAGGCCCGCAGCGATGCGGGCCTTTTTCATTTCCGGTTCTGGTCGCCCCGCAGTAGCTGTCCCCCATCCTCTCGCTTGAGCTGAATCAATCTTCTTTAAGCCGCCCATACTGAAAGCCAGCCCTGCCTTGGCGTTCAGGCTTGGTTGCCGCGCTTGCCGTTTTCAAGTCAATGGTAGGCAAGCCTCTGCGCCAGTCACGCGCGACCCGGCCGACTGATGGGCAGCAGGTAAGCGCACAAACCTGCGGCCAGCAAGCCGATCAGCCAGACAAGCGCCTCACTCGACAGCCTGTTCATGACGGCGCCCGCGATGAGCGGGCCGAAGATCGAACTGGCCGTATAGGCCATGGAGATCAGCCTGAGATTGACCGACAAATCGCCGTCGCCGGCCTGGGTGGAGGCGATGATGGCCAGGGTCAGATAGGCGGTGATCGTGCCACCCAGTGCAAAGAGGGTGATGGCAAGGCCGCTGAATCCGAGCGGCAAAGCCGCAATCACCGCGATAAGCACGGTGCTGCCGGCGTTGACCAGGATGGCGAAGGCCAGCCCCCGATGGTCGGCAAGCCACCCTGCCAGATATTGCAGCAGCAAGCCTCCCAGGCCAAACACGGTGAGCAGGGTCACCATCTGGTCGGCGCCGAGGCTGCGGCCGACGCCGAAGATGGGAAAAAGACCTGAGAAAGCAGACTCGGTCACCCCGCCTGTCACGGCAACGACCACGCCCAGTGCGAGGATATCCTTGTGCGCACGGCGGGTGTCCGGGCTGGAATGGGCTGCCAGTTCGAGCGCCGCTTCCGGCGCGGGACGCGCGAACGCCAGCGGCAACAATGCCGAACCGGTGAAGGCCATGCCGAGAACCAGGGGGGCATTGCCCGCAATGCCTGCCCACTTCGTCAGAATGGGCGCCATGATCGGGGCGATTCCAATCAGCGTTTCATGGAAACCAACCAGGCGGCCACGTGCGTCGCCCGGCGCAATCTGGTAAAGCCAGGGTTCCAGCCCGATCCAGCGCAAGCCCATGCCTAAGCCGATGAGCGCTGCAGCAGGCAGCCAGATGGGCCAATGGGTAGCGGACATGATCGCGAGCGCCAGCGTCGTCACCAGCAAACCGATGGCAATGACCGCGCGGTGTCCGAATCTGGTGTTCAGGCGCGGAGCAGCCGCCATGCCGGCCAGCATGCCCAGCCATTCTGCCGAAGCGAATATCCCCAACTGTGCGGCATTGAGCCCATGCTGGGTCAGCCAGAGCGGCAACACCACGAAGCCGATACCGAATTGGCCAATTTGCGACAAAGTCGATACCGCATTGAGTGCAATGATGGTGCGCCAATCGGTGGGGTGTTCTCGATTCATGAACTTCAGCTTGTTATCAGGTGAGCAATCGAACAGCCGTTTGCAGGGATACTGCACGCTCCTATCAGACGCCTGCAATGCGCGCTCAAGCAGGCGATTGGGCGCATGGAAACGTCTGCCAAGTCTGTCTTTGCATCTCGGGCCTTCGCCTGCCAGATGATGCAAATTTTTTCACCGGCTCAGGCGTTTCCCGCGCGCTTCGCATCCGGCCGGGATCACGAAGGCGCTGCCAGGACCCGATTCCCGTGTGGCACCGTTGCTGCCCGTGAGCCGGACCCGCCCTTCCGACAGCCAGCACCCTTGAAGTGTAGACAATCTTCATGACCCTCACGTCGGAAGCCCGGATCCCCGCGAAGAACGGCCCGGTGGGATCGGTGCAGGCATGTAAGGAGTTGCGGCATCGATATACTAGGCGTTGTCTGACAAGGTTTGGAACCATGCAAGAGACTCAGCCCAACAATCCCCTCCACGGCGTCACGCTTGAACAGTTATTGAACGAACTGGTTGCGTTCCATGGCTGGGATGCGCTGGGGCGAAAAATCGAGATCCGCTGTTTCACCCATGACCCCAGCATTACGTCGAGTCTCAAGTTTCTTCGTCGGACCCCATGGGCACGGGCGCGTGTGGAATCGCTGTATATCGAAATGGCACGAGGCAGGGGTGCCCAGGCAGCTGAAATCGGGAAGAAGGCGTAAACGTTCGAGATTAACTTCCTGTGATACTTGAACGGGGGACATAGCGCGATCTTCCGCATTCGGCCAACAGACATCACTAGCGTGGCATTGAAACCAGACTGTAAGGTGTCCCCGGTCTTCGCTGCATACAAGACGTTAATGATCGCGCGACCAACAGCGACGGGCTGTATAGGTGCCAGGGTACGGATAGATGCATTTCAAAAGTCTTCAGCTCAAATCCACCTCGACATAGTGCTCCTGGCGGTCGTCCACCAGGGGGATCAGGCCTTGCGGCCGGGCTATCCCGTATACAACCGACCCGCCCATGCCGGCACCATTTACCGCGGTACCGTCCACCGTCACACGGATCACCTGTCCCGTTTGCTCACCGACCCGCTTGACGGTGATGTGGTAGACGGTCTCGCGATAGCGGTAGTGAATTGTGTATGCGTCCCAATGGGCCGGGATACACGGCGCAATCCGCAGATGGTCCACTTCCAGTTGCAGGCCCAGCAGGGTTTCCACGGTCAGCCGGTACATCCAGCCCGCCGCCCCGGTGTACCAAGTCCAGCCGCCGCGGCCGGTGTGCGGCGACGCACCATAGATGTCCGCGCACATGACGTAGGGCTCGACCTTGTAGCGTTCGATGGACTCAGGCGTGCTGCCGTGATTGACGGGATTGAGCATGGCGAAGCATTCCCATGCGCGCTCCGTGTCGCCCATCATGGCAAATGCCATCGTCGTCCAGATCGCGGCATGGGTATATTGCCCGCCGTTCTCGCGGACGCCGGGCACGTAGCCCTTGATGTAACCGGGCTCCAGGTCGGATGTATCGAACGGCGGGTCGAGCAGTTGGATCAACTGCGCATCGCGTCGCACCAGGCGCTGGTCCACTGACGCCATCGCCTGGCGGGCCCGCATGGGATCGCCACCGTTTGAGATGACCGCCCAACTCTGGCTGATCGAATCGATCTGGCATTCGTCGTTGGAGGACGAGCCCAAGGGCGTGCCATCGTCGAACCAGGCGCGCCGGTACCAGGCGCCGTCCCAGGCCTGGGCCTCGATGTTGGTGCGCAGCAGCGCCGCCTGCCCGCTGCACAGGTCGGCAAAAGCCTGGTCGTCCCGGCCACGCGCCAGGCCGGCAAACAGCTCCAGGTTTTCAGCCAGGAACCACGCCAGCCACACACTCTCGCCACGGCCGTCGCGACCGACGAGGTTCATGCCGTCGTTCCAGTCGCCACAGCCCATCAGCGGCAATTGATGGGCGCCGAAACGCAAGCCGTGTTTGAGGGCTCGCACGCAGTGCTCGTAGAGGCTGGCTGCTTCGGTCGAGCGTTGCGGCTGGTCGTAATAAGCCTCCTCTTCCGGATACAGCTCACGTCCCTCCAGGAATGGAATGGGCTCGTCGAGGACGCCGGTGTCGCCGGTCGCCCGCACATAGCGACAGGTGGCATACGACAGCCACAGATAGTCGTCGGAGAAATGGGTGCGTACGCCCTGTCCGTTGGGCGGATGCCACCAGTGTTGCACATCGCCCTGGAGGAACTGGCGCCCGGCGTGCCGGATCAGCTGCTCGCGGGCGAGCCACGGTGTTGCATGGATCAGCGCCATGGTGTCCTGCAATTGATCGCGGAATCCGTAGGCCCCGCCGGACTGATAATAGCCACTGCGGCCCCACAGCCTGCATGACAGGGTCTGGTAGACCAGCCAGCCGTTGGCCAGCACGTCCAGCGCGGGGTCTGGCGTCTCCACGCGCACCGCACCCAGGGTGCGGTTCCAGTGTTCCCACACCGCTTCCAGCGCCTGCCGCGCGCCCGCCCGCCCGCCGAATCGCTGGATGAACTGCCGCGCTTCGTCGGTGTTGCGGGCCGCGCCGAAGACGAACACGATCTCGCGCGTTTGTCCTGCGGCCAGTTCGATCCGGGCTTGTATCGCGGCGCATGGATCCAGGCCCGCACCGGTCCTGCCCGACAAGCGCGTGCGGCGCATCGCCGCCGGGCTGGCCAGCGAGCCGTTGCGGCCGATGAACTCGGTGCGGCTTCCGCTCACCGACCGCTCCCGCTCGCTGACATGGGCAAACACCACCCGATTGGCGCACTCGCGGCCGTAGGCATTGTGGGCAAACAGCGCCCCACTGTGCGGATCCGTTTCGGTGACGATGTGCATCAGATTGGCATGCCGCCACTCGCCGAGCACCAGTTCCCAATACCCGGTCAGCGATAGGCTGCGCGCGCGCTTCGACTCGTTGCGCAGCTTGACCACCACAAACTTCACCGGTGCGTCCATGGCGACGTAGGTATAGAGCTCCGAGGCGATCCCGGCTTCGTAATGCTCGAACACGCTGTAGCCGAACCCGTGCCGGCACACATAGCCGGAGCGGCCGCGGGCGGGCAGCGGCGTCGGTGACCAGAACGCACCCGTTTCCTCGTCGCGGATGTAGAGCGCCTCGCCGCTGCTGTCGGAGAGCGGGTCGTTGTGCCAGGTGGTGAGCCGGAATTCGTGCGCGTTTTCCGCCCAGGTATACGCGCTGCCGCTCTCGCTGACGACGGTGCCGATGTGCGGGCTGGCGATCACGTTGACCCATGGTGCCGGCGTGTTCTGCCCGGGTTCGAGGGTGATGACGTATTCGTGCCCGTCGGGCGTGAAGCCGCCGAGGCCGTTGCTGAAAATCCGCTCGCGCGCCGCCAGCGGATACACCGGTTCGGCGGCCGTCTGCTGCGAGGGCTCCAGACGGTCCGACGCACGCTCTGCCGACACGCGGCGTTCCACTTGCTCGATCAGGGTCTCGGCGGTGTCGTTGAAGACGATGCGGGCGACCGTCTGCAACAGCACCCGCTCGTCCTCGGAGAGCTCTTCGGCACGGCGAACGAAGACACCGCCCGGTTTGTCGATCACCTGCGCTTCGGGCCCCGCGTTGATCAGCCCGATGATCAGGTCTTGCAGCACCGCCCGGTAGCCCGAGAAGTCCTCGTTGACGATCACCAGGTCGGCGGTCAGGCCCTTCATGCGCCAATAGGCGTGGGCTTGCAGCACTTGCTTGACCAGCTCGATGCGGTTGAGGTCGCCGATATGCAGCAGGACGATCGGCAGATCGCCCGAGATACCAAAGCGCCACAGCCCGGACTGCCCCAGCTGGTTGCGGGCTATGAGGCCGGGCGCGGCGCGGCGCAGGGCATTGCCGAAAATGACGGAGTTGGCCAGGCGGCCAAAGACCTGTGCATCGGCTTCGCTTGCGTTGAGGTGGCGCAGCACCTCCTGGCTCTGGAACCAGGCCATTTCAAACGCGCGCTCGACGAAGTGGCGGTCGCAATATTTCTCCAGCAAGGCCAAGGCGGCCTCGCGCGTGTCCGCGACACCGGAGATGATCTGCACGCTCGCCGATTCGTCCGGGGACAGGCTGAGGGTGCGGCGGATCGCCACGACGGGATCGAGCACCGACCCCGCCGTGTTCGACAGGATGGGGGGACTGTCGCCGCTATCCAGCACCACCGGGTTGGCCGCCGTGCGACCGCGCCCGATGAATCGGGCACGGTCGGTCTCGTAAGACGGCTCGTCGGCCACCGCGCCCGGTGCGGCCAGCAGGTGAAACATCCATGGCACCTGTTCGCCCGGGGTGCGGGGGCGCCGCGTGCAGAGGATCGCCTGCCGCTCGGGCAGGATTTCGGTCTGCACGAACAGATTGCTGAACGAGCGATGCGCCAGGTCGGCATTCAACGGCGCCAGCACCACTTCCGCGTAACTTGTCACCTCGATGTGACGCAGCCGCGACGACTGGTTGGTAAGCGTGACGCGGCGGATCTCGACGTCGTCTTCCGGGGATACGCTGATCTCGGTGTGCGCTTCGATCGCCTGGTCGCGCCGCCGGTATTCGGCGCGCGCCTGCACGAAGATCGCCTCGTAGTGATCGGCGCGGCGCAGGGTCGGTTGATGCGCAGTCGACCAATACTTCCCGCTGTCGCGGTCGCGCAGGTAAATGAAGGTGCCCCAGCCATCGGATGTGGCGTCCTCGCGCCAGCGGGTGACGGCGAGGTCGCGCCAGCGGCTGTAACTGCCGCCGGCATGAGTCGCCATGACGTGGTAGCGGCCGTTCGACAACAGGTGAACTTCAGGGATCGCCGTGTTCGGTTCGGTAAACACGCGCATGATCGCGCCGGCGTCCGCGCTGGGGGGACGAGCGGCGGCGCTCACTTCGGCCGCGTGCGGGTGCAGGGTGGCGCCTTTTTTCGGCACCCGTTCCTGCAGCAACAATTCCGTCGCCCGCGCGAGCGGGTCGGACATGAAGCGGCGCTGCATCGGCTGGTCGTGCAGAACATGCGCAAAAGCCAGCAGGCTCATGCCCTGGTGATGCGCCATGAAGGCTCGCACGATGGCGTGATGCTTGCCCCGCGGCACCCGCGAGGGCGTGTAATCGACCGCCTCGTAGAATCCGTAGGCGCCGAGAAAACCCTGGTCGGCCAGCGTCTGCAGGTTGCGACACGCTTCGCGCGGCATCACCGTCAGCGCCAGTGCGCTGGCGTAGGGCGCGATGACCAGGTCATCTCCCAGCCCGCGCTTGAAGCCCAGCCCGGGTACGCCGAACGCCCGGTATTGGTAGACCTGGTGCATGTCGGTGGCGTTGTGGCAGGACTCGGAAATCCCCCACGGCACCGCGCGTTGCCGGCCGTATTCGATCTGGCGCGACACCGCCGCCTTGCAGGTCTGCTCCAGCAAGGTGTTCGGGTAGCTCGGCATGATCAGCTGCGGCATCAGGTACTCGAACATCGAGCCGCTCCACGAAATCAGGCTGACGTCGCCGCCGTGACTGGTCAGCAGGCGGCCGAGGGCGAACCAGTGTTTCTGCGGCACCTGTCCCTGCGCGATGAGCAGAAAGCTGGCCAGGCGTGCTTCCGATGCCAGCAGGTCGTAGCAGGACGGATCGCGGCGTCGCTCGCCGACGTCGTAACCGATGGTCAGCAGGCCGCATGCGGCATCGTAGAGAAACTCAAAATCCATCACCGCCAACTGGCGACAACGCTCCACCAGATCATCAATGATGCTGAGCCGCTCCAGCGCGCCCCGATGAGGGGACGTTGCTGCGCCGGCCAATTCCGCCAGGGTCGGGATGGCGCTGAAGTGCAGCGGTTCGGGCACCAGGAATCCCAGCTCATCTCGAAGCACGCGGGATTGCTGGTCGAATGCCTGTGCCCAGTAATACAGTTCGCCATCGATATCGATATCGGCTGGCAGCCATGCAACCAGCCCCCCGCCAATACGGTGAATCTCATCTAGCACGCTGTTGGCGGCAGCCAGTGTATGGGGCTGTCCGTCCCGCGTGAGTGAGTGGAGCGTGTCCTGCAGAAACCTGATCCTCTTTGCCAGATCCGGTGTGGGTGACGCGGGCACATGTTCGGCAAGCACCTGCAAGGTGTCCTGCAATCCCTGGAACGCGTTGGATGACAGCACCGGCTGATTTTTCAGCTCGGCCAGTCCCGCCTGCAGGGTGAGCAGGCTACCGGCCAGGTTGCCGCTGTCCACCGACGAGACGTATTGCGGATGCAGCGGTTGCAGCGTGTGCGTGTCGTACCAGTTGTAAAAGTGGCCGCGGTAGCGTTCCAGCTTTTCCATCGTCGCCAGGGTGTTGCCTACGCGTTGCAGGCATTCTCCGGCAGGGATGTAGCCGAAATCGTACGCAGCCAGATCTGCCAGCAGCGACATGCCGATGTTGGTGGGCGAGGTACGCGAGGCGATGGCCGGCGCCGGATATTCCTGGAAATTGTCGGGCGGCAGCCAGTTGTCCTCGGGGCCGACGAACGCCGCGAAATAGCGCCAGGTTCGCCGGGCCGACGTCCGCAGGAACGCCCGTTGATCGATGCTCAAGTCCGGAGCGGGGGGGACCAGCGGCCGGCTGATCCACCAGCCGACGACGGGTGACACCAGCCACAGCAACAGGACTGGGGCAGAAAAAATCCATTCCGCTGGCGGGCGGATCGAGGTCAGTGCCATGCCCAGTGCCATCGCCAGAACAGGTCCGACCCACATTTCCACAGCGAAATCGGCCAGCGTGCGGCACGCGTTGCGGTTTGCATAGGAGCGCAGTTGCCAGAGCAATAAGCCGCGTCGGGTGAACAACATCCGCACCCCTGAGCGTAGGATCGCACCCAGGCATATCAGCGCGTCGTAGGGCAAAAAGGCCAAGGTCAGCAAGGCGAGTATGATCGGATGGCCTGCGGATTTGCTGGTCAGGCTCAGGTGCACCAGCCAGTCGCGTTCTTCAGGCTTGCGAACAAGATCGATTACGGTGGACAGCAGGATGGGCAGGCACACCACCGCCACGACCAGCAGGGTCCACAACCACACGGGCGCCGGCTCCAACAGCCATCCCCCCACCAGCAAGGCAAGCAGCGCTGGCGCTACGAGGCTGCGCCGAAGGTTGTCGAAAAGCTTCCACAGCGACAGGGCCGAGAGCGGGTTTGCCTGCCGTTTCGCCTTCGCGCCGTTCAGGGCGGGGGGGGCCGGCACGCGCGGCAACAGCCAGCCGGCAAGCTGCCAGTCGCCGCGTATCCAGCGGTGGCGCCGGCTGGCCTCGATGGCGTAACTGGCCGGATGATCTTCTATGAGGTCGACATCGCTTACCAGTGCCGAACGCGCATACCCGCTTTCCAGCAAGTCGTGACTGAGGATGAGATTCTCTGGAAAGCGTCCGTCGACGGCCTGACGAAATGCATCCACGTCGTAAATGCCCTTGCCGATGAACGAGCCCTCCCCGAAAACATCTTGGTAGACATCCGAAACCTCGCGTGTGTAGGGGTCGATGCCCGAGTCACCCGCGAACAATTTGGTAAAGCGTGACTGGCCGGCGCTGGTCAGGCTGATCGAGGCGCGCGGTTGCAGGATTGCGTAGCCTTCGACGACGCGCCCCTTGCCGGCATCGTAGACCGGCCGGTTGAGCGGATGCGCGAGATTGCCGACCAGAGTTCGTGCCGCGTCGCGCGGCAGTTGCGTGTCGGTATCCAGGGTGATGACGTACTGGATCGAACCCAGGATGGACTGATCACCGACAATGTCAGAGAAGACCGTTTGCGCCCCTCCCCTGAGCCGTGCATTGAACTGCTCCAGTTTGCCGCGCTTGCGCTCATACCCCATCCACACCCGTTCGAATGGATTCCACACCCGGGGCCGGTGAAACAGATAGAAAATGCACGGGCGATCCTCACGGTAGGTCTCGTTGAGCGCCTCGACCGCGGCGCGCGCGTGGGCGAGCAAGGCCTCGTCGTCCGGCAGCGTTTGTTCGGGCGCGTCGCGAAAATCCGTCAGCAGGGCAAAGAACAGATTGGGATCGCGATTGCCGAGATAGCGGATCTCCATGGCTTCGAGCAGATCATCGACGTCTTGCGGTCTTGCCAGCAGGGTGGGGACGATCACCATGGTGCGGTGGCTGTCCGGGATCCCCTTGGAAAAATCCAGTCGGGGCAACGCGCGCGGCGGCAGAAGCAGCGTGACCAGCAGATTCACCAGCGGGACGGCTAGCGCCGAGGTACCGATGACGAGGGGAAGCGCAAAAACCCAGAGCCGCCAGTCACCCGGATCGAGTCCACCCCGATCGAAGCCAAGCGCGGACAGCACGACCACCGTCGCCAGTAGCGTGAGTACCAGGATGGGGCCGAGATAAAGGGCCAGGCGGACATGCCGGCTCGCCCGGCTGGCCCGCAATCTCCACGACAAATGGCAGCCGACCGCACGCTCTAGTTCCTGCCGTCCGTGATCGATCAGGTAGTACCCGACATGCGCGCTGCGATCGCGGATACCCCGGTGCGCTGCAGCCGCCTGCGCGAGAACAATGGCTTCGCGTGCCACCGTCATTTCACCGCAGGTGCTGCCGCGTGCTACGTCCTCGATGACATGCCGGTAGCGGTCGCGGGTGGCGAAATCCTGGCTGGCGTGCATCCCCGTCGGGTCTTCACGCAAGGTCTGTTCGACGACACTGAGCGACTCGACGTAATTGCGCCAATCCATGGTGCCGATGAAGCGCAGACTGCCGATGCTGTTGGCGATGGAGAGCTGGTTGGTCGCGGCCGTTCGGCCGGCCGCCTCCGACAACTGGGCTGCAGTCACCCCCTGTTCGAGCAGTTTGTGCTCGACCCATGTTTGCACGAAGGCCATGGCGGACCCCTGAGCCTGGAGCCTGCCGTAAAACTCCTCCACAAACGGTGCAGTCAGCGGCACATCGGCATTGGCAAACTCGGCCAGCAACTGGATCAGCTGTTTGGGTTCGCTTTCGGCCGTGGCGAGCATGCGGTCCGCCCAAGTGATGGCTGCATCGCGCTCCTCGCGCCGCTGGGCGATGCGCACCCCGACGCGGCGAAGGTTTTCCAGCAGCGCCAGCTGCAGCATGATCGGGAAGGCCCACAGTTCGCCCAGCTTCAAGGGCTCGACGGTCTGGTAGGCGGCAACGAACTGGGTGGCGTTGTCGCTGTCGACGCGGCCGTCCATGTGTGAGATCAGCTCCAGCGCCAGGTCGTAAATGCGGGGGAAGCCGGCCGACAGCCCCTCTGCCAGTCGCGGCAGTTGCCGGCTGTATCCGCGCGGCAGATGCCGACGCGCCAGACTGATCTGCTGCTCGATCAGATAGAAGTTGTCGAGCAGCCAGGCCTCTGCCGGCACGATCCGTTGACCCGGCGTGGCTGCGGCTGTGACGACGTCGTATGCCGCTAGCAGAACCCGCGCATTGTCCGCCAGCCGTGGCAGCAATCTGTCCGGCCCCGGACGCGGATCGATTCGATGCTGGCCCGCCAGCGTGACTGCGTGACGCTTCAGCTGTTCGATGCTGAACAGCTCCGAACGCAACAACTCGGTGTCCCGGTCGTTATGCAACGCATTACGCATGCGTGCCGACAATCCGAACTCTTTGATGGCTATGACACTCTCCTTGCCCGAACTTTGATTGTCAGCATTGAAGGTGATTCCAGTCAGGTTTTTCGGAACTTCAAACCGTCAACTATTTGATAGCTGTTCAATGTAGGTGATTTTGAGGAATTGGGTTTTCAAACGGTGTTGCAATTACAGCCTCTCAGGCGTTTCTCAACAGAACGGCTTTGAAGCGGACGTTCTGACCGCAAGACGTAACAGACCATTCCAGGTCGGTAGCGTCAGCTCATCTATTTCTGAAAGCAGACGTTGGACTCCAGTGTGTTGATTGCCTCGATAGTAAACGCGAATAGCGACTTTGGCCGAAGCTTGGCCTTGGGGCAAATGCAGCAATGTCAGCACCATCCCCGAAGTAGTCAGTTATTAGCCAGCGGCTCGTAGGTCTGCTTTGGGTTGCGGTTTCAATAGGTGGATGCAACACACTAGAAACTGCGTAAGCAGAAGGTAGTGTTGCAGATGAAGATAACGGGATAGCGGGATGGCCGGCTATTGGCCAGTCCCGTGAATGTCACGCATTTTCCGGCCTTGGCCTCAGCCTGGAGCGGATGGACATCGGCGGTTTGGCCAACGCCAGAGCCGATATCGAAGGTGTGTCGCCCCCCGATATCGGCACGATGGTCCTACTCCCCTTCCTTCAGCCGTCGCGCTCCTTCGATGAGCGGGTGCCACCCGAACACGAGCGTGACCATGAAGTTATCGATTTTGAGGTCCCCGGGCGCGTTGTCGTTAACGGTCGACTTGTAGCCGAAGGTCAGGTTCACGTTGTTGTTGATGGTATAGCCGAGCGTGAGTCCGACACCGGCGTTGTTGAGCTTCTCCCCTTGGACGCCGTTGATTGTTGCCTGGCCGCCGCTGTACCAGACGGCATCGAGCGACCCCCACAGGTGCTCGGTGAAGTCGTGAGTCAAGTGCGCATCCAGCTGGAACATGGGATCCGTCTGCAGCGTCTGCCCGACATAGTCGGTGTTGTCGCCGAAGATCCACACGGCAGGCAGAAATTCCAGGGTCGTGCGCTGGCCCGGCACCCACGGACCGAGCTGCCAGATGATGGGCGCGCCCAGGCGCCCGTACCAGCGGTTCTGCCCGAGATTCAGGGGCTGCTTGTTGTCGTATTCGCCGATCGGCAACGCCAGGTCGGCGAGCAGGTCGACCGAGAATCCCGGCTCGTAGCGAATGGCGTCGGGAATGTTCTTCTGTGCCGGCGGCCCGATCAGGTTGACATCGAACTCGAGCATCGGGTCGCCGAACCCTTGGGCCGACTGGTTGTAGGTCTTGCCAGCCACCGTGACGTCGCCCGAGATCCGCCCCATGGGCAGGATGATCGCGGCCATGGCCGAGCGATCAAGCAATGAAAAGGTCTGCGCATATCCCATCAGGGCCATTGTGGCGTCCAATTGCGCTCCCGGAACCACGGTATGGGCAGAATCGAACGGATTCGTGTTGCCGCTGATCGACTCATAGATGAGTGGCACCGCGCTTCCACCCGACAGCGTCTTCCAGTAGAAGCGCGCCGGCACCTGGGCGAGCGCTTGCGCTGGCAATAACGCGCCCAGGGTGAGCATCGTTGCGACGACCAGCCGCAACGAGGCAAGCGGTTTCACTGGACTTCCGTCGTTTTTCATAATTTATTCCCTTCTTGATAGATTCTCGGATAGGCAACGATCATGGCTTGGGATCACCCACCATGCCCGCGGGCGGCACGAACTGTCGCTTGTAGATCAGCGGCGGGTAGCCCGGGTCGTCCGGGACGCGCGGCGGAAGCTGGTCCTCCAGGGTCTCGAACATGGAGCGGCTTGGCAGGATCACGTTGTTCGTCAGGGCATAGTTGTCCCAGAGCGCAACCATCTCGCGCAACTTGTCGGGGCGCTCGGTGGCGAGATCCTTGCGCTCAGCGGGGTCGCTCGTGACGTTGAACAATTCCCAGTCGCCCTTGCCGAACGGCTTGTGTTGCCAGCGGAGCTTCCAATCGCCCTGTCGCACCGCGTGGTTGCCGAAGATTTCCCAGGCCAGGTAGTCCCGCGCCGTCCGTGGCGATTCCGCTTGTCCTGCCAACATCGGGCCCCAGGACTTGCCGATGAGCGGAGGCAGTTCGTGCCCCGCGTAGGACTTCGGATAGCTGGCGCCGGCGACGTCGAGCAGCGTCGGCATGATGTCAGCCACATGCATGAGCCCATTGTTGATGCTGTCCTTCGGCCGCTTGACGACCGGACCGCTGACGATGAGCGCGTTGCGGATGCCGCCTTCCGCGACCCAGCCCTTGTACTGGCTGAAGGGTGTCATCGACACCTGCGCCCACATCGGACCGTAGCCGACGTACGAGCCCGGATCGCCCCAGGCGTTGGGATTGGTCTGCGACCACTTGATCGCCGCGTAGAGAAAATCGCGCGACCCGGGCGAACCCGCAATCATCTTGAACAGGTCGGTTCCTTCGGCGCCGTTGTCGCCGAACACGATGAAGATCGTGTTTTCGTACTCGCCGATTTGCTTGAGGTGGTCGATCAGGCGGCCGATGTGGAAGTCCATGTTCTCCACCATGCCGGCGTACAGCTCCATTTTCTTGCCGGCGATCGCGCGGGCCGCCGGGGCGAGCACGATGGGATCGGGAACGAACCACATCCGCTCGGAGAGCTGCGTGCCCGCGGGTATGATGCCGAGCTCGATCTGGCGCTTCAGCCGTGCCTGCCGCACTGCATCCCAGCCCTTGTCGTACTCGCCGACGTGACGACTGCGCCATTCGCGCGGCAGGTGAAACGGATCATGCGGCGCCTGCTCGGAGACGTAAGCAAAGAACGGTTTGCCGTCGCCATGGTTGGCGTCGATGAAGTCGATCATCTTGTCGGTGTAGGTTTTCGTCGCGTAGTAGTCATCGGGGAGTTTCGACAGATAGCGGCCATCCTCGGTGAAGACCGACTTCGGCGACGCGCCGGTGAAATTGGTCATGTCCCAGTAGCTACCGGCTCCATCGAGCAGCGAGAAATCGCGCTCGAATCCGCGCGCAGCCGGGATCTGGTCGGGCTGCTTGCCCATGTGCCACTTGCCGACCATGTAGGTGTGATAGCCGGCATCCTTGAGCAGCTGTGGCAGCGTGACCACCCGGTTGTTGAGGTAGCCTTCGTAGCCGGGCACGTCGCGCTGGTTGGGCGCAGTATACTCGTCCATGTTGCCCAGCCCGTTCAGGTGCGTGTCTACGCCACTGAGCAGCATCGACCGCGTTGGCGAGCAGGTGGCGTGCGTGTAGAAATTCGTGAAGCGCGTGCCGGCTTTCGCCAGGGAGTCGAGATTGGGCGTTTTGATCTCACCACCGAAGGACCCCATGTCGGCGAATCCCATGTCATCGGCGAGGATGATGACAATGTTCGGCCGGCGGGGAGCATCTGCGGCGGAAACAATGGCGGGCACGGCGAACGCCGCGACCATGCCCAGCATTCCCAGCAGTCTGTGCAGCTTTTTTTTGACGATGTCGCGCATCGCGTGCCGCATTACGGTCTTCATTGCAATTCCCTTTCTCGTTGCTTCATCAGAACTCTACCTCGATTCCGCGCGCCTTCGCCACTTCTTCGCCACTTCACTGATCTAACCGAAGCTTTTCCCGTACAAGAGACTCAAGCGGTCCAGGCATCCATCATTATTTGGGGAACAGAAATGTTAACTGTGCCCTATAGCCCCAACCCTCCGGGCCATTATCCGGCGCCGCGGCCCAATACCTTGCTCCGACCGCGAGTTGCATGATCTGCGGCCCGATCTTGAGCATTTGCCCCACCAGAAAATTCACGGGAACCTGCCACTGATTGCTTGTCCAGTCATAGGTGGATTCCGAGTTCACACCAATGGTCGTATGCGTCGGGAAGTCGTAGCTGACAAAAGGTTGCAGGTAGGCGGCGTTGACGTCGCTGCGGCTGTCGTTGCCGGCCACGGACCAGATTTGATTGGCCAGAATGCCGACAGTCCACGGCCCAGCCTGCTTCAGGGCCACGCCCGTCAGCCCGAGGCCCCATTTTTCGGTGCCGAGCACGTCCTGGGTCGCCGTCGGCAGCAGGAAGACCGGCCCCGCCCCCCAGATCAAGCCGTCAGCGGTGGGCGCCTTCGGCGAGAAGAACAGGCTGGCCGTGGTATCGCCGAGACCCGATTCGTTCAGCGCGGCAACCGGAAAGTCCCGTTGATCGATGACCGGCAGGACGATGCGCGTGATCAGGTTCCAGTCGTCGTTGAGCGAGGCCGGGAACACCGGTTGCATGACCAGCGTGCTTCTGGAGGCGCCGTCGTTCGTCCCGCCGAACTTGTCGTAGTTGTACTGAAACGGCGCGCTGATCATCGCAGCCACCGGGTTCGCCAGCTTCTTGGCCGACTCCGCCAGCGCCGCCGCGTCCGCCGCCTCGGCCTCCTGCGCCCGGGCCGAAGGGGCCAGCGCCATGGCACTGATTGCCAACAAAAGCGTCCATTCGTAGCGTTTCATCGCCAATAGCTCCTTAATTTGAAAATTAATCTGCCACGCGTCCGCCGACGCGGTGCCTGCAGGCTGCGGAAGATCTGGCCTCACACGGCTGATACACTTTGCGTTGATCTCCTGGGAATTTGGCCCGGCCACGATGAGCGGACGCAGATCGAATGCATTGTCCAGCCAGGCGCCAAGGCCGTCTATCGCAATTCCGCAAAATATGAAAATACCGGACTCCAGCTTCGCCATAGCCCAACCTGCGGTCACGGTTGAAGACATCAACGACCCCGCGACTGTCAACGCAGGCATCGAGCTGATCGACCAGGATGCGGTGACGCTTCAATCGCAGCCTCTGCGGGCACGGCGCGTGATCGTTCGTCTCGGGACCGCCATGGTCATGTTTCATACGAGCAACCTTCGCCTGCGAACACGTACGAGCGTCCGTCGGGGCCTGCTCGCCTACGTCGCGTTCGGCCCGCAAGCACGGGGCACCGTGAACGGATTGCCGGTCCGGCCCGGCATGCTGCTGGCCGTCGCGCCGGAATCGGAGGCCCGGTTTGTTGTCGACGCCGGCTGGGAAGGCATGGCATTCCTGCTCCCGCCCCGGGACATCAGCGCACATCTGGCTATCCGCCAGCGCGATCATGAATTTCGGTTGCCGCAGGGCGTGGAGATACTGCAAGTCAGCGAAGCACGGGCACGGCAGCTTTTCGACTGGGGCAAGCGACTGGTGGACGCCGCCGTATTCGATCCCGCCCTGTTCAACGAGAGTGAGACCGAACGCAACGCTGCCCAGGTCGAGTTGCTCGAGACGCTGTTGGCGACCCTCGACGTGGCCAACGACTTCGAGCCCAGCCGCAGCGACCGGACGCGACAGGCGCAGAGCCTGATCGTGAAGATCGCCGAGGACCACGCGCTGTCGCAGACTGGCACCACCCTCTACGTGACTGACTTGTGCAAGGCTGCCGGCGTGAGCGAGCGCACCCTGGAATACGCGTTCAAGGAGGTGATGGGGCTGACGCCGATGGCCTATCTGATCCGGCTGAGGCTGCATCGCGTTCGGCAAGCACTCCTGGCAGCGCCACCCGGGTCGACCACGGTCTCGGCCGAGGCACTCAGATGGGGGTTTTGGCACTTTGGCGAATTCTCGCGCGCCTACAGGGACTGTTTCGGTGAACTGCCCTCAGATACGCTGCTGGGGCAGACCGAGTTATCCGGAAAGCGGCAATAGAGCGCCCCCGGACTCCTTGGCGAAGCGGCAGAGCAGCGTCGCCAGAAACTGTATATTGAGGCGATGCTGGCGCCAACGACCGGTCAGGAATGCGTATCCAACTGCCCTGCCTGGCGTGAAACAAGCCAGTTCCCCGATTCGTCTGAATTGGCGAGCCAGTCCGGTACATGAACCGGCATCGGTTTCAGGTGCCCGTTCCATTTTACCCGGCACAACACGTGACCGCCTGTTGACTGGCCCCGCCGTGGTTTAGCCGAACGATGCGGGGCAGGCATCGTGCCTATGCGCCTGGATGTTTCCTAGAACAGAATCCCCAGCAGCTTTTTCAGCAGGTCTTCCCACGGCATCATGGTGAGCAGCAGCGGCACGATCGGCACCAGCACCGCGGCCGCGAGCTGGAGGATGGCTTCCTTCGACACAGGCGCGGCGCGCATGGTCCGCACCACCTCGTAACTGTTGCCCAGATCGGCGAGGGACTGGATGTCGCCGCTGCCCACCAACGGCTCGTCGGCAGGCGCGCCGCCGCGCAGCCATTTGGTGTCGAACTCGCGCACATAACGCTGGGCCAGGGTGCCATATTCGCGCAGACCGGTCCGCTTCGCCTGGGCCAACTGGGGTGCAAACACCAGCAGCGGGCCGAGGACCACGCACAGCAGCCAGGCGAGCATGAGGGCGATCTCGCCCTTGAACTCAGGCAGGGCCGACCCGAGATAGAAAATGCGGTTGGCGAGGTTTCCGGCAACGATCGCGCCGTGCGCCATCAGCAGCGGGACGAATGCGAAGGACGTGGTAGCGAGAAATCCCAGGCCACCGTTGCGGTCCGGATGTGTGGGGACCAGGTTCAAGTCGATGCGTGACACCTGCCACAGAAAGCGTATCCAGACAAGCAGGCGGAAGTACCAGCGCAGCAGCAGGAACTGGAAGATCGGCAGGCTCAGGTAGGCATACCACATTCCCGCGAGCGAGAGCCTGGATCCGTCCGCTGTCGGCGTCGCATACCAGGTGGGCGCATCGAGTGCCATGTAATGGCGCCAGATGACCAGGACACCGAGGCCATACACCAGGACGATCAGCAGTACCTCGGCGAGTGTTGAGTTGCGCAGCCGGAATGCCGAATGGATGGCGGCATCGAAGCGTGGAATCGCATGCTCGGGAATCAGCTTGCGATCCAGGAACTGCTTCACCAGCAGCCGCATGCGCCGATGCACCACCAGTTCGGCACTGATCATGAGGGGCACCGCCACCAGGAATTTGATGTGGACTTCCACGTCCATCAGGAAGGGCACGGCCACGCTGCCGCCTATCAGTTGTCCTTCCAGGGCCGAGAGCAGCAGCAGCGGCAGCCAGGCCAGCAGCGCAATGACGATGATGCGTTTGCGCGCCAGTTCCAGCGCATCGTCTGACAGGTGCGCCCGAAGAAAGAATTGGAAGAGCGGCCCTCCATGGACGAGCGAGAAGTCCGGCGGGTTGCGGAGAAAGTTGTCGCTGGGCTTGGATGTCGGGGCGTTCATTTGCGTGCCTCGAACGCGGCGACCGCCCGTTCAACCATGAAGAACATCCGCTCGCGACCCAGGCGTTCAGCCAAAGGCGTGCGCTGCACCATTTCCAGCACCTCGGGGTTGAGCGCGGCCAGCCAGAGTTCCGTGCCTTCGGCGCGCAGTCTTTCCTCGGCCTCGACCAGCATCTTGAGCGCGGTGTATTCAATTCCCGTCATGGCAGAACAGTCGAGCAGGATCACCTGCGGGGAGGCGGCCTGGACCAGGGCGTTCAGCTTGCTGCCGATGTTGCTGGCGTTGGCAAAGAAAACGCGCCCTTCGGGGCGGGCGATGAGCAGACCGGGAACGGCCTCGTCCTCGGGATGTTCGGGTGAGCACGGCCGGAACACGTTGGTGCCAGGCTTGCGCCTGATTTCGTAAACACGCGGGACGTTTGCCAGCACCATCAGTCCCACCAGCGAGAGCACGATGGCGACCAGAATGCCCTTGAGGGTGCCCAGCATCATCACGCCGAGGCAGGCAACCACGGCCCAGCGGAACTCCATCGTGCGCACGCGGCGGATGGCTGCCATTTCCGCCGGGTTCACCAGTCCGATCGAGTAGGCGATGACCACCGCCGCCAGCGTGGCGTGCGGCATCAGGGCGAGAACCGGCGCGAGGAACAGCAGCGTGGCGAACGCTACTGCTGCGACCACCAGCGAGGCGGCCTGCGTTTTCGATCCGGCCTTGCGGCTCACTGCTGTCTGCGAGGTGCCGCCGCCGGCGGGGATCGAGCCGATGAATGCGCCTGCGGCATTCGCGGCGCCGATGGCCAGCAGTTCGCGGTTGGCGTCGATGGGAGGGTCTGCACGCTGGACGAAGGCCCGTGCTGCCGCGATCGATTCGGTGAAGGAGATCAGCGCGATGCCGGCGGCGGCTGGCCACATCGCCTCGAACAGCGAGGGGTGCGGCAGCACGGGCATCGGAAAACCGCCCTGGATCGCGCCGACCACGCTCACGCCGGCGGCTTCGAGTCCCAGGATGGCCGAGGCGGCGATCCCCATGGCCACGGCGAGCAGCGGCGCCGGAGCCTTGGGCAAGAAGCGCTTGGCGAACGCAATGACAGCCAGGGTACCCAGGGCGACGGCGAACGTCGGCCACGAAAGTTCCGGAACATGCGTGACGATCGAGGCCACGTCGCGGAAGAAGCCCTCCTTGTGGATATGGATGCCGAGCAGCTTGGGCAACTGGTCGGCCACGATCACGAAGCCGACGCCCGCCTTGAATCCGGTCAGCACCGGTTCCGAAATGAAATTGGCCAGGAAGCCGAAGCGCAGGATGCGCGCGGCGATGAGCATCAAGCCGACGAGCAGCGAGAGGGTGGCCGACGCGACGAGGGGATTGAGTCCGGGATCCGCACTCAGCGCTTCGCCGATCGCGGTCGCGCACAGGATCGCGATCGGCGTGGTGGTGCTCACGCTCAGCACGCGCGAACTGCCGAGGACGGCGTACACCGTCATCGGTACCAACGCTGCAAACAGGCCCGCCTGCACGGGCAGTTGCGCGATGGTCGCGTAGGCGAGCGCCTTGGGCACCACCACGGCCGAGGTCGTGAGGCCGGGCAGCAAATCCGCAGCGAATCCGCTGCGCCGGGTGTCTTTCGTCTTGGGGATCTCTGAGTCCATTCCGGTTTTTTTCCTTTACGTCACGGTGTGCCTACCCGATGTTGCCGGAGGCCCATCCCAAGCCACTGCGAGCTATGATGATAATTCCTTTCATCTTAGGCCAGATCAATCGCATGAGCGACGCGTCCCCGTCTTCGCCCCAACCGGAACCGGGTCGCATCGCGCGCCCGCACAATGCCTCCGGTCAGCGTGGCTGGATCCGCTGGCTGCCGGGGCTGCAGACCCTGCGCCACTACGAGGCGGCCTGGCTGCGTCACGACATCGTGGCCGGGCTGGTGCTGACGACGATGCTGGTGCCGGTCGGCATCGCCTACGCGGTGGCGTCGGGGGTGCCGGGCATCTATGGCCTGTATGCGACGATCGTTCCGTTGCTGGCGTATGCGCTGTTCGGCCCCAGCCGCATCCTGGTGCTGGGGCCCGACTCCTCGCTCGCCGCGGTCATTCTCGCCGTCGTCCTGCCGCTGTCGGGCGGCGACCCGATGCGTGCCATCGCCCTCGCCGCCATGATGGCGGTGGTGTCGGGGGCGGTGTGCATCGCGGCCGGCCTGGCGCGCCTGGGCTTCATCACCGAGCTGCTGTCCAAGCCGATCCGCTACGGCTACATGAACGGCATCGCGCTGACGGTGTTGATCAGCCAGCTGCCCAAGCTGTTCGGCTTCTCGATCGACGGCGTCGGGCCGGTGAAAGACCTGTGGGCCATCGCCACTGCGGTGGTGGATGGCATGACCAACTGGACTACGTTCGCGGTCGGCGCAGCCACCCTGGCGGTGATCCTGCTGCTCAAGGGCAGCAAGCGCGTGCCGGGCATCCTGGTCGCCGTGGTGGCTGCCACCGTCGTCGTGGGCGTGCTGGACCTTGCCACGCGCGCGGACGTGTCGGTCCTCGGCTCGCTGCCGCAAGGCCTGCCGGCATTCGCCATCCCGTGGATCACTTACGCCGATATCGGCCCCGTCCTGACCGGCGGGCTCGCCGTCGCCCTGGTGTCGTTCGCCGACACCAGCGTGCTTTCGCGCGTCTATGCGGCGCGCACCCGCACCTACGTCGACCCCAACCAGGAGATGGTGGGGCTCGGCGTGGCCAACCTGGCGGCCGGTTTTTTTCAGGGCTTTCCGATCAGCAGCAGTTCATCGCGCACGCCAGTTGCCGAAGCGGCGGGGGCGCGAACCCAGCTGACCGGCGTCGTCGGCGCGCTGGCGGTTGCGTTGCTGCTGGTGGTGGCGCCGGACCTGCTGCGGAATTTGCCTACCAGCGCACTGGCTGCGGTGGTGATCGCGTCGGCCATCGGCCTGATCGAGGTCGCCGACCTGCGCCGCATCTATCGCATCCAGCGCTGGGAGTTCTGGCTATCGATCGTCTGCACCGTCGGCGTGGCCATATTGGGCGCGATTCCGGGCATCGGCCTGGCGATCGTGATTGCCGTCATCGAATTTCTGTGGGGTGCCTGGCGTCCCTACTCCGCGGTGCTGGGGCGCGCCGAGGGCATCAAAGGCTACCACGACATTACACGCTACCCCGACGCGCGCCTGATCCCCGGCCTGGTCCTGTTCCGCTGGGATGCGCCGCTGTTTTTCGCCAACGCCGAGCTGTTCCATGACCGCGTGCTGGACGCGGTGGCCACCTCGCCTACGCCGGTGCACTGGCTGGTGGTGGCGGCGGAACCGGTCACCAGCGTGGACGTTACTTCCGCCGACATGCTGGCCGAACTGGACGAGACCCTGCACGCTGCCGGCATCGAGTTGTGCTTTGCCGAGATGAAGGATCCCGTCAAGGACAAGCTGAAGCGGTTCGGGCTGTTCGCGCGGCTGGGCAAGGAGTTATTCTTTCCGACCGTGGGTGCCGCGGTCAGCAGCTATCTCAAGGCCCACACGGTAGACTGGGAAGACTGGGAGGACCACAGGCCGTGAAGCAAGCCAAATCTCCGCCCCCTCTGTACCAACACTACGCATGGGCCCTGCTCCCGGCGTGCGCGTTCCTGTTCGCCAGTTGCTCAAAGGAAGCCCCGCCACCGCCACCGCAGCCGGTCGAGGTGAGCGTGCTCAAGGTCGAGCCGCGCGACACCCCGGTGACCTCCGAGTACATTGCGCAGACCCAGAGTCCGCAGGAGGTCAACATCGTGGCGCGGGTCAGCGGCTTCCTCGACAAGCAGCGCTATACGGAAGGCGCGATCGTCAAGGAGGGCCAGATCCTGTTCCAGATGGACCGCAAGCCTTTCATCGCCCAGTTCGACTCCGCCCAGGCGGCTTGGGCCAAGGCCAAGGCCGCCAACGACACCGCGGTGGCCAACCTGAAGCGGGTCAAGCCGCTCGCGGAGCTGAACGCCCTGTCGCAGAAGGACCTCGACGACGCCACCGGCAACGCGGACACCACCGCGGCATCGGTCGCGCAGGCACAGGCCAACGTCGATTCCGCCAAGTTGAATCTTTCCTACACGACCATCGCCTCGCCGCTGCGCGGGATCGCAGCGGCTGCGCAGCAGAAGGAAGGCGCCTACCTGAGCCCGCAGAACAGCCTGCTCACCACGGTGTCCTCGCTCAACCCGATGTGGGTGAACTTCAGCGTTTCGGAGAACGCGTTCAAGAACTACCGCGACCAGGTCGCCAAGGGCCTGCTCGTGCCGCCCAGGGACGGCAATTACGTCGCCGAGCTGATCCAGGTCGACGGCTCGACGTTCCCGCAGACCGGCCGCATCACCTTCGTCGACCCGTCGTTCAACCCGCAGACCGGCACCTTCCTCATCCGCGTGACCGTCCCGAATCCGGACGGCGCGCTGCGACCCAACCAGTATGTCCGGGTGCGCCTGAACGGCGCGACGCGCCCCAACGCGATCACGATCCCGCAGCGCGCCGTGCAGCAGGGCGCCAAGGGCCACTTCGTCTGGGTCGTGAACCAGGCCGGCAAGGCGGAGCTGCGGCCGGTCGTCGTCGGCGACTGGTATCGCGACAGCTGGTTCATTTCGCAGGGCCTCGCGGCAGGCGACCAGGTCGTCGTCGACGGCACCTTGCGGCTCGGTCCCGACATGCCCGTCAAAGCGACGCCGTACGTGCCGAAGCCGGAGTCGCTGGAAGCGGCGCCGGCGACGCGCCCCGCCGGGGCAACGGTGTCCGTCCACTTCGCAGCAGGCAAGTCCGCGCTCGACGCCGAGGCGATGCGGATCCTCAGGGAACTCGTCCCCGCCATGAAGGGCGGCGTGAACCCGATCGACGTCACCGGATTCGCCGACAGCGCCGGCAACCGGACCGCCAACATCGAACTCGCAAAGCAACGCGCGATAGCCGTGCGCGAGGCGCTGCTCGCCGAAGGGCTGCCCGCCGACCGTGTCCGCCTGCAGGCGCCGCGGGAGGTGACCGGCAGCGGGAGCGACCGTGATGCCCGCCGCGTGGAAATCGCGGCTGGCAAGTAGCCGAGGCGCGGCCGCTCATGTTCTCCCGCTTCTTCATCGAACGGCCGATCTTCGCCGCGGTCGTCGCTATCATCCTCTGCCTCGCCGGGCTGGTCGCCATGACCGTGCTGCCGGTGCAGCAGTACCCGACGATCACGCCGGTGCAGGTCACGGTCAACGCGACCTATCCCGGCGCGGATTCGAAGACGCTGGCCGACTCGGTCGCCTCGCCGATCGAGGCGCAGATCAACGGCGCCGACAACATGCTCTACATGTCGTCGACCAGCTCGGCAACCGGTCAGCTCACGCTGACCGTGTATTTCTCGCTGGACACCGATCCCGACATCGCGCAGGTGGATGTCCAGAACCGGGTCAACCTCGCGCTGCCGCAGCTGCCCACAGCGGTCACGCAGCTCGGCGTCTCGGTGAAGAAGAAGTCTTCGTCGATCATGATGCTGATCGGCGTGTTCGGAAAAGGTGACCGCTACAGTGCCGACTACATCGCCAACTACGCGAACGTCTACGTCCTCGACGCGCTGAAACGCGTGCCCGGGGCCGGGCAGGCGCAGATCATGGGCGTGCCGGACCAGGCGATGCGGATCTGGATGAACCCGGAGCGGATGGCCTCGCTCGGCATCACGACCAGCGACATCGCCCATGCGATCCAGGGCCAGAACGCGCTGTTCGGCGCCGGGCAGATCGGGCAGCAGCCGACGGCCGGCCCGGTCGAGCTGACCTTCCCCGTGATCACGCAGGCGCCGTTCACCGAGCCGCGCCAGTACGAGAAGATCATCCTGCGCGCGAGCCAGAACGGCAGCGCCATCGTGCGACTGGGCGACGTCGCGCGGGTCGAGGTCGGGCTGCGCCAGTACATCGTCGATTCGAAGCTCAACGGCACGCCGGCGACCTTCATCGCGGTGTACCTCCAGCCGGGCGCCAACGGGCTCGAGGTCTCGGCGGGCGTGCGCAAGACGCTGGAGGAGATGAAGGCGCGCTTCCCGGAGGGCCTGGACTACCGCGTCTCGCTCGACACCAACGACTTCGTCAGGCTGTCGATCGAGGAGGTGATTCACACGCTGTTCGAGGCGATCGTGCTGGTCGTGCTGGTCGTGTACCTGTTCCTGCAGAGCTTCCGCACGACGATCATCTGCACGATCGCGATCCTGGTCTCGCTGATCACGACCTTCGCGGGCATGCTCGCCCTCGGCTTTTCGATCAACCTCATCACCCTGTTCGGCCTGGTGCTGGCGATCGGGATGGTGGTCGACGACGCGATCGTCGTCGTCGAGAACGTCGAGCGCAACATGCACGACCACCATCTCGCGCCCAGGGAAGCCACGATCAAGTCGATGAACGAGATCGCGAGCTCGCTCGTCGCCGTCGTCCTGGTGATGGCGTCCGTGTTCATCCCGGCGGCCTTCCTGCCCGGCACCACCGGCCAGCTGTACAAGCAGTTCGCGATCACCATCGTGGTCTCGGTGGTGGTGTCCGGTTTCGTCGCGCTGACGCTGACGCCGGCCATGTGCGCGCTGATGCTCAAACACAAGCCGCCGCCGCAGCGCGGGTTCTTCGCGTGGTTCAACCGCCAGGTCGACGCGGTGACGCGCGGCTTCGGCCATGCGGTCGAGCTGGTGATCAAGCGCGCGGCCGTCGCGCTGGTGCTGTTCGCCTGCTTCCTCTGGGGCATCTACCACCTGTTCGCCGTCCTGCCGACGAGCTTCGTGCCGAACGAGGACCAGGGCTACGTGATGACCGCGATCATCATGCCGGAAGCCGCGAGCATCGACCGCACGCAGGCAGTGGCCGAAAAAGTGGATGCGATTCTCGAGAAGATACCGGGGGTCGATACGCGCTCGATGATTACCGGCTACAGCCTGTTCGACAGCGGCTTCAAGACCAATGCCGGTGGCTTCTTCGTGACGCTCAAGGATTTCAAGGAGCGCTACGACACCCTGGAAAAGGCGAAAATGGAGAATGCGCGTGCCGTGCTCACGCGCCTTCACCGCGAGGTCCGGGACCTGAAGGAAGCGATCGTCATCCCGCTCGCGCCGCCGCCCATTCCCGGCATCGGGACCACCGGCGGCTTCGAATTCTGGATCCAGGACACGGGCTCAGGCGATCCGGCGCGACTCGACGAGGTGACCCAGGACTTTCTCGGGAAGGCGCGGACCCATCCCATGCTTGCGGGCCTGTCCAGCACCTTCCGCGCCAATACCCAGCAGTTGCGCGCCAGCGTCGATCGTGACAAGGCCACCCTGCTCGGCGTACCGGTGGAGGACGTCTACAGCGCGATGCAGGCGCAGTTCGGCTCGCTCACTGCCAGCCAGTACAACCAGTTCAGCCGTGTCTGGTGGGTGATCGTGCAGTCTGACGCCAAGTACCGGCAGACCCCCGGTGATCTGACGCGCCTGTATACGCGGTCGAACAGTGGCCAGATGGTTCCGTTGTCGGCGCTCGTCACCACCGAATGGATCGCCGGGCCGGACCTGTTGCCGCATTTCAATGGCTTTCCGGCGGCGAAGATCAACGGCAACGCGGCACCGGGATACAGCTCCGGCGACGCGATCGCCGCGATGGAGGCGACGGCGAAGGAGGTGCTGCCGCCGGGCTACACCTTCGCCTGGTCCGGCCTCGCGTACGAGGAGAAGAAGTCCGGCGGCACGTCGATGATCGCGTTCGTCTTCGGCCTCATCATCGTGTTCCTGGTGCTCGCCGCGCAGTACGAGTCGTGGACGCTGCCGGGCGCGGTGATGTCCGCGGTACCGTTCGGGATCCTCGGTGCGCTGGCCACCAACTGGCTGCGCGGACTGGAGAACGACGTCTACTTCCAGATCGGCCTGCTGGTCCTGATCGGGCTCGGCGCGAAGAACGCGGTGCTGCGCGTGTCGGCCGCGGTCGAGTTCCGGCAACAGGGCAAGACGATCATGGAGGCGACGATTCTCGCCGGCGAGCAGCGGCTGCGGCCGATCATCATGACATCGCTTGCGTTCGCGATGGGCTGCCTGCCGCTCGCGCTCGCGGTGGGCGCCGGCGCCAACGCGCGGCATTCGATCGGCACCGGGATCATCGGCGGGATGATCGGCGAGACCACGCTCGCAATGCTGTACGTGCCCCTGCTCTTCTACCTCTTCGACAAGCTCGCCGAGCGGGGAAAGAAGGCGGACCCGCCCGCGCCTGCGGAGCACTCACCCGGCGGTGGCGTTCCACCCGCGGAGCGCCGCGATGACTGAGATGCGGCGCGCCGCCTTCCTGCTCGCGCTCGCTGCTGCGCTCGGCGGCTGCATGACGGGGCCGGACTACCTGCGGCCGCAGATCGACGCGCCGCAGACCTTCCGTTACGCGGAACAAGGCGCACGCGAGCTCGCCGACACCGAGTGGTGGAAGCAGTTCGGCGACCCGGTGCTCGACGGATTGATCGACGAGGCACTCGCCAGCAACAAGAGCGTGCAGATCGCCGCAGCCAACGTTCAGGCCGCCGCGGCCATCCTGACCCAGACCCGGTCGGCGTTTTTTCCGCAGGCCGGCTACCAGGGCAACGCGGCGCGACAGCACTTCTCGGAGAGCAACGCCACGCCGCTGTCCTCGGCCATCCCGAACCCGCAGACCGCCTACGAGGCCCTGCTCGGCGCGAGTTGGGAGCTCGACCTGTGGGGCCGCATCCGGCGGCTGTCGGAGTCGGCACAGGCGAGCGCGCTTGCCACCGAGGAGGCGCGCCGCGGCGTGATCCTCTCGCTCGTCGCCTCGGTGGCGACCTCGTACCTGCAGCTGCGCTCGCTCGACTACCAGCTCGAGATCACCCAGCGCACGCTCGCCACCTACGCCGAGTCGGTCAGGCTGTTCGAACTGCAGTTCCAATACGGCCAGATCTCGCAACTCACCCTGGAACAGGCGCGCTCGCAGTACGAGGCGGCCGCCGCCGCGATCCCGCAGATCGAGCGCGACATCGCACTGACGGAGAACGCCATCTCCCTGCTGCTCGGGCGCAACCCCGGCGCCGTGGCGCGCGGCAAGGCGCTCACCGACCTCGCCC
>JBAVFD010000045.1:0-3621 GCA_049588075.1 Thiobacillus sp.
GGCATGGGGGTGGACATTTCGACCGCCGAACTGGCGCTCGAAGTGGCGCGCCTCGGCGGCATCGGCCATATCTCCGACGCCATGGTGCAGACCGTGTCCGACACCCGCTTCGACACCAAATTCGTCAGCCAGAAGCTGAAGCAGTACAAGGCCAATGTCGCCAGCAGCGACAAGTCTTCGGTGCAGTTCTGCCTCGCGACGCTGGAGGAAGCCACGCGCAGCCATGTAGGCCGAACCATGGAAGCCAAGCGCGGCGACGGGCTGATCTTCATCAACTGCATGGAAAAGCTCACCATGAACGCGCCGCGCGAGACGCTGCGCATGCGTCTCACCGCCGCGCTCGATGCCGGCATCGACGGCATCACCCTCAGCGCCGGCCTGCATCTCGGCTCGTTCGCGCTGATGGAGGACCATCCGCGCTTTCGCGATGCCAAGCTCGGCATCATCGTTTCGTCGGCGCGCGCGCTGGCGATGTTCCTGCGCAAGAACGCGCGACTGCAGCGGCTGCCCGACTACATCGTGGTGGAAGGGCCGCTCGCGGGTGGCCATCTGGGTTTCGGTATCGAAGACTGGTGGAAATACGATCTGCGTACCCTGGTCGATGAAGTGATGGCGTTCCTCAAAGCCGAACACCTCGACATTCCGGTGATCGCCGCCGGTGGCATTTTCACCGGCAGCGACGCGGCTGCCTTCCTCGAGCAGGGCGCAGCCGCCGTACAGGTGGCGACGCGTTTCACCGTCACCCGCGAGTGCGGCCTGCCGGACAAGGTCAAACAGGAATACTTCAAGGCCAGCGAAGACGACATCGAGGTCAACACCATCTCGCCGACCGGCTATCCGATGCGCATGCTCAAGGGCAGCCCCGGCATCGGCGACGGCATCCGCCCCAACTGCGAAGCCTACGGCTACCTGCTCGACGCCAAGGGCAACTGCGCCTATATCGACGCCTGGAACCGTGAAGTGGCGCTGCACCCGGGCGTGAAAAAGCTGTCAGTCAAGGACAAGACCTGCCTCTGCACCCACATGCGCAACTTCGACATCTGGACCTGCGGCCAAACCACCTGGCGCCTCAAGGACACCACCCGCCGCTTGCCGGATGGCAGCTATCAGGTGCTCACTGCGGAGCAGGTTTTTAATGACTACCAGTTCAGCACCGACCAGAAAATCGCGCTGCCGGACTGAGCGTGGGATGCCTCATGGCATCCTGAAATTCAGTGCGCGAATGACCCTTGCCGACCCGAAAGAGGCGGTCGAGGCATGCTTGCCGAAAGTCTGTTCGGCGCGTCGGCCAGAAACGACAATGACTATCGAACGCACTTTTCAACAGTAACCCGGCAATAACCATGACTCAATCCATTGGCATCCTCACCTCGGGCGGCGACACGCCAGGTCTCAATGCCGCCATACGCGGCGTCGGCAAAGCCTGTGTGTCGCATTACGGCATGCGCATCATCGGTTTTCGCGACGGTTTTCGCGGCCTGATGGAAAACCGCACCATGGCGCTGGAAGGCGAAGCGCTATCCGGCATCCTCACCCAAGGTGGAACCATCCTCGGCACCAGCCGCGACAAGCCGCACAAGATGCCGGTGAACGGCAAGGTGCAGGACATGACCGGGACTATCGTCGCCAACTACCACGCCAACAACCTCGATTGCCTGGTCTGCCTGGGCGGTGGCGGAACCATGAAGAATGCGCTGCGCCTGAAACAGGCAGGCCTCAACATCGTGACCCTGCCGAAGACCATCGACAACGACGTGGCGCTGACCGAAACCACCTTTGGTTTCGATACCGCGCTCGGCATCGCCACCGACGCCATCGACCGCCTGCACAGCACCGCGCACAGTCATCACCGCATCATCGTGGTTGAGATCATGGGCCACCGCGCCGGCTGGCTGGCATTGGGCGCGGGCATCGCTGGCGGCGCCGACGTGATTCTGATCCCGGAAATTCCCTACAACGTGGCAGCCGTGGCGGACGCAATCAAGGAACGAAAACGCAGGGGGAAACCGTTCAGCATCGTCGCGGTCGCGGAAGGTGCGCTTACCCATGAGGAATTCGTGGCGCAGCAAGCCAGCGCCGCCAAGAAGAAGGACAAGAAAGCAAGGGAGATCGTTGCCGAACCTGAGCTGGTTTATGCCGAACGTACCTTGCGTCTGGCTCATCAACTCGAATCGCTCACTGGCCTGGAGGCTCGCCCGACCATCCTCGGCCACCTGCAACGCGGCGGCACGCCTTCCGCCGCCGACCGCCTGCTCGCCACGCGTTTAGGCACAGCCGCCGCCGACCTGATTCACGCCGGGCAATATGGCTTGATGGTTGCTGCGCGCGGCGAATCGAGCGCACCAGTCGCATTGGAAGACGTTGCCGGTCAGGTCAAAACCGTACCGCAGGACCACCCCTGGGTGGCGAGTGCGCGCGGCGTGGGGACGAGTTTCGGAGATTGATCGGGAATACGCTTGGGTTGCGACAACGGGCATTCACGGTGATTTCCACCATGTCCGCAGCTGGCCGGGTTGAGCCGATCATCACCATCCCAAGCCGGCCCTGAAGTGACGGTCGGGCAAGTTCGTCGAATGCCCGTTCAGCACGAAGCAACGGCCATCCATAAACGACTGCCAACCGGTTTCAATCCCGCACATCGGCCTGTTCCGCAGTCACCAGCGCCTGGCCGGCGTGAATGGTCCTGGAGTGCAGGTAGATCAGCGTGTCCAGGGCTGTCCTGTCAGCTCTCTGAGGCCGCCTCAACAATGACGCGGTACCGAGTTAGTCCATTTCAGCTTGCGGCATTTCTTCAGGCGCCCAGGGCCAGACTTCCGTAAGCGGAACTTATCAGGGGTGCGTTTGCCTCATGTTTGCGGTTAGGGTTATTTTTGCCGCATTTCAGCGGTCGTTGCCAAACCGGTATTTTGCAGTGATGCAATACCTGAAAATTCAGGCAGCAAGGAGGCCATGATGAACAAGCTTGGGGGGTCGGCTTTATTGCTCGGGTTGCTCCTGGCGGGCATGAGCGGGATGTCCGTGGCAGACCGCGGGCATGGTGGATATGGCGGGCATGGCGGATATGGTGGCCATGCCAATGTAGGCGTCGGGATCGTCTTCAACCCCTTCTGGTTTGGCTCATGGTATTACCCCGGTCCTTACTACTACCCGCCTTATTACGCCTACTCTCCCTACTACTACCCACCAATGGTGACCGCTCCGGCCACGCCGCCGGTATACATCGAGCGCGAAGCGGGTTCGCCACCCGCGTCTCAGGTGTCGGCTTATTGGTATTACTGCGCCGACCCGCAAGGCTATTATCCGTACGTCAAGGAATGCCCGGGAGGCTGGCAGGCCGTCGCCCCGCAGCCGCCCGATCTGTCCCGCGAGGAGAAATAAACTTTGAAACTGCCGGCAAAAACATCAGCGCTCGCTCTGACCTTGCTCATTGCCGCCTGCACCACCATGCCGAGCGGCCCCAGCGTGATGGTGTTGCCCGGCACGGGCATGAGCTTCGACCGCTTTCGCGCCGACGATATGGAGTGCCGGAACTATGCCCTCAATAGCGTCGGTGGCGTCACGGCCGGCCAGGCCGCCAGTCAGAGCGGCGTGAGCAGCGCCGTGGTCGGCACCGTGCTGGGC
>JBAVFD010000046.1:0-33195 GCA_049588075.1 Thiobacillus sp.
ATGGCGGCAGCGGCATTTCGCGCGGGGTGATCGAGCAGCTGCGGCTGGAACTGCCGGAATGCCGCTACATGGAACTGGTGCACCGGCTCGACCGCGAAACCTCGGGGGTGCTGCTGATCGCGCTGAAGCGGCGCGCCCTGGTCGGGCTGCACGCCGCGATGCGCGACGGCAAGATCGAAAAACGCTACCTGACGCTGGTGGCGGGGCGCTGGCCGAATCCGGTACAGCACGTGAAGCTGCCGCTGCACAAGCGCGTCACCGACGACGGCGAGAAGCGCGTCACGGTGCGCGACGACGGCCAGACCGCGCACACCATCTTTCGCCGCCTGCAAGGCTTCGCTGACTTCACCCTGCTGGAAGCGGAACTGAAGACCGGGCGCACTCATCAGATTCGCGTGCATACCTCGCATCTGGGGTTTCCGATCGCCGGCGACGACAAATACGGCGACTTCGAACTGAACAGGACGCTGGCCAAACAGGGACTGAAACGCATGTTCCTGCATGCCGCCAAACTGGTGTTTGCGCACCCCATCACCGGCGAGGCGCTGCTGATCGAGGCGCCGCTGCCCGATGATCTGACTCAATTTCTGGATGTTTTAAATGCCCAAGCAATTTGAACTGCTGATTTTCGACTGGGACGGCACCCTGATGGATTCCGCCGGGGTGATCGTCGATTCGATCCAGCGCGCCTGCGAAGACATCGGTTTGCCGACGCCGAGCGACCGCGCCTCGCGTCAGATCATCGGCCTGGGGCTGATTCAGGCGCTGCAAGCCCTGCTGCCGGATTTGCCGGCCGATGATTACCCGCGACTGGTCGAGCGCTACCGTCATCATTACCTGGGTCGCGACGATCGGATTCCGCTGTTCGACGGCGTGGCGAGCGGCATCCCTGAACTCAGGGCGCATGGGTTTCAGCTCGCCGTCGCCACCGGAAAAAGCCGCCTCGGCCTCGAGCGGGCGCTCGAATCCAGCGGACTGGGCGAGTGGTTTGCCGCCACCCGCTGCGCCGACCAGACGCATTCCAAGCCGCATCCGGCGATGGTGCTGGAGCTGCTAGCCGAACTCGATGCCGATCCGGCTCGCACCCTGGTGATCGGCGACACCAGCCACGATCTGCTGATGGCGTCGAACGCCGGCGTGGCCAGCCTGGGCGTGACTTACGGTGCGCACGAAGCCGGCGACCTGCATCCGCATGCGCCGCTGGCCCTGATGGACAGTTTTGCCGAGGTGCATGCATGGCTGAACGCGAACGCCTGATCTGCGCCGCCGGCGACCTGGTCGAACAGGGCAGGGGCGTGCGCTTTGAACTGGAGCGTCACGGCCAGTCGCAGCCCGCTTTCGTGGTGCGCTACGACGGCCAGCCGCGCGCCTTCCTCAATCGGTGCGGCCATGTGCCGGTGGAACTCGACTGGCAGGAAGGGGAATTCTTCGACGACACGCAGCTATACTTGATCTGCTCCACCCACGGCGCGCTGTACCATCCCGCGAGCGGGCAATGCATCGGCGGACGCTGCGCCGGGCGCGGCCTGATCCCCGTCCCGGTCGTCGAACGTGACGGCCATGTTTATTTGATTGAAACAGCCTTGCTGGAAACAACCTGATGGAAACCGCATGAGTGAACCTAACCAAAACTGGGAACGCGAAGTCCTGGAGAAACTGGCGCTGTCGGCGATTCAGGAACAACGCCGCAGCCGTCACTGGAGCATCCTGTTCAAGACGCTGGGATTTTTGTATTTATTCATCGTGCTGTTTCTGGTGAAGGGCTGGTTCGGCTCGGACGGCGTATCGATCAAGGAGCACACCGCCCTGGTTGATCTGCAGGGCGAGATCGCGTCGGATCAGGCCAGCGCCGACACCGTGATCAGCAGCCTGCAAAATGCCTTCGACGACAAGAAAACCAAGGGCGTCATTCTGCGCATCAACAGCCCCGGCGGCAGCCCGGTGCAGGCGGGGCAGATTTATGACGAAATCAAGCGCCTGCGCGCCAAGAATCCGAACATTCCGCTGTACGTCGTGGTCGATGACATCTGCGCCTCCGGCGGCTATTACGTCGCCGCCAGCGCCGACAAGATATTCGTCGACAAGGCCAGCATCGTCGGCTCCATCGGCGTGCTGATGGACGGCTTCGGTTTCACCAAAACCATGGAGAAACTCGGCGTCGAACGCCGCCTGCTCACCGCCGGCGAAAACAAGGGCTTCCTCGACCCGTTCTCGCCGGTCGTTCCCAAGCAGGAAGCGTTTGCCAGACAGATGCTCGAAGAAATCCATGGCCAGTTCATCGGCAAGGTGCGCGAAGGTCGCGGCAAGCGCCTGAAGGAAACCCCCGACATGTTCAGCGGCCTGGTGTGGAGCGGCGAGAAAAGCATCCAGCTCGGCCTGGCCGACGGCCTCGGCAGCGTCGATTCGGTCGCGCGCGACGTCATCAAGGCCGAAGACATCGTCGATTTCACCCAGCATGAAGGCCTCGCCGAGCGCCTCGCCGGGCGCCTGGGCGCGTCGGTGGCCAAGGCAGTGTTGCCGTTCGAGAAGACCGGGGTGAGCCTGCGGTGAGCGATTACCGCGCCATCGCCTGCGCCGATCACGAGCGTCTGGAATTTGCCGCGCTCACCCGGCAGTGGCTGGACATGACGGTGACGGCAGGCGATCACGCGGGGCACCAGCGCTTGTTGCCGCGGGATGTCTATACCCGCGACGGTGCGGAATGGTTGCTGGCGGAAACCGAATCCGGTGAGCAGTTGAAGCTGCGGCTCGACTGGCTTGGGTTCTGACGCGCCCGAGCTTAACCGGGCAGGTCTTCGCGCCGCAGCATGAACACGAACTGATCGCCGCTCTCGGTATCGAGCCAGGTGAAGGGCAGGGCGGGATAGGCGGCTTCGAGGTCGTCGCGGTTGTGGCCGATTTCGACGACCAGCAGGCCGCCGGGGTTGAGATGGGATTTGGCTTGGGCCAGTATCTGCCGGGTGGCGTCGAGGCCGTCTTCGCCTGAGCCCAGTGCCAGTGCGGGTTCGGCCTGATATTCCGGCGGCAGCGCGGCGACCGATTCGGCGTTGACGTAGGGCGGGTTGCTGAGGATGAGGTCGTAGCGGCGGCCTTTTAACGCGGCGAACAGATCCGATTCGATCAGCTCGACGCGATCCTGCAAGCTGTAATCGGCGACGTTTTTCGCGGCGACGTCCAGCGCATCTTTCGACAAATCCACCGCATCGATTTCGGCATGGGGGAAAGCCAGCGCGGCGAGGATGGCGAGGCAGCCGGAGCCGGTGCAGAGGTCGAGCGCGCGGGTCACTTCGTCCGGGTTTTCAACCCACGGCACGAGCTGTTCGCGCAGCAGTTCGGCGATGAAGGAGCGCGGCACGATCACGCGCTCATCCACATAAAAACGGTGTTCGCCGAGCCAGGCTTCGTGGGTGAGGTAGGCGGCGGGCAGGCGTTCGCGCACGCGGCGCGAGAGGACGGTTTTGACCTGTTCGGCTTCGTCCTCGGTGAGGCTGGCGTCGAGGAAAGGCTCCAGCCGGTCGAGCGGCAGGTGCAGGGTGTGCAGGATCAGATACGCCGCTTCGTCGAACGCGTTGTCGGAACCGTGGCCGAAAAACAGCTTCGCCTCGTTGAAGCGCGACACCGCGAAACGCAGCCAGTCGCGCAGGGTGACGAGGGATTCGGTGTCGTCGAAGCCTATCATCCTGGAAACCTCAGTTGACCGCCAAGCGCCTCAATGCCGGCAGCATGAGTGCTGAGTTTTTTGCCTTCGTTCATGTTCACCTTTTGGTTGATGCCGCTACGCGCCCGCTGATACGTCTGGTCGTGCGTCTGCCATTGTCGCGCCTCCTTGCAGGCCCCGGCCTGCGGCGTCGTTGCTTCACGGCAGACACTCGCCCAAACGCACCATCGAGCGCGTCCAACTGTGGTTTCCAGGATCATGTCAGCAGCTTGTCCAGGGTTTTCTGGTAGATCGCGGCGAGCGGCTCGATGTTCTCCACCGCGACGTGCTCGTTGATCTTGTGGATGCTCATGTTGAGCGGGCCGAATTCGACGACTTCGCGGCAGACGTCGGCGATGAAGCGGCCGTCCGAGGTGCCGCCGGTGGTGGACAGTTCGGGGGTCAGGCCGGTGACCTCATGGATCGCTTCGCTGAGGCGGTCGCACAGGTGGCCGCGCGGGGTGAGGAAAGGCTGGCCCGACAGCTTCCAGTCGATTTCGAAATCGAGGCCGTGGCTGTCGAGGATTTCATGCAGCGCGTCCATCAGCCCCTCGGCGGTGCTGGCGGTGGAAAAACGGAAGTTGAACTGAATCTCGACCACGCCGGGAATGACATTGGTGGAACCGGTGCCGGCGTGGATATTGGAAATTTGCCAGGTGGTCGGCGGGAACCAGGCATTGCCTTCGTCCCACATGGTGTCGGCGAGTTCGGCAATCGCCGGCGCCACCTGATGGATCGGATTTTTGGCCAGGTGCGGATAGGCGATATGCCCCTGCACGCCCTTGACGCGCAGCGTGCCGTTCAGCGAGCCGCGGCGGCCGTTCTTGATGGTGTCGCCGAATTCGGCGGCGCTGGTGGGCTCGCCGACGATGCAGTAGTCGAGCATTTCACCCCGCGCCTTGAGCGCTTCGACCACGCGCACGGTGCCGTCGGTGGCGGGGCCTTCCTCGTCCGAAGTGAGGAGAAAGGCGAGGGAGCCCGGATGATCGGGATGCGCGGCGACGAAACGTTCGGTGGCGGTGACGAAGGCCGCGACGGAGGTTTTCATGTCGGCGGCGCCGCGCGCGTACAGCTGGCCGTCGCGGACGGTGGGCTCGAACGGATCGGACAGCCACTGCTCGAGCGGGCCGGTGGGGACGACGTCGGTGTGGCCGGCGAAGCACACCACCGGCGCGGTCGTGCCCTTGCGCGCCCACAGGTTGTCGACGCCGTTGTGGCAATGGCGCTCGATGTGAAAGCCGAGCGTGTGCAGGCGCGCGGCGATCAGATCGTGGCAACCGGCGTCGTCGGGCGTCAGCGAGCGGCGCTTGAGCAGTTCGACTGCAAGCGCCAGGGTTTCATTGGCGAGGATTCCATCCTTGGGCGTTTCATTGGCCATGCAGGGTCAGCTTCCGAAAATGGATTGATATTGTTCTTCGGTAAAGCCGAGATGATACCTGCCTTCGACTTCCAGCACCGGGCGCTTGATCACGCTGGACTGCGCCAGCATCAGGCCGATTGCGCCCGCCTCGTCGCCGGCGGCGGTTTTTTCCGCGTCCGACAGTTTGCGCCAGGTGGTGCCGCGCGTGTTGAGCAGCGCCTGCCAGCCGGTTTGACTGATCACATCCTTCAGCCAGGCTGCATCGACGCCTTGCCTCTTGAAGTCGTGAAAGGCAACGTCGAACTGGTGTTCGGCCAGCCAGGCGCGGGCTTTTTTCACGGTGGTGCAGTTGGGGATGCCGTAGAGCATCGAATGAGTGTGGCGGGTCATGGCATTGAGGCGTCGAGGCGGGATCGGTCGCGGCAGGACGAAAATCGAAGTATCAGTCCCTGATTCTACCCGCTACCCGCTTCGCCCCAACCTCATGCCTTTCAGCGTGGTTCATTCCAGCCGTTGACCCTGGCGCAATGTCTGTTTGATCTGCGCCTGCAAAATGCCCATGAGCACGCCCGCCGTCATGCCGCACATCAACACGCCGTTGACGGCCTCCAGGGGGCCGAGCAGTTTCCAGCTCTTGCTCATCACGATGTCGCCGTAACCGAGCGAGGCGTAATTGACCGTCGAGTGGTAAACCGCTTCATAGAACTCGGTAAACTCGCCCAGCCAGAGAAACAGCGCACCCCATATCGAGATTTGCAGCAGGTTGCCCAGCATCAGGATGAGCATGACCACCATCAGCAAGCGGATGTTGCCCAGGGTTTTCAGGTGAAGGGCATCAACCGAGATGCGCCGCAAAGCATACTGCACGCTGACGCCCGTCAAGGCCGTCTGGATTGCGAGGCACAGCAGCATGACCGGCAGCCCGATCAATAGAATTTTCAGCATAAAACGTCCTCCTTGATAGTCGTTTGCGCACGGCGGCCAATCTGCCGAGCGCGCCAGTCTTCCAGCAGCCACACCATCAGCCAGGCATACAGTGCCACGCCGATAAACAGTGCGATCCGCATCGCCAGTTTGAGCAGCATGTCCGGGGCGTTGGCGCTGTCCTGCAGCATCGGGCCGAGCAGAATGAACGTGGTGGTCAGTCCATCCTGCCAGAAGCCACGGGAATAGCGGCTGGGGACCAGACCAACCAGCCGCTTGCCGAACCAGCCGGCGAACAGCATGGACCACAGCACGTACATCCAGAGCGATGGACAGATTCGCAACCCGGCCCAGAACAGGGCGGTGGCGGCGACCCCGAGCAGGGTTGACTGGACGAGTTCGCTCCCCGCGCGGCGGGCGTCGAGCGTCGAGGCCTGCTGCCCCAGGCTCACCGCTTTCAAGATGGCTGGCAGGTAGACCGCCGGGTTGCTCAGGGCGAGCAGGAAAACCGGCACGACAATCAGGGTGCCGCGCCAGGCGATCCAGTGCGCGGGCGGCGCGGGCTGGGCCGTTTTGGAAACAGGCGGCCTGGGCGCATCCGGTTCCGGGAAAAATGCGTGGGAGACCAGGCTGACAAAGATGCCGATCAGCAAGCCGGTCGCGAGCGCCGCGGCGATCCCCAGGGCGAGTGCCTGCGATGTCAGGCCGGCCACCGGAATCAGGGTCACCGAGAGCACCAGAATGGTGACCAGTGGATTACTGTTTTTTTGCCCCCAGTAAAAGAGGTGATACAGCAGCAGCGCAACCAGCAGGACGCTGGCATAGGGCATCTTGTCCAGCAGGGGGACCAGCAACACCCCGCCACTCACGATGACGCCGACGATGCCCGCGAGCAGCAGGCCTTTCACCGGCGGCAGCGGCGGTCCCGGTTTCATCAGCAGCATCAGTGCGATGATGACCGCCAGAAACGGGACGGTGAGCTTGAGGCCGTAGGCGACGAGGACGGCGAGGCCGGTCCCCAGGGCCAGGCGATAGGTTCGCAAGCTGGGCAAGTTCATCGCGCGGCCTCAGTAGGCGAACGAAAGCCAGCTCATCAGCCGGATGTAGGCATGGCTCAGGAGATTCAGGAAGAAATTCTCTCCGCTGTAGATGATCACATCGGCCTGGCCGCCGACCCGGGCGCCGCTCACAACGTCTGGCAGCGCGTGCGGCTCGAATTCGATGGCAACCGGAAAACGTTGCGACTGCCGCAGCCAGTCGCCGTTGTTCTGGATGGTCGGCAAGCCGCCCTGGGTGGACTCGCCTGAACTGACGCCGCGGCCGATGCTGCGCACGCGGCCCTTGAACACCTGGCCCGGCAGCGCATCGAGCGCGATTTCCACCGGGTTGCCTGGCCGGACCTGGCTGAGGTTGTTTTCGGTCATGTCGGCGCTGATCCACAGATCGTGCACCGCAATCAGCGTCAGCAGCGGGCTGCCCGCAGCGGCAAATTGCCCGGCATCGGTGCGCAGATCGGTGACCAGGCCTGCACCGGGAGCCCGCAGCACCGCACGCTTCATGTCGAGCTCGGCCTGTTCGACGGCTTGCCGCGCGCTCAGCAGCTTGGCATTGCTGTGCAGCGGGCCGCCTTCCTGTTCGCGCGCCTGCCTGACCTGCGCTTGGGCGGCCTCGACCCGGCCACGCGACTCCTCGAGGGTGGCGCGTGCCACTTCCAGCCGCCGGACCGAGATGGCGCCGGGGTCTTCCTGATACAGCTTTTCCTGCCGGCTCGCATCCTGGGAGGCTTTGAGCAAGCCTGCCCGCGCCACCCGCAGATTCGCCTCGGCGCTGGCCACGCCGGCCGACGCCGCGTTGATCGAGTCAAGCGTCGTGTCGTAGTCCGAGCGCGCCTTGGCCAGCGCGATGCGGTACTGGCTGTCATCCAGTTCGAACAAAGGCTGTCCGGCCTGAACCTGCTGATTGTTCCTGACCAGCACGCGGACGATGCGTCCGGCCACTTCGGGCGCGACCGGCACCACAAACGCCTGCACGCGCGCCTGCGAGGAGTAGGGGGTATAGCGATCCGCAAACAGATACCAGGTGAGGGACAAGCCAATCAGCAGCAGCAAGCCCAGGGTGCCGCGCTGAACCGCCTTGTCGGCCGCAGGCTGCACAGCCTGATCGGCCTGGCTGGAGGGGGCGACGTTGGCAGGCTCGGCCGGCTTGCTGGGGGGTGCGTTCTGATTCATCCAGGGAACCTCAGTTGGACACGCCCGCTGGCGCGTCGGCTAATGGCAGGGGTTGATCCAGCATGCCGCCCCAGTCGGTGGCGTCCTGCATCTGCTGACGGGTGGCGTCATCGACCAGCGGCCGCAGCCGACCGGGCTCCCAGCCGCCGCCGAGCGCCTTGTACAGCGCAATCAGGCTCAGCACCATGTCGCTGCGGGTGGTGACGACCCGTTCGTTCTGGGTGAAGTAGGTGCGCTGCGCATCCAGCACCCGACTGAAATCGGAAAACCCTTCGCGGTAGCGGATGGTGGCGATATCCAGCGCCCGCTGTGCCGCCACGACGACTTCCTCATTGATCACGAGTTGTTCCCGCCCCTTGATCAAGGCGGTGGCCGCGTTATCCACCTCGCGCGCGGCCTGCAACACGGTGTCCCGATATTGCTCGACCAGCTGCTGGTAACGGGCATCCTGCACGCGCACGGCGTTCTCGACCCGGCCATAATCAAAAATATTCCACGTCAGCCCGGGCCCCAGGGCCAGCGTGCTGGTGGTGGGCGAACCCGACAGGCTCAGGACGGACAGGTTGAACGCGCCGAGCAGCGACAGGGACGGATACTTGTCCGCCTCGGCGACCCCGATCAGCGCGGACTGGGCGGCCAGCTGCATCTCGGCCACCCGGACATCGGGACGGCGGCGCAGCACATCCGCCGGGATATGGGCCGCGAAGCCCGGGCCGATAGCCGGGAGTTCACCCGTGTGCGTCGCCATCTCGGGCAACGGCCCTGGCGGTCGGCCCAGCAGCGCGGCCAGCGCGTTCTGCAATTGACGCAGGCTGCTCTCCAAAGCCGGAATGCTCGACAGCGTGCTCAGGTACTGGGTTTTAGCCTGCTGCACATCGAGCTCGGAATTGTTGCCGCTCGTGTACAGGCGCTCGGTGATTTCGAAACTGCGCTTCTGGATGACGGCATTGTCGTGGGCGATTTGCAGGCGGGCTTCCAGCGTGCGCACGCTGACATAGAGGTCGGCCACCTGCGCCGCCATCAGCACCTGGATATCGTCGTACCGGGCCAGGCTGGCGAAATAGTCGGCGTCGGCCGCCTCGATGGAGCGCCGGAACTTGCCCCAGAAGTCCAGCTCCCAGCCCAAGGTGAAGCCGGCATTGAACTGGCCGGTCGAGACTGTGTTGGTTTGGCCCAGGGTTTCGTCACGGCTGCGCAGCGCGAGTGCGCTGCCGGACAGTTGCTGGAGCTGCGGGTAGAGCGAACTGCCGACGATGCCCAGTTGCGCTTCAGACTCCAGGATGCGCAAGCCCGCGATGCGGACGGAGACATTCTGGCGCAAGGCTTCGTCGACCAGGCCGGCCAGGGCGGGATCGTCGAAGCGGGCCCACCATGGCGTGTCCCTGGCAGGCTCGGAGCGGGGCAGGGCCTGCAGGCTGGCGCTCTGCCATCCCTCCGGCAAAGGCTGTTGCGGCGCCTGGAAATTGGGCCCCACGCTGGAGCAAGCCGCCAGCCAGTGCGCCGCCGTCAACAGCGCACCTGCCTGGAACAGCTGCCGCAGACGCAATCCGGGCCAGCCAGCCATCGAATCAGGCAGGCTCGGCCGGGTCTGTCGGGGCGGCGTTGCTCGCAGCTTCAACCTCACTGGTGTCAGCCACCCAGGCCATGAACAGCTGATAACCGAGCGCGAGCAGGACTGCGCCCGCGAACATGCCGAGAATGCCCGCAGACACCATCCCGCCCAGCGCGCCCAGCAGAATGACCGGCATCGGTGCATCGACGCCGCGCCCCAGCAGCAGCGGTTTGAGCACATTGTCAGCGAAACCGGCGATCACCAGCAGCACGGTATAGATGACAGCTGGCGTCGTCTCGTAGCTGCCGCTCATCCAGATGTAGGCGATGGCCGGCAGCGTAATCAGGAGCGCCGGGATCTGGGCAACCCCCAGCACCAGAGTGATGACCGCCAGCACCCCCGCATACGGGATCCCGGCAAGTATCAATGCGAGACCAATCACGATGGCCTGGATCAAGGCCACGCCGAGGACACCCATCGCGACGGCGCGGATGGTCGCGGTCGACAACGCGGTGAACCGGTCGCCGCGCTCGGCACCGACGATGCGGCGATGGATCGCGCGCATGCTTTCGGCGCCGCCCTCGCCGTAAGCCATGATGATGCCGGCCACGATGAACGAGAACAGGAACGCCAGCATGCTGCCCCCCATGCCGGCCACGTAGCCCAGCGCCGCCCGGGCCAGATCGCCGATCTTCGGCTGCAGCTTTTGCAGCAGCGCAGGCAGATCGGTTGCGGCCAGTTGCCAGACCGCATGGAGTTTCTCGCCGACCACCGGCCAACCCGCCACCGCATCAGAGGGCGGGGGGATCACCAGGGTGTTGTCGCGCATGCCCTGCACAAAGCTGACGATCGAGTCGGCGAGCGAACTGGCGAGCAGAAAAGTCGGAACAACAATGAGAAGAATGCCGCACAAGACCAGCACTGTTGCCGCCCAACCCTGCCTGCCGCCGAGTTTGCGCACGATGATCTGATGCAGGGGATAGAGCGTCACGGCCAGAATCACGGCCCACAGCATCAAGGTGAGGAAAGGCGAAAAAATCCGGAAGCACAGCGCCACCAGCGCGGCAATCAGCCCGGCCTGAATCAGCACGTCCAGCAATTTGCGCGACCAGATATTTCCCAGCTCCGGATTGTTCAGCATTTTGATCTCCCTTGCGGTCCATTCAAACGTGATTGCCAGCCGTGCTCACTGCAGCGATCGCCATTGATCATGGCAAGCAACGGCGCTGCGGCCACGGTATGCGACCTGTATCGGATCGTCAATATATTCTGCCGCGGGTTGCCCGCTGTTGATTGATTCAGACGGAATAGTCCGCGCCAGGCCGTAAAATCGAACAAGTTAATCTCGATCCGCCCCGACCCCATGCATCCCGCCGTTCATTCCCACGCCGCACCCCCGCCCCCCGGCGAACCCAGCCTGCGTTCGATCAGTCGCCTGTTTCCGTATCTGTGGGAGTTTCGCGGCCGCGTGCTGGTCGCGCTGGCGCTGCTGATCGGCGCCAAGCTGGCCTCGGTGGCGGTGCCGCTGGTGCTGAAGGAAATCATCGACGCGCTCGACAAGCCGCGTCCCGAGCTGGTGCTGCCGCTCGCCTTCATTCTGGGATACGGCGTGCTGCGCTTTGCCAGCACCACCTTTGCCGACCTGCGCGACGTGATCTTCGCCAAGGTCACGCAGCGCGCCATGCGCCGCATCAGCATGGCGGTGTTCGATCATCTGCACGCGCTGTCGCTGCGCTTTCATCTGGAACGGCAGACCGGCGGCATCACCCGCGACATCGAGCGCGGCGCCCGGGCGGTATCGAGTCTGGTCGGCTTTCTGCTGTTCCGTATCACGCCCACCATCCTGGAAATCCTGCTGGTCGCCGGCATCCTGTTCGTCAAGCTCGACTGGGTGTTCGGCCTGATTACCCTGATCACGCTGGCCACCTACATCGGCTTCACCATCACCATTACCGAATGGCGCACCCAGTTCGTGCGGCGCGCCAACACGCTCGATTCGCAAGCCTACGGCCGCGCCATCGACAGCCTGCTGAACTACGAAACGGTCAAATACTTCGGCAACGAGAAATACGAGGCCGCGCGTTACGACGACAGCCTCGTGGAGTGGGAAGACATGGCGCTGAAATCGCAGCGCTCGCTCGGCCTGCTCAATGCCGCGCAGGCTTTGACGATTGCCGTCGGCGTCACTCTGATGGTGCTGCGCGCCGCCAACGGCGTGGTTCATGGCACGCTGACGCTGGGCGACCTAGTGATGGTCAACGCCTTCCTGCTGCAGATGTTCCAGCCGCTGAGTTTTCTCGGCGTGATGTACCGGCAGATCAAGGAGTCGATCACCGATGTCGAGCGCATGTTCGAATTGCTGAAGCGGCCGCGTGAAGTCGAGGACGCCATCGATGCACGCGATCTTGATGTCATCGCCGGCGAGGTGACATTCGAACACGTGAACTTTGCCTACAACGCCGACCGCCCGATCCTGCACGACGTCAGCTTCACTATCCCGGCGGGCAAAACCGTTGCCGCCGTCGGCTCCAGCGGCGCCGGCAAATCCACCCTGGCCCGGTTGCTGTTCCGCTTCTACGACGTCGGCGCAGGCGGCATCACCATCGACGGCCAGGACATCCGCCACGTCACCCAGGACAGCCTGCGCGCCGCCATCGGCGTGGTGCCGCAGGACACCGTGCTGTTCAACGACAGCATCTACTACAACATCGCCTATGGCCGCCCCGACGCCAGCCGCGACGAAGTGATCGAAGCCGCGCGCGCCGCCCACATCCTGCATTTCATCGAAAGCCTGCCGCAAGGCTGGGACAGCATCGTCGGCGAGCGCGGGCTGAAACTGTCCGGCGGCGAAAAACAGCGCGTCGCCATCGCCCGCACCCTGCTGAAAAACCCGGCCATCCTGATCCTCGACGAAGCCACTTCCGCGCTCGACACCAAAACCGAAAAAGCCATCCAGGGCGAACTGCTCGAAATCGCCAGGAGCCGCACCAGCCTGATCATCGCGCACCGGCTGTCCACCGTGGTCGAGGCCGACGAGATCCTGGTGATGGAAGGCGGCCGCATCGTCGAGCGCGGACGCCATCCCGAGCTGCTGGCGAAGAACGGCGTGTATGCCCACATGTGGGCGCTGCAACAGCAGGCCGAGGAGGGCGGCGGGAAATAGCCCCGAATGGCCGTCATTGCGGGGTGCGCAGCAACGAAGCATCCAGCGCTTTCTGAACCATCTTTCATGCCCAAAAAGGGTATGGACATGCCCGAAATGGGTATGAAGAAAGAAGTAGGGGGCAAAACGATACGTCGATGAAATGCATTTTGATCGACATGACGGGAAAACGTGTCGATGGCATCGACACATAAAACAAACTCCGCATGTGCGAAGATTCAGCCCATAACAAACAAGGGGATGTCTTGGCGCCACAGCCAGAACAACAAGCGAGGGGGAATATCGATGTGCTGCTGGAGGCGGCAGGCTGGCACGTCTGCGATGCCGCCGCTGCCAACATCCACGCCGCGCGCGGTGTGGCCATCCGCGAATTCCCGCTGCCTGGTTACGGCTTCGCCGACTACCTGCTGTATGTGGACGGCAAGGCCGCCGGCGTGATCGAGGCCAAGAAAGAGGGCGTCACCCTCACCGGCGTCGAAACCCAGTCCGACAAATACACCAAGGGCCTGCCCGCCGGGTTGCCGCGCTGGAGCAACCCGCTGCCGTTTTCCTACCAGACCACCGGAATCGAAACCCGCTTTACCAACGGCCTCGACCCCGTGCCGCGCTCGCGCCCGGTATTCGCCTTCCACCAGCCCAAGCTCTTGGCCGAAATGCTGGAATTCCCACAAACACCCCCCTCTCCCTCGAGGGGAGAGGGCTGGGGAGAGGGTGAGCAGCCGCAGGTTGCCGAACCGCCCGCAGACTACAAAGCACAACCCGCCACCTTCCTCGCCCGCCTGCAATCCATGCCGCCGCTCAAGGAAGAAGGCCTCTGGCCCGCCCAGATCACGGCGATCCACAACCTGGAAAAATCCCTGAAGGAAAACCGCCCGCGCGCCCTGATCCAGATGGCCACCGGCTCGGGCAAGACCTTCACCTCGATTTCCTTCATCTACCGGCTGATCAAGTTCGCCGGGGCGCGGCGCATCCTGTTCCTGGTCGATCGCGGCAACCTCGCCGACCAGACCCTCAAGGAATTCCAGCAATACGTCTCGCCCTACAACAACTTCAAGTTCAGCGAGGAATACATCGTCCAGCGCCTGCAGGGCAACCAGATCGACACCACCGCCCGCGTCTGCATCTGCACCATCCAGCGCATGTACTCCATGCTCAGGGGCCGCGACCTGCCGGCCGACCTGGAAGAAGAATCCGTGGACCAGCTGGGCAAGTTGTTCAAGGAACCCGAGCCCATCGAATACAACCCCGCCATCCCCATCGAAACCTTCGACATCATCGTCACCGACGAGGCCCACCGCTCCATTTACAACCTGTGGGCGCAGGTGCTGGAATACTTCGACGCCTACCTCGTCGGCCTCACCGCCACGCCGGGCAAGCAGACCTTCGGCTTCTTCCACCAGAACCTGGTGATGGAATACAACCACGAAATGGCTGTGGCCGACGGCGTCAACGTCAACTACGACGTCTACCGCATCAAGACCGCCATCACCGAAGGCGGCTCCAAGGTCGAAGCCGGCTACTACGTGGAAAAGCAGGAACGCGACACCCGCAAGACCCGCTGGGAAGAACTCGACGACGACTTCGCCTACGACCCCAACCAGCTCGACCGCGACGTCGTCACCCCCGACCAGATCCGCACCATCGTGCGCACCTTCCGCGACAAGCTGTTCAGCGAAATCTTCCCCGGCCGCAGCGAAGTGCCCAAGACCCTCATCTTCGCCAAGGATGACAACCACGCCGAAAACATCGTCGAAATCCTGCGCGAGGAATTCGGCAAGGGCAACGAATTCGCCCAGAAGATCACCTACCGCACCACCGGCGCCACGCCCAAGGAACTCATCTCCGCCTTCCGCAACAGCTACCACCCCCGCGTTGCCGTCACCGTGGACATGATCGCCACCGGCACCGACATCAAGCCGGTGGAAATCGTCTTCTTCATGCGCGCCGTCAAATCGCGCGGCTTCTTCGAGCAGATGAAAGGCCGCGGCGTGCGCGTCATCAAACCCGACGACCTCAAGGCCGTCACCCCCGACGCCAAGGCCAAGGACCACTTCGTCATCATCGACGCCGTCGGCGTGTGCGAGCAGGACAAAACCGACGCCCGCCCCATGGAGAAAAAGCCCAGCGTCAGCTTCGAGCGCCTGCTGCAAGCCGTCGCCTTCGGCAACACCGAAGACGACGTCATCACCAGCATCGCCGGCCGCCTGGCCAGAATGGAACACCGCATCAGCGCCGAAGACGACGCAAGGATTCGCGTCGCCAGCGGCGGCCTCGGCCTGAAAGACCTCGCCCACCAGCTAGTCGCATCCCTCGACCCCGACCTCACCACCGTTCGCCCTGAGCCTGTCGAAGGGCTGCCCTTTGATACCGTTCGCTCCGTCGAAGGGCAAGCCAACCAGGCCCGCATCACCGCAGCCAAACCCCTCTGCGACCCCGCCCTGCGCCAACTCATCCTCGACATCAAAGCCAAAAACGAACTCACCATCGACCACGTCAGCCAGGACCAGGTCATCGAAGCCGGCTTCAGCCAGGCCGCCCTCGACCGAGCCCGTGGCCTGGTCCAATCCTTCGAGCAATTCATCGTAGACAACAAGGACGAAATAACCGCCCTGCAAATCCTCTACAGCAAGCCCTACAAACAGCGCCTCACCTTCGAGGCGGTCAAGGAACTCGCCGACGCCATCGAAAAACCGCCCTACCTGTGGAACGAATCCCAGCTCTGGCAGGCCTACGCCGCGCTGGAAGCAAGCAAGGTCAAAGGCGCCAGCGGCAAACGCATCCTCACCGACCTGGTTTCGCTGGTGCGCTTCGCCATCCACCAAGACAACGAACTCGTCCCATTTCCGGAACGGGTCAACGCCAACTTCAAGGCGTGGTTGGCAGGGCAGGAAAGCGCAGGCAAGCAATTCACCGCAGACCAGCGGCGCTGGCTGGAAATGATCCGCGACCACATCGCCGCCAACCTCGGCATTGAACCGGACGACTTCGAATATGCGCCCTTTGCCCAGGAAGGCGGGTTGGGCAAGGTGTATCAGCTTTTCGGTGATGAGCTGAACACGCTCATTGAACAATTGAACGAGAGCTTGGCCGCGTGACTTTAGACGTTTACAAAAAATACGAGCTGCCAGCTGGGTGGGAGTGGAAGAAGCTAGGCGAGATTTGCAATGTGTCAGACCGCGACCACCGCACACCGATTTATGTGGACGATGGTGTGCCTTTGATTTCTCCACGTGACTTCACTGAGCACGGGATCGATCTTTCAAGATTGAAGAAGGTTGCGCCAAGCGAGTTGGTAGCCTTCGAAAAGAAATGCAAACCTCAGAAGGGTGACATTCTTTATTCCCGTATTGGGACGATTGGTGAGGCGCGCCTGCACAACCTGGATTTTGACTTTGTTGCCCTACATAGCATTGCGCTGGTCAAACCTATAGAGCCTGGTCTCGATTCAAAATATGTGCTGTACCTGCTGCAAACGCAAGCTGTTCGTAGTCAGGCTAAGCACAACATTAAGAGTGTTGGGACACCCGACCTCGGCCTAAAGCGCATCAAAGAGTTCGATGTGCCCTTGGCGCCACCCGACCAACAAGAACGCATCGTCGCGGAAATCGAAAAACAATTCTCCCGCCTCGACGAAGCCGTCGCTAACCTCAAGCGCGTCAAGGCCAACCTCAAGCGCTACAAAGCCGCCGTCCTCAAAGCCGCCGTCGAAGGCCGCCTCGTCGTAACCGAAGCCGAACGCGCCCGCCGCGAAGGCCGCAGCTACGAGACCGGCGCCCAACTCCTGCAACGCATCCTCGAAACCCGCCGCAGCCAGTGGCAAGGCAAGAGCAAATGCAAAGAACCCGTCGCGCCCGACACCAGCGACCTGCCCGAATTGCCGGAGGGGTGGGTGTGGGCGACGTATGCACAAATCGGAGAAGTCACTACCGGCTTTACTCCGCCGACTGCTGAGCCTGAGAATTTTGGCGGTGACATCCCGTTCTTCAAGCCAACTGATCTAGATGCCGGGGAGAGTGTTGTCTTGGCAAGGGAGCATCTATCTGAGAAGGGCGCTGCGAAGGGGCGGTTACTTCCAGCAGGATCCGTACTTGTTACATGTATCGGCGCGACGATCGGTAAAACGGGCCTTGCTCGGGTGAGCTGCGCAACCAATCAACAGATAAATGCCGTAACGCCGGATGGCAACCTCGTTAACTCAGAATTTGTTTACGCATGGACCGTTAGTCCTAGTGGCTACAAACAAATTCTGGACAACTCATCCGCAACAACTTTGCCGATATTGAACAAGTCCAAGTTCGAGGCTCTTGGGATTCCGCTCCCCCCACTCGTCGACCAACACCGCATCGTCGCCGAAGTCGACCGCCGCCTCTCCCTCTTGCGCGAAACCGAGGCACAGGTGGACGTCAACCTCCAACGCGCCGATCGCATGCGCCAGGCGATCCTGGCCCGGGCGTTTTCCGGCGTGCTTATCAACGGCAACAGGATCCATTCCGAGAATACCGCTCAAGCGGCGGGCGCAGCATGAATAACAGAGGACAACATTAAATGGCCGGCTCGACCTTTCAGACCAACCCCTATGACTTGTTCAAGCTCCTTGAGGACTGCCATCGCGGAGTGCTGCAACTTCCGGACTTTCAGCGTAGCTGGGTGTGGGACGAAGACCGCATCAAGAGCCTGATCGCCTCCGTCTCGCGCGCGTTTCCCGTGGGCGCATTGATGACGCTGGATACGGGTGGGGAGGTGAACTTCAAACCCCGACCGGTGGAGGGCGCACCGGCGGAGGCGAAGAGCGCATCGCCGAATTCGCTGTTGCTGGACGGCCAGCAGCGCATGACGTCGTTGTATCAGGTGACGCTGCGCGGCAAGGTGGTCGAGACGGTCACGCCGAAGAACAAGAAGGTGAAACGCTGGTTTTACATCGACATCCGCAAGGCGCTGGACCCGAGCATCGACCGTGAGGAGGCGATCGTGGGTGTGCCGGAGGACCGGGTTATCCGCACGGACTTCGGACGCGAGGTGGTGACGGACCTCTCCACGCCCGAGCAGGAATATGCGGCACTCATGTACCCCGTTACGCATGTTTTCGACTGGGACCGCTGGCAGGACGGCTTCGATCAATACTGGCGCGGCAACGAGAACGAAACTGTGCGCGAGGACTTTCGCAGCTTCAAGCGCCAGGTGCTGGAGAACTTCAAGTATTACCGGGTGCCAGTGATTTCCCTCGACCGCTCCACCTCCAAGGAGGCGGTCTGCGTGGTGTTTGAGAAGGTCAACACCGGCGGCAAGCCGCTGGATGCCTTCGAACTGGTGACGGCGATGTATGCTGCCGACGGTCACGAATTGCGCAAGGACTGGTATGGCGACGATGCGCATAAAGGACGGCACCGGCGCTTCGTGGATACGCTACGGCCTGCCGATTCGGAGGCGGGGATTATCGCCAATGTGAGCAACACCGATTTCCTCGCGGCGATCTCGCTCTTCTATACACGTGACCGGCGCCGCATGGCTGAGAAAGCGGGTAAGCAAGGCAAGGAATTGCCGGCTGTCACCGGCAATCGGCAGGCTCTGTTGAATCTGCCGCTCTCGGCCTACAAGCAATTTGAGACCCAGGTTGAGCGTGGCTTTGTGCAGGCAGCGAAGTTCCTGCACATGCTGCACATCTACCGCATTTTCGATTTGCCATACCAATCTCAGATCGTGCCGCTGGCGGCCATCATCGCCGACATCGGCGAGGCTTGGGAACACGAGGCCAACCGGGCCAAGCTGGTGCGCTGGTACTGGAACGGCGTGTTTGGCGAACTGTATGGCTCGGCAGTCGAAACGCGGATTGCCAAGGACTTCATGGAAGTACCAGCCTGGCTTCAGGGCGGGTCCGAGCCCACCACGGTGAGCGAGACCATCTTCCGCGCCGACCGCCTGAAGACCATGCGCATGCGACTATCCGCTGCATACAAGGGCATGAATGCGCTCTTGATGAAGGAAGATGCGCAGGATTTTCGGTCCGGCCAGAAATTCGACCACACCGTGTTCTTCGGTGAAAACGTGGATATTCACCATATCTTTCCGCAGGACTGGTGCAAGAAGCAGGGCATCAAGCCAGCCGTGTTCGATTCCATCATCAACAAGACACCGCTGTCGTTCCGCACCAATCGGATCATCGGCGGCGTGGCGCCCTCTGAATATTTGGCGAAACTGGAAAAGGGCGACAAGCAGACGCCAGCCATCGAACGGGAAAGGCTGGATGCCTACCTCCGTTCGCATCTGATCGCCCCAGCCATCCTTCGCAGCGATGATTTCGACGCCTTTATGGCAGACCGCCAAAAAAGCCTGCTGGGTTTGATTGAGCAGGCAACTGGCAAGGCAGCCTACGCGGGTGAGGAGAAGGAAGAGGGTGTGGACGTGGAGGTTGACGAGGACACCGTCGAAGCCGATATGGTGATTTCCTCGTGACGGAACAATGAGAAATCACTTCACGCTGCGCCCGTCATCATCATGGTCGACGCCATGTTCGGCGTGACGATGTTCATGTCAGCGGCAGCAGCAACGCCATCATCATGATGATCACCACCATGGTGGTCACCTGGGTGATGATGGTCTGGGAGATGACCTGACTGCTATACATGGGTTTAAGTTATTGTGAATATGCTCACCCAGAGTTTGCATAATTTATTAAACATAAACTTGCGCTCGGTTTATGGGTGGTGCTATTTTGCAAACCATGAGTGAGCAAAAATCAACAAAGATAAACCTGCTCCAGGATTTGCTGGAGGAGGGACTGCTGGCGCCAACCGGGTGGTTGGAAGAGCAAGGTTATTCGCGTGCGTTGATATCGAAATATGTCGACAGCGGCTGGCTTGTGTCGCCCGCGCGTGGGGTGTATCGCCGCCCGGGGCCTTCGCTCAAGTGGCAACACGTTGTGGCCAGTTTGCAAATGCTCGCGGGTAGTTATCTGCATGTCGGCGGGCGGACAGCGTTGGTCCAGCGCGGGTTGGGGCACTACGTCCGGATGAGCGGGCCGGAGACGATTTTCCTGTATGGCCCGGAGGTATTGCCGGCCTGGGTGAACAAGCTCGGTCTGCAGGAGCGGTTTGCTGTCCGAAACGATGCCATGTTTGGCAGCCTGCGTGCACGGCGGAACGAGTTGGGCGTGCTGATTGATTTTCACGATGAGCCGCTCCAGCCTAAACAGTTGGCCGATTTCGGATTGCAGGAGATGACCTGGGGGACTTGGGATTGGCGTTTGCTGTATTCCACGGACGAGCGCGCCATGTTCGAGGTGCTGCAGGATGTTCCGGCGCGGGAGTCGGTCTATGAGGCTGACGTGTTGATGCAAGGCCTGGTGAACCTGCGTCCGGCTCGGGTGATGTCGCTTCTCATGGCCTGTGCAAGTGTGAAGGTGAAGCGGCTTTTTTTGGCGCTGGCCGAGCGCCATCAGCATCAGTGGCTGGCACATCTCGACTTGGCAAAGGTGGATCTGGGCAAGGGCAAGCGCATGCTGACACCTGGCGGAAAGCTGCATCCGAAATATCTCATCACGCTGCCGGCCGACCTCGATGATCACACCCGATAACCCTTACTTTGCGCAGGTCCGGCTGCTGGTGGCCGTGCTGCCGATAGTCGCCAGGGAGCGATGTTTCGCGCTCAAGGGCGGGACGGCGATCAACCTGTTTGTGCGCGATTTGCCGCGTTTGTCGGTGGATATCGATCTTGCTTTTGTACCGATTGGCGACCGTGCGTCGGCGTTGGAGGAAATCGACGCCGCGCTTGGCCGGATAAGCGAAACACTCGCTGGCCGGCCGTATGGCTATCGCGTGAGCGTGGGCAAGCGCCAGGATGGCAGTGCTTACGGGTTGTTGGTTTCGGATCGCGCAGCGGAAATCAAGATTGAGGTGTCGCCTGTGTTGCGCGGCTCGGTGTATCCGGAGTCGATGAGACGAATAGTGGATCGCGCTGAATCAGAGTTTGGCTTTGCCGAGGTGCCAGTCGTCTCGTTTGCCGACCTGTACGCCGGCAAGATTGTCGCGGCATTGGATCGCCAACATCCGCGTGACTTGTTTGACGTGAAGCTGCTTCTGGCCGAGGAAGGAATTAGCGACGAGCTGTTCCGCGCATTCCTGGTGTATTTGATCAGTCACGACGGTTCCATCGCGCGAGTTCTGAATCCGACGCGCAAGCCACTGGACGATTTATTCGAAAGGCAATTTGTGGGGATGACGGTGGAGGCTGTGACGGTTGACGAATTGGATCAGGCACGTACCGAGCTGATAGCAGCCCTCCATGCGCGTCTTGGCGAACGCGAGAAAGCATTCCTGATGTCCTTCAAGCGGGGCGAGCCTGGTTGGGATTTACTTGGCGTTACGCATGCGGCAGATTTGCCGGCAGTGCGCTGGAAGCTGCAGAACCTTGCCCAGATGGCGCCGGAGAAACATCGCGAAGCGCTCGATAAACTGGAACGTGTATTGGGAAACATCTAAAAAAATGAATACCGCCACCATCGTCCAAAAACTCTGGAACTACTGCAACGTCCTGCGCGACGACGGCATGAGCTACGGCGACTACGTCGAGCAGCTCACCTATCTGCTGTTCCTGAAGATGGCCGACGAGCGCAGCCGGCCGCCTTACAACCAGAAGAGTCCGGTGCTCGCCGGCTTTGACTGGCCTAGCCTGGTGAAGAAGGACGGCGACGAACTGTTCGACCACTACCGCCACACGCTGGAGGAGTTGGGCAAACAGAAAGGCTTGCTCGGCCTGATCTTCACCAAATCGCAGAACAAGTTCCAGGACCCGGCCAAGCTGCGGCGGCTGATCGTGGACCTGATCGACAAGGAAACCTGGGTGTCGATGAGCGCCGACGTGAAAGGCGACGCCTACGAGGGCCTGCTGGAGAAGAACGCGCAGGACACCAAGTCCGGCGCGGGCCAGTACTTCACGCCGCGCCCGCTGATCCAGGCGATTGTCGATGCCATGGCGCCCCGGCCCGGCGAGACCATCTCCGATCCGGCCTGCGGCACCGGCGGCTTTTTGCTGGCGGCGCACGACTATGTGGTGAAGCACTATCCCAACATGACTTCGGCGGAGAAGAAGAAACTGCGCGGGGAAAGCTTCAAGGGCTGGGAACTGGTGCAGGCCACCGCCCGGCTGTGCGCGATGAACATGCTGCTGCACGGCATCGGCAGCCAGGAGTTCGAGCCGATTGCAGTGGGCGATTCGCTGGCCGCCGACCCCGGCGAGCGCTTCGATGTGGTGCTGACCAATCCGCCCTTCGGCAAGAAGAGCAGCACCACCATCGTGGGCGAGGAGGGCAAGGTCAGCAAGGAGCGCGACACCGTCGAGCGCGACGACTTCTGGGCCACCACCTCGAACAAGCAGCTCAACTTCGTCCAGCACGTGAAGACGTTGTTGAAGCAGAACGGCCGCGCCGCCCTGGTGCTGCCGGACAACGTGCTGTTCGAAGGCGGGGCAGGCGAGACCATCCGCCGCAAGCTGCTGCACGACTGCGACGTCCACACCCTGCTGCGCCTGCCCACCGGCCTGTTCTACGCCCAGGGCGTGAAGGCGAACGTGCTGTTCTTCGACAAAAAGCCCGCCGCCGAAACCCCGTGGACCAAGAAGCTGTGGATCTACGACCTGCGCACCAACATGCACTTCACGCTCAAGACCAGCACCTTGAAGCGGGAAGACCTGGACGAGTTCGTGCAGTGCTACCACTCGGAAAACCGGCACGACCGGAAGGCGACGTGGAGCGCGGAGGTTGGCAGCGCTTCGACAGGCTCAGCGCGAACGGGCTCAGGGTCTGTGGCGAGCGGGCCGGAGGGTCGCTGGCGTGCCTACGACTACGACGAGCTGATCAACCGCGACAAGGCCAGCCTGGATATTTTCTGGCTGAGGGATGAATCGCTGTCCGACTCAGACAACCTGCCCGCACCGGAAGTGATTGCGGCGGAGATTGTGGAGGACTTGGAGGCGGCGCTGGAACAGTTTCGGGAGATCTTGGGGGATATGGGGCCGGAAGTGGCCATTGGGGATTGATATGCCACCTGTGAAGAAAAGCGTAACCAAGCAGCGCACAACACAAAGTCTTGTTACCAGCCGACTTGAGAACGTTTCGAAAGACGTGTTCAAACAATACTACCCAGTCATCACGGAGCTGGTTGGTGACTCGCCTGGAATCTATGCGCTGTATGACAGCGGCGAACTTTATTACGTTGGGAAATCGATAGAGTTGCGTAAGCGTGTTCGACAACACCTCCGTGATCGTCACCTCGCGAGTTGGACTCACTTTAGCCTTTACCTCACGCGCCGCGAGGAGCACATACACGAAATAGAATCACTCCTTGTGCGAATTGCTAACCCAAAAGGGAATCGCGTTGTCCCGCACGGTAAATCATCTGGGGCGCTTCTGAAACAGCTCAAAACCAAGATACAACAGCAGCAGAAAACCGAACTGGCTAAGTTGTTTGCTTCAAAAGCCGCTACCCGAAAAGCACCGCAGACTAATGGAAACAAGCACCCGAATACTTTGGTGGGGCTGGTCGATAAACGCGTACCGATTTATCGAACGTACAAGGGGAAGGAGTACAAGGCATTTCTCAATCCAAAGGGAATCATTACCTTGGGCGGTGTGAAATACACATCTCCATCAGGTGCGGCTAGAGCGGTTTTGGATAAACCACGCGCCGTGAATGGGTGGTCATTTTGGTACATACAGGACCTGCGGGGTGACTGGGTGCTACTTGAAGATTACAAGGGCGTATGAATAGTGCCCGCTGGGCAGTTGGAACGACCATCACTTTTCAGAATGGAAAAAAGAGCGTGAGTGTTTCAAAGTGAGCAAACCAACTAAATCTCGAATTAAAGACAAACCGCTGCGTTTGCACGTGCCCCCATTTGCGCGCGTCCTGTTTTCGTTTGTGGTTATCGGGTTTTTCTCGCACACGCAGGCCTATGCGGATGAGCCGTTTTATCGCTGTGTTGTGAAAGGCAAAACCATCTACACGGACAAGCCATGTGTCGCGCCAACGCTTCCCGGCGTGGTGGGATCAACTGCTTCGACGAGCAGCAAGGCATCAGACCAAGCTGGCAAGCCCACACAATCCATCGAACTCGATTACACAACGCCCTATGGAATCTGGCGCGGGCAGGCCCAGTATCAGGTGGCCGTCAAAGGGCAGCCGGTGCGTGAGGCACATGCTGTTGTGCCTTTGGTGATCGAGGTGGAAAAGCAGGGCAGGGTACAAGGCATCAGCCCCGCGAATGGTTGCAAGATGCTTGGTGTTGCAGCGCCTTACGTGGCGCCGAACATGTTGACGCTAGACGTGACATTGTCCGAATGCCGATACACGGGGCTCAATCAACGATATACGGGAAGACTTGCTTTGACCCAAGCGAGCAATTCGGCTCAACTCTCTTTGCAATCTATGAATAGCATGGTGACCGTGCTTATGCAGGGGCCGGCCAATAACGACATCAAAGCCACGATGAAGCGTTAGCTGCAGTCTGTTACGAGGGAATTACAAAATGGCGCGCCGCAGACAGAATCTTTTTGAAGATTTGATCGAGATAACCAGCAAGTTGCCTTGGTGGGTGGGCGTGGTGCTCGCGATTGCTTCGTATGTCTGGCTGCACAGCGTTGCCAGTGCCGAAGTGGCGGCAGTCGCCCAGCCCGGAAAGATGGGTGAACTCGTCACCCAGACTCTTTTCAACACGTTGGCCTCAGTTGGCCAGTATCTGTTGCCTTTCGCTTTCCTGGTGGGCGCTGCCATGTCTGCCTATGGCCGCGCCAAGCGCCAGGCATTGCATGCGAAGGTGGCGGGCAGCCCGGACCGGGGTGCGCTCAACGATATGAGCTGGCAGCAGTTCGAGGCCTTGGTGGGCGAAGCTTTCCGGCGCAAGGGCTATTCGGTGTCCGAGAGAGGGGGAGGCGGCGCGGATGGCGGAATCGATCTGGCATTGAAGAAGGATGGCGAGACCTTCCTGGTGCAGTGCAAGCAGTGGAAGGCTTACAAGGTGAGCGTGACTACGGTGCGCGAACTCTATGGGGTGATGGCAGCGGAGGGCGCTACCGGTGGGTTTTTGGTGACGTCCGGCGTGTTCACGGATGATGCCCGGGCATTTGCCGTGGGTCGCAACATCGAGCTGCTGGATGGCAAGGCGCTGCATGCGCTGATTCGCGGGGTAAGTGCGCCCAGCAACGCTGCTTCAGCCGTTCCGATGGTCAAGTCTGAAGGTGCACCGGCCTGTCCAGTTTGCCAAAGCGCGATGGTCAAGCGCACCGCCAAGCGTGGCGCGAATTCGGGCAATGCGTTCTGGGGCTGTTCTCAATATCCGGCCTGCAAGGGCACGCGGCCTGCCTGAATGCGGTAAACGGCTGACGCCCACCGCTTATCCCCTCAACCGCACCCGCTTCTCCACCGTCAGCACGTCGCCTGCGGCATCCACCACCGCATACAGCCGGGGCTTCGGGCTGCTGCCCCAGCTCGGGCCGGGGGTGGGGCTGTCCAGGTACACCACCTGCGCGCCGTCGAACTGCTTTTCGACCTGGCCGTGGGCGAGCAGATGGTTGAGGGCGTCGATGGAAATCCCGCGCTGCTTCATGCGGCTGAAGGCGAGGGGGCTGATCTTTCCGAGTTTCATCATGTGGGTTCTCGTGGTTGCGTGTGTGGTTGCCTGGCTTTGGAACGTTCATCCTTCGACGGGTTCATCCTTCGACAGGCTCAGGATGAACGGCTCATTTACATCGCGCAGTGGCGTTTTCCGGATTCGGTATTTATACTGTATACGCATACACTGTATATGTATACAGTATTTGGAGGAAGCCCCATGCGAGACCTGACCCGCCGCCAGGAAGAAATCCTGAACCTCATCCGCGAGTGGATCGAGACCACCGGCCTGCCGCCGACGCGCGCGGAGATTGCGCAGCAGTTCGGCTTCAGTTCGCCCAACGCGGCCGAGCAGCATCTCAAGGTGCTGGCGAAGAAGGGCGTGCTGGACCTGGTGCCGGGGGCGTCGCGCGGCATCCGGCTCAAGGGCGGCGGCGGGGTGCCGCTGGTGGGCCAGGTGGCGGCCGGCAGTCCGATCCTGGCGCAGGAGAACATCGAGCGGCACTATCAGTTCGATGCCGCCCTGTTCTCGCCGCGCGCGGACTACCTGCTCAAGGTGCGCGGCATGAGCATGAAGGACGCCGGCATCCTGGACGGCGACCTGCTCGCGGTGCATCGCAGCGCCGAGGCCAAGGCCGGGCAGGTGGTGGTGGCGCGGATCGGCGACGAGGTCACGGTCAAGCGCTTCCAGAAGCGCGGCCACACCGTGCGGCTGCTGCCGGAAAACCCCGACTTCGAGCCCATCGTCGTCGACCTCACGCGCCAGGAGTTGGTGATCGAAGGCATCGCGGTGGGGGTGATCCGCAGCGGCACTCCCCTGTAAGCGTGGTCTGCAACGGGGGGCGTTGAACGGGCCTGGCACGAATTGTTTTCTGCCAATTCCCGGCGCGTGGTTCAGGCGGGCGATTTGCGCCACCTCAAAATAAAGTTGAACTTATTCGTCAGCCAGGCCTCTGAGTTGCATCTGTAGGATTCAAGCTTCAAGTTTCAAGATTCACTGGCGGTAACTCTGGTTGTCCACTTTTCCTTGATATTCGATGGATGGGGCATGTTGCCCAAATAGGTTTATTAAAGGAAATACACAATGGAAACAGGTACTGTTAAGTGGTTCAATGACGCCAAAGGCTTTGGTTTTATTACTCCGGACGGTGGTGGCGATGATCTCTTCGCGCACTTCTCGGCGATTCAGGCAGGCGGCTTCAAGTCGCTGCAGGAAAACCAGCGCGTCAGCTTCGAAGTCACCGCTGGCCCCAAGGGCAAACAGGCTTCAAATATCCAGGCTGCGTAAACCCGCGGTTGGTTGAAACAAAAAAACCCGGCTTGCCGGGTTTTTTGTTGCCTGAATCATAGGGTAACGAGGCGGCCGCATTACATTTATTCAGGAATGAACGACCCATCCATGACCCGCTTCGCCGCCATTGATTTCGAGACTGCCAACAACGCACGCGACAGCGCGTGCGCGGTGGGGGTGGTGATTGTCGAGCGCGGTCGCATTGTCGATCGTTTGTATGCGCTGATTCGCCCGCCGTCGCGCCAGTTTTTGTTTACGCATATTCACGGCTTGTCGTGGGATGACGTGAAGGGCGCGCAGACCTTCGATGCAGTGTGGGCGGGGTGGGCGCGCGAGCTGGCTGGGGTGGCGTTTTTTGCGGCGCATAACGCACCTTTCGACAAGGGGGTGCTGGGCGCCTGCTGCGAGACGTATGGGCTGGCGGCGCCGACGCTGCCTTTTGTGTGCACGGTGCGGCTGGCGCGGGCGCAGTGGGATATCCGCCCGACCCGGCTGCCCGATGTGTGCACCCATCTGGGCATCGATCTGCGGCACCACCAGGCGGATTCGGATGCCGAGGCGTGTGCGCGGATTGTGATGGCGGCGCAGGCGGGCGGGTGGCGCTACGGGGCTTAGGGTGGCGCTGACAGCCTGTTGTATCCAGCCTGTCAGCATGAGTCTGTGTGAAGAATATTCACTTCAATCTGGTTCTCGTGCCCCGGCAGCCTTCTCAGGCCGCATACCAGAGCACGGCAAAGTAGTGGCAGGCGGTGCCCGCCATGACAAACAGGTGCCAGATGAAATGGCCGTAGCGCAGGCGCGAATCGAGCGCAAAGAAAATCACCCCCAGGGTGTAAGCCAGGCCGCCGGCGATCAGCCATAGCAACCCGGATAGGGGCACGCGGGCGGACAGGGGTTGGGCTGCAATCACGATGAGCCAGCCCATCAGCAGATACAGGCCAGTGGAAAGGATGGGGTGGGCCATGCGGTTCAATGCCTTGAGCAGGATCCCGGCCACGGCAAGGCCCCATACCAGCGCGAGCAGCGTCCAGCCCCACGCGCCGCGCAGCACCCCTAGGGTGAACGGGGTGTAGGTGCCGGCGATGAGAAGGAAAATCGCGGAGTGCTCGATCACCCGAAACACCCGCTTGGCGCGGCCGACCGGTAGCGCGTGATACAGGGTGGAGGCCAGGTACAGCAGCACCATGGTCGCGGCAAAGATGCTCGCCCCGACAATAAATCCCGCTTCGCCCTGCCGCACCGCATGTCGGATCAGGAAGAGGGTGGCCACCATTGCCGTGACCAGCCCGAATCCGTGACTGAGGCTGTTCGCGATTTCCTCCTCGCGCGACTGAGCGCGCTTGCTTGCAGCACAGGATGAATCCATGAACATGCCTGCTTGCCCTCCTTACTGTCCCCCCACCGGTTCGGCGTCATGCATCTGCGGATGCGCGGTGCGCAGCCAGCCTGCTTCGCTATCCCAGAACACGGGCTTTTCGGTCTGCAGCATGTGGAGCAGATTGCGGTAGTCCTCCGAACCCAGGTTGGTCAGGCGGAACAGCTCGGTGAGGCGGGTTGCGCTGCGCAGGATGATGCGCCCGCGGCCGGGTTTGTCGGGTGAGCCGGAGGGCATCCATTCGGCGTAATAGTGACCAATATTGACTACAGCCATCGTCATTCTCCTTGTATGCCTGTCTGATTTAAAAATAGAAGGTTTTGCGCCAGGTGTCTTCGTTTGGTTCAGCCGCCCCGGAACGGGGGCTTGCTCCTGATGGCGACGGGTCTAGATTGAAATAAGTTGTGATATTTCTGCCAGGGAGAAACCGGCCATGAAGGGGTGGCGAGTCGTGGGAGTAATGATCATGAGCATGATGGGAACAGCGCTGGCGCAGGAAACCGGGGCGATCCAGCTGCCTCCGCCCGAGACGGCAGGCGGCATGCCCTTGATGCAGGCACTGAAGACGCGGCATTCGGCGCGGGAGTTCGGCCGCCAGCCGCTGCCGCCGAAGGTGCTGTCGAATCTGCTGTGGGCGGCGAGCGGGGTGAACCGCCTGGACACGGGGGCGCGCACCGCGCCTTCCGCGCACGACTGGCGCGAGATCGATGTGTACGTGACGACCGCAGACGGCGCCTATCGCTACGATTCGTCCACCCATACGCTGATTCACGTGGCGGCCGGCGACCTCCGCCATCTGACCGGCGTGCAGGACTTCGTGGCCACCGCGCCGGTGAACCTGGTGTACGTGGCCGACCTCGACCGGATGAGCGGGGCCGGCGCGGAGGACAAGGCGTTCTACAGCGCAGCCGACGCCGGCTTCATGGCCCAGAATGTGTATCTGTATTGCGCGTCGGCCGGTTTGGCGGTGGTGGTGCGCGGCCTGGTCGACCGCGAGGCGCTGGGCGCCGCCCTGGGGCTGGGCAAGCATCAGCGCATCATCCTCGCGCAATCGGTGGGTTTTCCGGCCGGCAGTGCAAAAAAATAGCGAACTGGAGCCCGACAAGAGCAGATGCCTAAATTCGTGAAGTTCCTCCTCGCCTGCCTGATCTGCCTGACCGTTTTAGGCGGGGTGGCGTGGCTGATTCAGCGGCTGGCTGGCTAATCAGCGTTTCCCTAAGGGTGTTGGACGAATGGACTTTAACGTCATGGGGTCGTTCTGACCGGGATGGACAGGCGCGCTGTGTTCTGCAGTTTTCTACAATGAAGCATTCCAAAACCAATGGGAGTTGAATCATGAATCAGCGTATTGCAGTGCCTTTTCTGTTGGTGGCGGCCTTGGCTGGAGGGTGTGCGGACATGGGCAGCCTGGGCGGGACGACATATGGCGAGACGGATGGCGCGATGGCGAGCCAGTCGGAACGTGAAGGAACCCTTGCCAAGCTGGAAAACATCCAGGTGGACGACAAATACAAGCTGGGGGTGGGGACGGCCGTGGGCGCGGTGGCGGGCGGCCTGCTTGGCGCAGGCGTGGGCGACAGCACCACGGCCACGGTGGCGGGTGCGGTGTTGGGCGGGGTGGCTGGTACCTATGCCGAGAGCAAAATGTCCAAACAGGACGCACAGCGGATCACCGTCAACATGAAAACCGGGGGCAGCGTCACGATTACGCAGCCGCGGGATGACCGCCTGCGGGAAGGCATGCGTGTGCACGTGGAGGGCAGCGGCGAGTCTGCCCGGGTGGTGCCATAAGAAGAATGGCCAGGTGCGATTTCTTCAGGCGTGAACAGTCATCCAGCTGAATCAGCCCGGCCGACACCCGCTGACAGGTGACGCGCTTGGCGACGCCCTTTTCCCATCTGGCCGTGCCCCTGGCGCTGACTCTGGCGCTGGGCGGCGACATCGTGCCGCCGGGGCTGATGGCGCTGGCGCTGGTCTGCGCGGTGCTGCCCGATATCGACGCGCTGGGGCTGTGGCTGGGGATTCCCTACGAGCATCCGTTCGGCCACCGTGGCTTCACCCATTCGCTGCCGTTTGCCGTGGCGCTGGCGGGCGCGGGGACGTTGCTTGCGCCGGCGCTGGGCTTCTCCGATCCGTTGACCGCGTTCGGGGTGCTGCTGGTCAGCGCCGCGTCGCACGGGCTGATCGACGCGATGACCAACGGCGGCCTCGGCATCGCTTTCTTCAGCCCGTTTTCAAACCAGCGCGGCTTTCTGCCGTGGCGGGTGATCGAAGTGTCGCCGCTGCGTCCGTCCGCGCTGTTCTCGCGGCGCGGTTTCGAGGTGCTGCGCTCGGAGATGCGCTGGGTGTGGATGCCGTGCATGGTGTGGGCGCTGCTGGGGATGGCGCTGCGGGGGCTGGCGGGCCGCTGATCTGGCCTGGCTAGCTGGCTAGCATCCCGGACATTCCAGGTCCGCCAGAAACTTTTCGAGGCCCGCCTTGGCGCCACCGATCCAGGGGGCGCCGTGGGCGAACAGCAGATGGTCGAATTCGCGTTCGCGCAGGAGCTTGAGAAATGCCTTGCGCAGGCCGTGCTTGACCCCTGCCGGGTCGTCGCCCATGTAGGCGTCCGGCACGAAGCCGAGCCTGCCCCGTTCGCGCACGATGGCGTCGCCGAGGCTCAGGATGCCGCTGTGCAGCGGCAGATAGAGCGCGGTTTCCTCGGGGCACAGCGCCGCGACTTTCAGCGCCAGGACGCCGCCGGGTAGCTGCTTGCCGTGGCTGAATCCCCTGACCTGTTCGCCATGGGTGAATTCGTGCAGTCCGTCCTTGTGGCACCAGACCTGCGCGCCATAGCGGGCGGCGAAGCGGTCGCTATGGCGATAGTGGTGGCGGTTGGTGAGGTAGATGTGCTGCGGCGCGCCGTGCGCCGCGAACCACTCGATTCCCTGCGCCGGCACGCGCGGGTCGATCAGCAGCGGCGGGTCGGTGGCGTTGGTGTAGTAGGAGTGGACGTAGGCCTGGATGCCTTCGTGGAAGGTCTTCCAGTGAAACACGCCGGGCAGGATTTCTTTCATGGCGGGTGTCCTTTACATCATCAAGCCCAACCCCGGACAAATGAAAGCAGCGCCCCCGATTGCCCGGGGCTTGATGGGTGGCTCGCTCACTTACTTACTGGTGGGCGCCGGTCCCTTCCGCCAGTAGGTGCGCAGTTTCTCCTGCTGCTCCCTGGTCAGGACAGCCTCCATGCGTTTATGCGCCTCCACCGAGGAATCGTACATTCGCTGCTGGAGCTTGCCGATATCCTTGTAGGCCGCGTCGATGGCCGCGTCGTCCCGCTTCGGCGCCTCATACAGGTCGCGCAGCCTGGCCTGCTGATTCATCATCTCGCCCATCAGGGCCCAGTGTGATTGGCGGGTTTCATCCTGAATCTTGTTGACTTTGGTCTGCTGCTCCGCGCTCAGGTCGAGCCCGCTTCCCCAATAGGGCCCCATCATCCCGTGGCCCATTCCGTAGCCGCCCATCATGCCGTGGCCCATCCCATAGCCACCCATCATGCCGGGCCCCATTCCGTACCCACCCATCATGCCGGGGTCGCCCTGGCAGGGGGGAGGAGGCGGATCGGCAGCCAGCAGGGGTGGAGCCGTTCCGGCCAAAGCGAGCGCGAGGCTGCAGGCAGCAAGCCGGCTGAAATGTCGTGTGTGGTTCATGGCAATTTCCTTTCGCAAGAGGGGTTGAGCGCGGTTGAAACGACACCGGACTTCCGCCTATTTTTCCAGCAGGTCATCCCGTTTCTGGAGATACTCGTCGCGGCCGATTTCGCCGCGCGCATAGGCTTCCTTGAGAATGTCGAGAGGCGCTTTTTGTTCCGGTGCGCCGTTGAAATCAGCTTTGCCCCGGGATTTGGCGAACAGATACTTCAGCAAGGCGACGGCCAGCAGTAAGGGAATGCCCCAGACCAGGATCATCCACAGGCCGACGAACAGCATGCCGAACCCCCCATCGAACATCCATTCATGGTTGTAAGGGCCGTACATGTCGTTCTGGGTTTGGGGTTGACGGAAAAAGGGCTGATCGAACTGGGTAGGGCACAAGGTTTCCAAAAAAACCGGCAAGCCAGTCAACTATAGTCAGGCTGTCATCAAATACAAACGGAGCAGGGAGCCCAGCCCGTATGCCGGAGGGTTGCCGTGCATCCGGTGAAATTCATGTTCGGATCATGGGAGCGGCGCGACGACGAGCGGCACGATCATCTCCGCCGCGCTCAGACCGCCGTGCACGCCGATGTGGGTGTGGCGCGTCTCGCCCTTGAGCCAGTCGCGCACGATGGCGCGGCCGCGCGGGACGAGGACGTAGTCGCCGATCCGGTCGCGCAGGGCAGGGTGGGGTTCGCCCGGGCCCAGCCAGCCCTGCTGCAGGACGTCCGCGCTTTTGAACAGATGGATCCGGTCGGCCAGCTGCTCGCGCATGTAATTCTCGAATGGCGTTTCCCGGCCCGCGCGCACGTAGGCGTAGGCCATGCGCGGTTCGCCGCACAGGGGCAGCAGCAGGGTCTCGCGCAGGGCGGGATGGTCGTCGAGGTCGATGGTCTGCTCCGCCGAGGTGTCGATGAAGCCATGGTCGGCGGTGACGATGACGCTGCTGCCGCTGTCGCTCGCCACGTCCAGCAGCTGGGCGAAACCCGCGTCGAGCGCGGCAAAGGCCGCTGCCACCTGGGGACTGTGGATGCCGTATTCGTGCGCCAGGCTGTCGAGCTGCGGCCAGTAGGCATGGACGTAGCTGCGCGGGGCGTCGCTGCGCAACAGTCCGGCGATGCGGGCGAACATCTCGTCGAGGGTTGCGTAGCCGTGCCGCGTTGCATGGCCGGACAGCGCGACGTTGAAATCCGAATGGATGATGTTGTGCGGGCTGACCACGTGGCAGGGCAGCGGCAGGCGGTCGGACAGCGGGGTGAGGCCGAACAGCGTCGCCGGCGTGACGCCGGCCTCGCGCAGGGCATGACGGCCGGCGCGGACGCGGAAGGGTAG
>JBAVFD010000047.1:0-1545 GCA_049588075.1 Thiobacillus sp.
TGGCTGGCACGCGAAGCCGAGTGCGCTGCTGCGCCGATTGTCAGCCTGGCCTGGCTGCAACCGTTCGGTCTCGGTGCAGTGGGCGCAGTCGGGGTTGACCCGGTGGCGGCGGACGGCTGGCGCTGGCAAACCCTGCCGCACGACGCCCAGGCGCGCGGCGCAACCGCGCTGGTGGAGATCTAGCCATGGTGGAGATTTAATATGGCGCGTCTCGACCTGAATTTTGCCTCGGGTGGCCGTCGTCTCGGCGGCTACCGGCTCGACCGCCTCGGCGTCGTGCTGTTGCTGGTTGGCGCGCTGGCGCTCGCCTGGGCAACCGGGCAATGGCTCGCCGCACGCACCAGTGAAGTCAAACTGGCGCATGCCATTCGCCAACTGCAACAGCGCCCCGCGCCGGCGCGTCCCGCCACGCGTGCCGACACCGCTGCCCAGACTGCACGCGACCGCATCGCCGCGCAGTTGAACGCCGGCTGGCAGCCTGCATTCGACGCGCTCGCTGCCACCCGCAGCAGCAAAATTGCGCTGCTGTCGCTCGACGCAACCCATGCCAAACGGCAGATCACGCTGGTGGCCGAAGCGCGCCAGCTGGCCGATGCCGTGGCTTTCGTCGAGGCGCTGCAACAACAGTCCGGCATCCTGCACGCCGCGCTGACCCAGTACGAAATCCAGGCCGACGCCGACCAGAAGCCGGTGCGCTTCCACATCACCCTGGAGTGGCGCGGATGAACAGGCTGCTCTGGCGCATCCGGCAATGGGGCCGCCGATTGGGAACAGTGGGCCTGTTGGGGTCCGCGCTGCTGGCGCTGGCGCTGGGGCTGTTTTTCACCCAGGCGCGGCCGCTCCAGCAAAAAATCCTGCAACAGCAGCGGCAGCTTGAACACCTGCGCACCGCCACGCAAACCCGCACCGCCGTGCCCGCCCCGGCCAGGCCCGACCCACTCGCCACGCTGCCGCCCGACAGTTCGACCGCTGCCGCGCTGGGCGAGCTGGAGCAACTTGCCCACGCACACGGTTTCGAACTCGCGCGCGGCCAGTTCAGCATCGCCGCGGTCAATAGCCCGCAGCTCGCGCGCTGGCAGCTGGTGCTGCCGGTCAAGGCTGACTATCCCGCGCTGCACGCGTTTGTCGCCGCCGCACTGGAACGCATGCCCAATCTGGTGCTGGATGAGGTCAAGCTCAAACGCGAACGCATCGAAGACGTGGACTTGCAAGCCGAACTGCGCTTCAGCCTGTTTGTGGAGACCGCACCATGAACGACGCGCGGCGCCGCATCCTGCTTTTCACCGTGCTGGCCGGCGCGCTTGCCTGGTCGGGCTGGCTGGTGCTGAATGAAAGCCCGAAAGACGACACTGCCGGACTGGTCGAGGTGGCCGACAGCCGTGCGCGGCCCGCCGCGCGATCACCTGCGCGGCCCACTCCCGCCCTACACAAGGCCCAACACGAAATTGCGCCGCGCATGGCTGCTGCCCGCGCCAACCTGTTCCCCAAGCAAACCTGGTTCATCCCGCCGCCGCCGCCCCCGCCCCCGCCCCCAACCCCCCCGCC
>JBAVFD010000048.1:0-13237 GCA_049588075.1 Thiobacillus sp.
CCTGGGCGCGCACCAGTTACGAAATGGCGAAGCTGCGTGACAACCCGGCATGCGCCGGGCAGGAGTTCGCGTCGCATGCCGATGCCGCCGATCCCGGGCTGCGGATTGCCTTGAGCTTTGATGCGCAGGCCGACATCGCCGCACCCTTCATCGCCAGCGGCAAGCGTCCACGGGTGGCGGTGCTGCGCGAGCAGGGCGTCAACGGCCAGGTCGAAATGGCGGCTGCGTTCGACGCCGCCGGGTTCGCGGCGGTCGATGTGCACATGAGCGATATTCTGTCCGGCCGGGTCAGCCTCGGCGATTTCACCGGGCTGGCCGCGTGCGGCGGCTTCAGCTATGGCGACGTGCTGGGCGCGGGCGGCGGCTGGGCCAAATCCATTCTGTTCAACCCGCGTGCGCGCGACCAGTTCGCTGCGTTCTTCGAGCGTGCCGACACCTTCGCGTTGGGCGTGTGCAACGGCTGCCAGATGATGAGCCAGCTGCATGAGCTGATCCCCGGCGCCGACGCCTGGCCGCGTTTCGAGCGCAACGTGTCGGAGCAGTTCGAGGCGCGTTTCGCCCAGGTCGAAGTGCTGGCCTCGCCGTCGATGTTCTTTGCCGACATGGCCGGCTCAGTGATGCCGATTGTGGTGTCGCACGGCGAAGGCCGCGTGGTGTTCCGCGACCCGGCGCATGGTGCGCAGGCGCTGTCCACCCTGCGCTACGTCGATCATCGCGGCGCGCCGACCGAAACGTATCCGCACAATCCCAATGGTTCGGCGGGCGGGCTCACCGGTTTTACCACAGCGGATGGCCGCTTCAGCATCCTGATGCCGCATCCGGAGCGCGTGTTCCGCGCCGTGCAGTTGTCGTGGAAACCGGACAGCCTGAGCGGTGCCGGCCCGTGGCTGCGGATGTTCCGCAACGCGCGACGCGCGGTTGGGTGATGCGCGCCGACTATGCGAAAATGACTCGCGTTGGCCTGTCACCTGATCGCGTCCCCCTCAACTCAATCGATCGCACATGAATGCACCCGAAAACCTCCTGACGGATGACCACCTGCGCGCGCAGGTCAAGCTGCTTGGCACCCTGCTCGGCCAGGTGTTGTTGCAGTTTGCCGGCGAAGACGTGTTGGCGGCAGTGGAAACCCTGCGGCGCGGTTTTGCCGAACTGCAACAGCAGGAAGACCAGCAGCGCCGCACCGAACTGATGGCGATGATCGACGCCATGCCGGCCGACAAGGTCGAACTGGTGGTGCGCGCCTTTTCCAGCTATTTCAAGCTGGTCAACGTGGCGGAAGAGAGCTTTGCCCACCGCAACCGTCGCCGCATGCTGTCGCACGGCATGCCGTTGTGGGAAGGCTCGTTCGACCGCACCCTGGCCGATCTCAGGACGCAAGGCCTGCCGGCGGATGCCCTGCAGGAAATGGTCAACCGCCTGCACTATGCGCCGGTGTTCACCGCGCACCCGACCGAAGCGCGCCGCCGCGCGGTCATGGAGGGGATACGCCGGATATTCCTGATTTGCGACCAGCTCTACAGCCCGACTCTGGGGGTGAACGACCAGCGCGAGCTGGAGGCGCAGCTGACTGCGGAAATCCAGGTGATGTGGCGCACCGACGAACTGCGCAGCGCCAAGCTCGAAGTGCGCGACGAAGTGCGCAATGGTCTGTATTACGTGCGCGAGAGCCTGTTCGAGGCGGTACCGAAGGCGTATTACTTTTTCGAGAAGGCGCTGCGCAAGCATTACGGCGTGAACGCCGACGGCGTCGCGCCGATCAATGTGCCGAGCTTCATCCGCTTTGGCTCGTGGATCGGCGGCGACCGCGACGGCAATCCCTTCGTGACGGCGGATGTCACCGAATGGACGGTGCATACGCAGATGCAGGAAGCGCTCCTGGAATACCGTGCCCGGGTGCGGGATCTGCGGCAGACGCTCACCCACAGCAGTGACTGGTGTACCCCGTCCGCGCCGTTCATGGAGCAACTGGCACAGTACGAAGCCGAGTTCGGCGAACAGGTGTTTCGCGGCACGGCGGTGCAGATCTACAGCCGTGAGCCCTATCGCCGCATGGCGGCGATCATGATGGCGCGACTGGATGCCAACCTGTCCTATGTGCATCAATGCCTGGCCGATGTGCCAAGCTTTACCTCGCACCTGGCGTACGAAAACGCCGGTGCGTTCCTCGTTGACCTCTATCTGCTGCGCGACTCGCTGATCAGCCACGGCGACCGTGTCGTCGCCCAGCAGGATTTGCAGGCGCTGATCCGGCTGGCGGAAAGTTTCGGCTTTCATTTGTTGCAGCTCGACATCCGCCAGGAATCGACGGTGCATACGCGCACCGTCGTCGCCGTGTTGCAGCAGATCGACCCCGATTTCGATTATGCGGGCGCGGACGAAGCCGAACGCTTGCAGCGTCTGGCTGCCTGGGTGGGGGTGATCGACCCGATCACGGTGGACGATGCCGCGCTGGACGACGAAGCGCGTGAAGCCCTCGCGGTGTTTCGCCGCATGGCCAAACTCCAGGCCGAAGTGGGCGACGAAGTGTTCGGCGCCTACGTGATTTCGATGACGCACAGCGCGTCGCACGTGATGGAAGTCATGCTGCTGGCGCGCCTGGTCGGCCTGTGCGGCCACAGCGGGGGCGACTGGTTTTGCCGCATTCTGGTCGCGCCGCTGTTCGAAACGGTGGATGACCTGCAGCGCAGCCAGGCTATCCTCGACCAGTTGTTGTCGAACAAGGTCTACCGTGCGCTGGTGGCGGCCAACGGCAACCGCCAGGAAGTCATGCTCGGCTATTCGGATTCGTGCAAGGACGGCGGCATTCTGGCGTCGAACTGGAATCTCTATCAGGCGCAGCTTTCCATCATCGCCCTGACCCAGCACTACGGCGTCGAATGCCGTCTGTTCCATGGCCGCGGCGGCACGGTGGGACGCGGTGGCGGCCCGACCCACGACGCCATCCTGTCGCAGCCGCCCGGTACCGTGAACGGCGAAATCAAGTTCACCGAGCAGGGCGAGATGCTGTATTACAAGTACAGCAACCCCGAGACCGCCAACTACGAAATCAGCATGGGGGTCACCGGCCTGCTCAAGGCCAGCGCCACCGCGCTGGCGCACAGCGAGGTGCGCTACCCGCAGGGCTATCTCGACTGGATGCGCGACATTGCGGCGGCAGGCGAGACGGCCTACCGTGCGCTGATCGGCATGCCGGGTTTCATCGACTACTTCTACGAGAGCACCCCGGTCACCGAAATCGGCCTGCTCAACATCGGCAGCCGACCGTCGCACCGCAAGAAGGCCGACCGCTCGCTGAATTCGATCCGTGCGATTCCGTGGGTGTTCGGCTGGGCGCAGTCGCGCCACACGCTGCCCGCCTGGTACGGCATCGGCAGCGCGCTGAAAGACTTCATCGACAAGCAGCCGGATGGACTGGCGCATCTGCAGACGATGCACCGTGAGTGGCCGTTTTTCCGCGGTCTCCTGTCCAACGTGCAGATGTCGCTGACCAAGGCCGACATGGAAATTGCCGAGGAATACGCGCGCCTGTGCGAGCACCCCAATACCATGACGATCTACCGCGCGATCGCGGACGAATTCGCCCTCACGCTGGCGGGAGTCAAGCAGGTCGCGCAGATCGGGACCCTGCTGGAAGACAATCAGCCCCTGGCGTTGTCTCTTTCGCGACGTCGACCCTACATGGACCCGATCAACCACATCCAGGTTCGCATGTTGAAACGGTATCGTAGCGGCAGCGTGTGGGAAGCCGAGCAGGACACCTGGCTGACGCCACTGAAGCGTACGATCAACGCCATCGCCGCGGGGATGCGCAACACCGGATGAACACGGAAAGCGGCAGGGTGGTCTCGGCAGACGATCAGCCCCCACCATCGGTCAATCCGCCCACACCGGTCAATCCAGTCAGGCGACGCGGCTTGATCGTCTCGATCGGCCTCAATGTCGTGTTGTTTGTGCTGGTGTGCGGACTGGTGCTGTATGCCTTCATGCTCAAGGTCGATCTGGACGAGGGCAAGCGACGGTTGTCGAAGGAAATCGAAGCGCACCAGCAAACCGGGCGCTATCTGGTTGAGACGCGTAACCAGTTGACCGACAGCCTGCGTGAAATCGAGCAACTCAAGGCGCAACTGGCCTACAAGGAAAGCGATTACCAGGCGGCGATCTCCGCCAAGCCTGCGTTGCCGCTGAACGTCACCTTCCGCTCGTCGCTGCTGGGTAAAGGACTGGTCGCGGTGATCGAAAACAGCAGCAACCGTGATCTGACGGTGGTGCTTGCCGTGCGCAACCCCACCTTGTCGACCGCCAAACGATTCAAACTTGAACTCAAGCCGAAATCCAGCACCGATTTCGGCCACCTGGAAGGCTGGCAGTTTGTCTCGGGCGACGAGGTGGGACTGTTCAACGACGAATTTGCCGGGCTGCGGCTGAGCGTACCCTGAAGCCGGGCTTGACCCTGGTGCAAGACCGCCTATAAAATAAGACGTTAAGATCTGTTTTACGAGGTGGTGACATGCAGACCTCCATTGCCTTGCTTCAGAAATACAGCGTCCCGGGTCCGCGCTACACCTCATATCCCACCGCACCGTATTTCCACACCGGCTTTGGCGAAGCGGACTGGGTCGAGACGCTGGCCGCGCCCGCATCGGACCGTGGCCTGTCGCTGTATGCCCACATTCCGTTCTGCGATTCGCTTTGCCACTACTGCGGCTGCAACATGGTGGCGACGCGCGACTACAGCAAGACCCAGCCCTATCTGGCGACGCTCGACCGCGAAATGGCGCGCACCGCACAACTGGTCGACCCGAAGCGCGTGGCGCACCAGTTGCACTGGGGCGGCGGCACTCCGACCTATCTGAATCCCGACGACATCCGCCGCCTGATGGCGATGATGCGGCAGTATTTCACCGTGGCTCCTGATGCCGAAATCAGCTGCGAAGCCGATCCGCGCGAACTGACGCGCGAGCATCTGGTGGCGTTGCGCGAATCCGGTTTCAACCGTGTGTCGTTCGGCGTGCAGGACATGGATCCGGCCGTGCAGCAGGCGGTCAACCGTGTCCAGTCCGAGGCCCTGATCCGGCAGGTGATCGACTGGTCGCGCGAGCTGGGTTTTTCCAGCATCAACCTGGACTTGATCGTCGGCTTGCCGAAACAGACGGTCGAAAGCTTCAGCCGCACCTTGGAACGGGTGGTGGCGTGGGCACCCGACCGGCTGGCGGTGTTTGCCTATGCCCACGTGCCGTGGCTTAAAAAGCACCAGCTTCTGATCCGCGACGCCGACCTGCCCGATCTGGCGGCACGCTTGGGCTTGCAGCAGGCGGTGAACGAGGCGCTGGGCGCGGCGGGCTACGTCAACATCGGCCTCGACCACTTCGCCCGCCCCGAAGACGAACTGGTGCGCGCCCAGCAGAACAAGACGCTGTGGCGCAATTTTCAGGGCTACACCACGCACAAGGACAGCGACATCCTCGCCTTCGGCACGTCCAGCATCAGCCAGACGGCGGATGTCTACATGCAGAACGAAAAGAACCTCAAGCGCTATCAGGAACGCGTCGCCGCCACCGGTTTCGCCGTCGAGCGGGGCCTCAAGCTCACGCGCGACGACCAGATTCAGCGTGAAGCGATCACCCGCGTGATGTGCGATCTGGAACTCGATTTCGCCGCGTTTGGCAGCGAATGGGGCATCACGTTTACCGACTACTTCGCCGACGCTTTGGCCGACCTGCGCCCGCTGGCTGACGACGGGCTGGTCGAGATCGGAACGGGGAAAGTCAGCGTCACCCCCAGCGGCCGCCTGTTCCTGCGCAACATCGGCATGTGCTTCGACCGCTATCTGAAGCAGGCAGCCAGCGATCAGCCACGGTATTCCCGCACGGCCTGAATCAACGTATGGGCAAACCCCGGGGCCGGCGTACCTGTCTGTATTCGCCCACGCAGCTGGACGATATCGTGTCCGACATGGCCCGGCAGGCCGCCGGCTTGCTGACCGGGCGCACCAGCGTTGCGATTGTGGGCATCCTGCGGCGGGGTGCGCCGTTGGCAGACCGGCTACAGGCGCGTTTGGCGAGGGATTACGGGCTGACAGACTGCGTGCGGCTGGATTTGCAGATCAAGCGCTACGCGGATGACCTGACGCTGCTCTATCCGGAAACCCGGCTGACTGAAAATCTCAGCCATGCGGCGATCAGCCTGGCAGGCCATACCGTGCTGGTCGTGGATGACGTGATGTATCGCGGCCATTCCATGCTGCGTGCGGTGGAATACCTGGCCGGCAAAGAGCCCGCCGAGATTCGAACCGTGGTGCTGGTGGATCGTGGCGCGGCCAAGCTGCCGGTGCGCACGGACATTGTGGGCGTGCGCCTTGATGCGGCACCGTCGGACATCATCGAGTGCAACGTGCCCCCCTACGAGCCTGACTTCAGGATCGACTTGTTGCAGCCCGGATAAACCGGAAAATTTCAGCAACAGCTGCCGTCGTCCCCCCGCTTGGGGCAACCTTCCGGCCGTTTGCGCGGCGGCAGCGGGCAGCGGTTGATTTCGTCGGCACCGCGCTGGAAGTAACAGGTCATGGCGCTGGAGGCGATGCCCAACAGCCAGAATACGAAAAAGCCGATGGTGTAGGCGGCGATGCGCTGTTCGATCAGCGGATCGCCGCGATAGACAATTTCCAGCGGGTCGAACAGGGTGGTGAAAATGATGTCGGCCACCCCGGCAACAAGAAAGGACGGCCACAGGATGTGGATCAGGCGCTGCATCATGGCGTGCTCCTTGTCGGTTCGCAGGTGAAAATCATTCTTCCGGATCGTTCATTTTGCGCTTGACCAGTTTCATCATAAAGAACCCCATGCCGATGATGAAGAGGATGGTGAACAGGCTCAACAGGCCAATCCAGCTGTTGAATAACAGATTGAGTACGACATCCATTTTAGTCTCCCTGTGGTGGATTAAGGTGCAGTTGCTGATAGCGTGACGGTCTGGTCGAGCGGGGTGTGCAGCACGCCGGTCAGACGCCAGGTGGCCCCGGTGTCGGCTAGCAGCATATGCCATTTGCCTGCGGGCATGGTGGGCAGTGCGGCGCGATAGTGGCCGCCGCCAGCGTGATGCAAGACCAGGGTGTGATCCATGCCGGAGTGGGTGGGGTGAACCAGGCTGAGGCGCAATTGCTCGGGGTAGGTTTGCAAGTGCCCAGCCAGGGTGAGTGCCAGTGCGCCGTCTTCATTTTTGAAGGTGGCGGTGAGTGCCAATGCGCGCGCGGCATTGTCGCGTGCCAGTGTCTGGTTAACCGCCAGCCCCGCTTTGTAGTAATCGCCGACCACCAGGCCGTCGGCGCTTTTGACGGCGATCCACACGGTGGACAGTCCGGCAACGACTGCGATGGCAGGCAGGCTCATGAGAAACCACGGCCAGGGTTCGCGATACCAGGGTTTGCTTGCGGGGGAACTGAGCGTGTTCATGGCGTTATTCCTCATGGAGCTGTCCATCATAAAAACTACCGGTTGAAGAATTTGGTGGCGACATCGGTCTGGATATGCGGATTGTCGGTGGCCTGAATGACGAAGCGCACCTCGATCGAGCGGCCCTTCAGTTCGACCGGGTCGGCGACCAGGCTCACCGGGATGTCGATGGTTTGCAGCGGACCGGCTGAAACTTCGCGGTTGGCCGTCACGACCTGCAGGCCATGGATGCCCTCCGCCTGAATCGTGTAGCGATGCGGCTGGTCGTCCTTGTTGATGAGTTGCAGGCGGAAGACGTTTTCGATCATGCCCTCGTCGGTTTCCTTTGACAGCGCGGCGCGGTCGCGCACCACATCGACGCGCAACGGCACCCGGGTGGCGAGGCTGACCAGAAACGCACCGGCGATGGCGGTGAGCAGCACGGTATAGAGGATCGTGCGCGGGCGCAGGATGTGTTTGAGGATGCCGCTGTCGGGGTATTTGCCCTTCACCACGTTTTCGGTGGTGTAGCGGATCAACCCGCGCGGGTAGCCCATCTTGTCCATGATCTGGTCGCAGCCGTCGATGCAGGCGGCACAGCCGATGCACTCGTATTGCAGGCCGTTGCGGATGTCGATGCCGGTGGGGCAGACCTGCACGCAGACGTTGCAGTCGACGCAGGTGCCGAGGCCGGCGGCTTTGTAATCGGTCTTCTTGCTGCGCGGCCCGCGCGGTTCGCCGATGGAGTTGTCATAGGTGACGGTCAGCGTGTCGGAATCGAACATCACGCTCTGGAAGCGCGCATAGGGGCACATGTACTTGCATACCTGCTCGCGCATGAAGCCGGCGTTGCCCCAGGTGGCGAAGGCGTAGAAGAAAATCCAGAAGGTTTCCCACGGCCCCAGCGTGGCGCCGGCAAACTCGAGCGCCAATTGCTTGATGGGGGTGAAATAACCGACAAAGGTGAAGCCTGTCCACAATGCCAGGAGAAACCAGACGACATGCTTCGCACCGCGTTTTTTCAGCTTGTTGGCGTTCCACGGCGACTGGTCGAGCTTTTTGCGTGCGAGGTGGTCGCCTTCCAGCCAGTTCTCCACCCACATGAAGATTTCGGTGTACACGGTTTGCGGGCAGGCATAGCCGCACCACAGCCGCCCGGCCACCGCGGTAAACAGGAACAGCGACAGCGCCGCCAGGATCAGCAGGCCGGTGAGGTAAATGAAATCCTGTGGCCAGAACACCAGGCCGAAGATATAGAACTTGCGCGCAGCCAGATCGAACAGCACCGCCTGGCGGTTGTCCCATTGCAGCCAGGGCAGGCCGTAGTACACCAGTTGGGTGATGAGCACCAGCGCGATGCGCCAGTTGGCGAATACGCCATGCACCGCGCGCGGCTGGATGACTTGCCGGATCGCGTAGAGCTGCTGCTCGATGGGGGCGTCGGCAGGGCTGGGCTGCTTGTCTTCTGTCACTGTGTGTGTCCGTGGAAAGTCTGAGCCGCTTGAACGCACTGCCTGCGGGGCCCGCGCAATACGTTCAAGCGGCCCGCCGGAACCAAGCCGGCGAGCGCCTCGTGCTACTTACTGCTTTTGCGACAATCCGTACACATAGGCCGCCAGCAAATGCAGCTTGGCGTCCTTGTTGGACGTGGTGCCAAGGGTTTGCGTCATGGCGGGCATGGCGCCATTGCGACCCTTGGTAATGGTCTCGATGATGGTGGCCTCGCTGCCGCCATACAGCCAGATATTGTCGGTGAGGTTGGGCGCGCCCATGGCATGCATTCCGGTGCCCGCTGGCGTGTGGCAGGCGGCGCAGTTTTCCGCGAATATCGCCTTGCCGGCAGCGGCGCGCGTAGCGTCGTGCTTGCGTCCCGACAGCGACAGCACATAGTTCGCCACATCCTTGGTTTTCTCCACGCCGAGCGCTGCGCCCAGTGGCGGCATCACCCCGGCACGGCCACCGGTGATGGTGGTCTTGATGGTGTCGGGTTCACCGCCGTACAACCAGTCGTTGTCGGTCAGGTTGGGGAAACCCTTGGCGCCCTTCGCATCCGATCCGTGACATTGCGAACAGTAGGTCAGGAACAGGTTCTTGCCGATGGCACGCGCCTCGGGATTGGCGGCGACGGTGGCGATGTCCTGCTTCATGAAACCGGCGTACACCGGCTGGAATTTGGCTTCGGCGGCTTTCACCTCGGCCTCGTATTCCCCCCTCGAGGTCCAGCCCAGCACGCCGGCGAAATTGCCCAGCCCCGGCCACAGCACCAGATAGGCCAGCGAAAAAATCATCGTGCCGTAGAACAGCCCGAGCCACCAGCGTGGCAGCGGATTGTTGAAGTCCTGCAGGTCGCCGTCCCAGGTGTGTTCCATCAGTTCAGCTTTTTCGCCGGGGGCGAGCTTGCGGGTGGTTTGCGCCTTGAGGAATATCCAGGTGCCGAGGATGCTCACCAGGGTGATGACGCTGATGTAGATCGGCCAGAAGCCGCTTGTGAAGTCACTCATTGCTTGTCTCCTTGTGGGGCGGGCGTATCGTTTTCTTCGAAAGGCATCATGGCGTCTTCTTCAAAACGCTGTTTGTTGCCCTTGCTATATGCCCACCAGACGATGCCGATGAACACTGGAATGAAGATGGCGGTGACGATGCCGCTGAGGGTTCCGCTATCCATGCCGTGCGCCTCAGCCCTTCGGGGCGTGGGTGCCCAGGCTTTGCAGGTAGGCGATGACCGCATCGAGCTCGGTCTTGCCTTCCAGCGCTGCCGGAGCCTCGCTGATTTCCTGCTCGGTGTAGCCGTGGCCGACGATATTCAGCGTGCGCATCTTGGCCTGGATGGACGAGCCATCAAGCGGCCGATCCAGCCAGGGGTAGGCGGGCATGATCGATTCCGGAACCACGTCGCGCGGATTCATCATGTGAGCCACGTGCCAGGCGTCCGAGTAGCGACCGCCGACGCGGGCCAGGTCGGGGCCGGTGCGCTTCGATCCCCACAGGAAGGGGCGGTCGTAGACGTATTCGCCCGCCACCGAATAGTGGCCATAGCGCTCGGTTTCGGCGCGGAACGGGCGAATCATCTGCGAGTGGCAGCCCACACAGCCTTCGCGGATGTAGATGTCGCGGCCCGACAGTTGCAGCGCCGTGTAGGGCTTCAACCCCGCCACCGGGGTGGTGGTGGAGGTCTGGAAGAACAGCGGCACGATCTGCACCAAGCCGCCCACGCTGACGATGAGGATGGTCAGCACGATCAGCAGGCCGACGTTTTTTTCGATGGTTTCATGCGAAATCATGTTGGGGTCTCCTTAGGCGTGGACAGCTTGCGGGATGGCGGCGTCGTTGACTACACGGCCGATACGCACGGTTTGCCAGACGTTCCAGGCCATCAACAGCATGCCGGTCAGGAACAGCGCACCGCCCGACAGGCGAATCATGTAGAAAGGCTGCATGGTGGTGAGCACCTGGGCGAAGCTGTAGGTCAGGGTGCCGTCGGCGTTCGCCGCGCGCCACATCAGACCCTGTGCCACCCCGGCGATCCACATCGAGGCGATATACAGCACCACACCGATGGTCGACATCCAGAAATGCCATTCGATCATCTTGGTGCTGTACATCGATTCACGGCCGAACAGGCGGGGAATCAGGTAGTACATCGAGCCGATGGTGATCATCGCCACCCAGCCCAGCGCGCCGGAGTGCACGTGACCGATGGTCCACTCGGTGTAATGCGACAGCGCGTTGACGGTCTTGATCGCCATCATCGGACCTTCGAAGGTGGACATGCCATAGAACGACAGCGCGGTCACCATGAATTTGAGGATGGGGTCGGTGCGCAGTTTGTGCCATGCGCCCGACAGGGTCATGATGCCGTTCATCATGCCGCCCCAGCTCGGTGCCAGCAGCATCAGGGAAAACACCATGCCGAGCGATTGCGCCCAGTCGGGCAGCGCGGTGTATTGCAGGTGGTGCGGACCCGCCCACATGTAGATGAAGTTGAGCGACCAGAAGTGGACGACCGACAGGCGGTAGGAATAGATCGGGCGGCCGGCCTGCTTCGGAATGAAGTAATACATCATGCCGAGGAAGGCGGTGGTGAGGAAGAAGCCGACTGCGTTATGACCGTACCACCACTGCACCATCGCATCCTGCACCCCGGCGTAGGCGGAGTAGGACTTGTACCAGGCACCCGAGTGGCCGCCCAGAATCCAGGGCAGTTCGGCGTTGTTGACCAGGTGCAGAATCGCGATCACCAGGATGTAGGCGCCGAAGAACCAGTTGGAGACGTAAATGTGCTTGGTCTTGCGCTTGAGGATGGTGCCGAAGAACACCAGCGCGTAGGACACCCATACCACCGTGATCAGCAGGTCGATCGGCCATTCCAGTTCGGCGTATTCCTTGGAACTGGTGATGCCCAGCGGCAGGGTGACGGCGGCCAGTACGATGACCGCCGTCCAGCCCCAGAAGGTGAACGCCGCCAGCTTTTCGCCCCACAGCCGCACCTGGCAGGTGCGCTGCACGATGTAGTACGAAACCGCGAACATCGCCGAACCGCCGAAGGCGAAGATCACTGCATTGGTATGGAGTGGCCGCAGGCGGCCATACGACAGCCATTCAATGCCATAGGTTAGTTCCGGCCAGATCAGAAGCGCTGCCAGGATGACCCCGACCAGCATTCCGACTATCCCCCACACCACCGTCATGATGGCGAACTGGCGGACGACCTTATAGTTGTAGGTTGTCGCTTCCATACACGTCTCCCGTGATTGATTACAGATTGGTACATGCGGACATCATGAGGCGTCTCACATATGCGGATAAATATATCTCTTTAGTTAAAACTGTGTCAAGTTGTCGCACCTCCCCGGAGTGCGATAGTGTGGGTCAATGTTGTTTGCTTGCGAAAAAGTGGCGCCATCCCTATCTTTTTGTCAGATTTGGATTCTGTATAGCACTGATGCGCATAAATGATATGCACCCTGTATCCCGATCCCTCACGACCCGCATCTGCATCATCCGCCACGGCGAAACCGACTGGAATGTGGAAAAACGCATCCAGGGGCATACCGATGTGCCGCTCAACGAGGTCGGGCGGGCGCAGGCGCTGGCGATGGCGTTCAATGCGGCGCACCACCGGTTTCACGCGATTTACAGCAGCGATCTGCTGCGGGCGCTGGAGACGGCGCGGGTGCTGGCGCAGCGCGAGGAACTGGAAATCAAACCCCTGCCGCAATTGCGCGAGCGGCATTACGGGCTGTTTCAGGGCATGACCGCCGCGCAGGGGGCCGCGCTGCATCCGGAAGCGTATGCGCACTACCTGGCGCGCGATCTGGATTACGACTTCGAAACGGGCGAGTCGCTGCGCCGGTTTGCCGAACGGGTGAACGAGGGCATAGCCTGGCTGGTGCGGCATCACAGCGGACAGACGATCGCGGCGGTCAGCCATAGTGGCGTGCTGGATGTGATCTATCGCCGCGCGACCGGTCGCCCTCTGCATACGCCGCGCGATTTCAAAATTCCCAACTGCGCGCTCAACTGGTTTCATTTCGACGGTCAGGGCTGGCATCTGGAAGCCTGGGGCGACCGCCACCATCTGCACGAAGTCCTGACGGAGCCGCCGGAATGAACGCGCCGGCGGAATGGGTGGTGTTGTTTCGCCACGGCCACAGCGAATGGAATCTGTCCGACCGCTTCACCGGCTGGACCGACATTCCGCTGACCGAAGTCGGCCTGGCCGAGGCGGTCGCGGCGGGGCGGCGGCTGGCGCAGGCGGGCCATGCCTTCGACGAGGTGCATGGCTCGGTGCTGCTGCGCACCCGCCAGAC
>JBAVFD010000049.1:0-21061 GCA_049588075.1 Thiobacillus sp.
GGGCTGCATCGCCCATGCCGTCGATCACGCGCAGCGCGGTCGGCCAGTTGCCCTCGCGCAGCGCAGTGCGTGCCCACCACTCGCGCTGAAAATCATTGACCGCCACGTATCCCGCCTGCTGATACCAGGCCAGTGCAATGGCCTCGTGACGGCGGGCGGCCCAGGTGGCGAGGCGCGCCCAGGCAGTGCGCAACTCGTCCGCGCTGAACTGTTGCGCACGCTTGCGCAGCGCCTGTTCGGCCAGACTGGAACCGCCTTTGGCCAGTTGATCGATCGCATAAAGCGCGATTTCGCGGTCACCGCGCTGGCCGGGATTCAGCTTGCCATCGGTATTCAGCAGACGCGCCGGGTCGCGGGTGGCCTGCTCGAACAGTGCCGCAGCCGGACGCTGCGCTTGCGGCAAGGCGCCGGCCACGCTCTGGGCAACGCCGGGATTGCCCGCTTCCAGCGCCAACCGCATGCGGCGCCAGATGTCTTCCTCGTTGAGCAGCCCGGCTTCGAGCAGTTGGGTAAATAAAGGCGTACAGGCACTGGGCAGATCGCGCCCGCTGAACCACATCGACACGGCTTCGCTCGGGTGGACAAGCTTGCCCTGTGCCCATTCGGCACGATAGGCATAGCACTCATGCGCGGCATCGGGTTTGACCAGGCGCGGATACTCGGCCAGATACTGCGGCCAGGCCGCGCGTGCGCCCAGCGTTTTCAGCCAGTCGGCACGCAAGGCTTCGGCCAGACGGCTGCCCGGGTAGCGCGCCAGAAAATCGGTGATGCGGGCTTCGTCGTTGCGGCCTGACAGCATCAGACGCCAATACTCGACATAGGGCGACAGCACGTGATCGCCCGGGACTTCAGCGGTGGCGCGTTCGAGGGCCGCAGCCTGCCGCGCGGCATACGCCGCGTGCGCGCGCAGAACCGCGGCATCGCCCGGCTCCTCCGCCCAGACCGGCAGCGCCGTCGCCAGGCTCAAGATGAGGCAGCAAAGGAGTTTCAGCATGGATCGAGGTTAACACGCAGCCTCAGTGCCTGCGTGGATATGGGACCGAGTCGCGACCACTCAGGCCAGAAACAGCGTATAAGCCGGATTGCGGGATTCGTCCCAATAGCGGTAGCCTAGCCCATCCAGAAACTTCTGGAAGTTGGGCTTTTCTTTATGCGGTACCTGGATGCCGACCAGCACGCGGCCATAGTCGGCACCATGGTTGCGGTAGTGGAACAGGCTGATGTTCCAGCCCTGGCTCATGCTTTCGAGAAAGCGCATCAGGGCGCCGGGACGCTCGGGGAATTCGAAGCGATAGAGCACCTCGTTATCCGCCTCGGGTGCGTGGCCGCCGACCAGATGGCGTATGTGCAGCTTGGCCATTTCGTTGTCGCTGAGGTCGAGTGCCTCGATGCCGTGGCGCTTGAGCAATTCGACTACGCGCGCGCCCTCGCCGGCACCCGGTACCGACAGGCCGACGAACACGCGAGCGGCTTTGGGATCGGAATAGCGGTAATTGAACTCGGTGATGTTGCGCGCGCCGAGCAGGTTGCAAAAAGTCTTGAAGCTGCCCGGCGTTTCCGGGATGGTGACCGCCAGCACGGCCTCGCGTTTCTCGCCCAGCTCGGCGCGTTCGGCGATGTGGCGCAGGCGGTCGAAATTCATGTTGGCGCCGGAGGCGACGGCCACCAGCGTTTTGCCCTTGAGCTTGTCGCCGGCGATCGCCGCTTTCATGCCGGCAATCGACAGGGCGCCGGCCGGCTCCAGGATCGAGCGGGTGTCCTCGAACACATCCTTGATCGCGGCGCAGATGGCGTCGTTGTTGACGCGGATGATTTCATCGACATACAGCTGCGCCAGCCGGAAGGTTTCCTTGCCGACCTTTTTCACCGCCACGCCGTCGGCGAAAATGCCGACGCGCGACAACGTCACGCGCTCGCCCTTGCATAGCGAGCGTGCCATTGCGTCGGCGTCCTCGGGTTCGACGCCGATTATCCTGATCTCCGGACGCAGCCGCTTGATGTAGGCGGCCATCCCGGCGATCAATCCGCCGCCGCCAACCGGCACATACACCGAATGGATTGGCCCCGGATGCTGGCGCAGCAATTCCATTGCCACCGTGCCCTGCCCGGCGATCACATCGGGATCGTCGTAGGGATGCACAAAGGTGGCCTTGGCCTCCTTGGCCAGCTGGGTGGCGTACGCGCAGGCATCGTCGTAACTGTCGCCATGCAGAATCACCTGCGCACCGCGCGCGGCTACCGCATCAACCTTGATCTTGGGCGTGGTGGCGGGCATCACGATGGTGGCCACCACGCCGAGTTTTTGTGCCGCCAGCGCTACGCCCTGCGCGTGGTTGCCGGCCGACGCGGCGACCACCCCGCGCGCCAGCTGCGCTGCTGTCAGCTTCGCCATCTTGTTGTAGGCGCCACGGCATTTGAAGGAAAACACCGGCTGCATGTCTTCGCGCTTGAGCAGAATCTGGTTGCCGAGGCGACACGACAGGTTGTGAGCGGGGTCGAGCGGCGTCTCCACTGCCACGTCGTAGACGCGCGAGGTGAGAATGCGTTCGAGGTAATCGTCAGGTTGGCTCATGGCTGCGGGCGGTTTGATAAAAGGCGTCGATGCCGCTATCTTAGCGGGCTGCAACCAAATCGACGAAAACATCATGACTCAAGACGAAATGAAGCAAGCCGTGGCACGTGCTGCGGTAGATTATGCCCGGGGCGGCATCATCGGGGTAGGCACCGGTTCCACCGCCAACTATTTCATCGACGCGCTGGCCGAGGTCAAGGGCCGCATCGACGGCGCGGTGGCCAGTTCGGAAGCCACCGCCAATCGCCTGAAAAGCCATGGCATCCAGGTGCTCGATCTCAACAGCGTGGGCGAACTCGAAATCTATGTCGACGGCGCCGATGAAATCACCGAACACTTCGCCATGATCAAGGGCGGCGGCGGCGCGCTGACGCGCGAGAAAATTGTCGCCGCGTGCAGCAAGCAGTTCATCTGCATCGCCGACGAAAGCAAACTGGTCGGCGTGCTCGGCACCTTCCCGCTACCGGTCGAAGTCATTCCAATGGCGCGCTCGTATGTTGCGCGCGAACTGGTGAAGCTCGGCGGCCAGCCACGGCTGCGCGAAGGCTTCGTCACCGACAACGGCAACATCATTCTCGATGTGCACGGCATGTCCATGGTCGATCCGGTCTCGCTGGAAACCGCGATCAATCACCTGGTCGGCGTGGTCACCAATGGCCTGTTTGCGCGGCGCGGCGCGGATGTGCTGCTGCTGGGCACGCCTGGCGGCGTCAGGACCTACAAGAAGTAAGCCTTCGCTGCGTGGGCGTTACTGCGGCGGCAGAGACTCGGGGGGCAAAGACTCGTCTTCGGGCGGCTGCGCCTCGGCAGGCACGCGGTATTTCTCGTTTGCCCACTGCCCCAGATCGATCAACTTGCAGCGTTCGCTGCAAAACGGTTTCCAGCGATTTTCTGCTGTCCAGCTAACGGCCACCTTACAGGTCGGGCAGGTCACGACTGGGGGCTTCATAAGGTGCAGAAGGTCAGGTCAAAGTCGATAGGCTGATCGGTGCAGACGCGAATTTGTCCGGGGCCTGCCTGCACAAAACGGATGTTGAGCATGTACTTGTTGGCAGAAATCTCCGGCACGCACGGTAAGTTGTCGACCAGGGTGACGCGGATCAACTGCGGGTTGCGCGATTCCAGCATGCGCTGATAACTGCCGTTGTTCGCGTGCTGCAACTCGGGCTGGCCACTGTCGCGCAGCAGACCGAGCACGATATTGACCGCAGCGCGTATCGAGGAGAACGGCGCCAGCCAGCGTTGCAACTGCTGCATGCGTTGTTCGGCCGGCTGATGCAGCCAGTGATGGTAGGTCGGCAGGTCGAATTCACACATGCCGCCCGGGATCGCCGCCCGCTGCTTGATCGCCATCAGCCAGTCGTCTTCGCGCAGGTGCTGGCCCACTTTTCCGGGCAGCCGATACATCCCGCGATGCGCCGTCTCGATCGCCGCCAGCACCTGCTCCAGCGTGGCGTCCTGCACCTGCGGATTGCCACGCAACGCCGCCAGCACGGCTTTTTGCCGATCCAGTTCCTGCAGCAAATCGGATTTGAGGTCGGCGCGTGCCGCGACTTCCGCCATTTCGAACAGCGTCAGCAGCGCCGCGTGATGGGCGTGCGGGTCGGGCGATGCGGCGTAGGCATCGAAGCGCTCGAACAGATCTTCCAGCCGCAACAGGGTGCGGATGCGTTCGCTTAAGGGATATTCGTAGTGGATCACGCTGCAAGGCGCTGGTTTGAATCGGCTGATTGTCGCCGATCCGGATGGAAAATCAAGGCGACGGCGTAGTAGAAAACGCCAGGTAACGCCGGTGCAGCGCCGCCACCTGGGTGCGCAATGCCTCGGGAGACGCGCTGTTGACGATCACGTCGTCCGCCGCCGCCAGCCGCTCGGCGCGACTCGCCTGCGCGGCGAGGATGGCCGTCACCTCATCGCGGGTGAGCCCGCTGCGCGCGATCACCCGCTCAATCTGCATGTCTTCCGGACAATCGACCACCAGCACGCGGTCCAGCACAGCCCGGTAGCCGCCGGTTTCCACCAGCAGCGGAACCACGACCAGTGCGTAGGGCGCGGTCAACGTGCCCAGCGCCTGCTCGACCCGCTGGCGGATCAGCGGATGCAGGATGGCTTCGAGGTGGTGTCTGGATGCGCTGTCCGAAAACACGCGGCGGCGCAGAGCGGCGCGATCCAGCGTGCCGTCCGCCTGCATCACCGCTTCGCCGAAAGCCGCGCGGACTGCATCGAGCGCCGCACCGCCGGGCGCGGTCAGATCGCGTGCAATGGCATCGGTATCAATCACCGGCACACCCTGTGCAGCGAAGCTGTCGGCGACAGTCGACTTGCCGGAACCGATGCCGCCGGTGAGGCCGACCACCCACATCAGAATTGTCCGAGATAGGCTTGCATCAAGTCCGCGCCGAAAAACAGCGCCACCAGCCCGCCACCCGCCAGATAAGGGCCGAAGGGAATCGGTACGCGCCGGTCATGTTTCACCAGCACGATCATTGCGATGCCGATGGCCGCGCCCACCACCGATGACAGCAGCAGGGTGACGGGCAGCATCTGCCAGCCCAGCCAGGCGCCGATGGCCGCCAGCAATTTGAAGTCGCCGAAGCCCATCCCCTCCTTGCCGGTGACCAGCTTGAACAGCCAATACACCGACCACAGCACCAGATAGCCGACCATGGCGCCGATAACCGCATCGGGCAGGCTGGTGAAATGCCCCCCGAGGTTGAACAGCAATCCCAGCCACAGCAGCGGCAGTGTAAGGCTGTCGGGCAACAGGGTGGTGTCGAGGTCGATGAACGCCAGGGCGATCAGCGTCCAGATCAGCAGCAGCGCGCCTACGGTCGGCACGCTCACCCCCCATTTCCAGGCGGCGGCGGCCGACAGCAGCGCGGTGAACAATTCCACCAGGGGATAGCGCGCGCTGATCGGCGTGCGGCAGGACGAGCAGCGTCCGCGCAGCCACAACCACGACAGCAGCGGAATGTTTTCCAGCGCGGTGATCTGATGGCCACATTGCGGGCAGGCCGAGCGCGGCACCGCGAGGTTATAGGGTGCGGCCTCGGGCAGCGTTTCGCCGCGCAACTCGGCACACTGCGCCTGCCACTCGACCTCCATCATTTTCGGCAGGCGATGAATGACGACGTTGAGAAAACTGCCCACCAGCAGGCTGAATAAAAAAACCAGCCCGGTGAACAGGGCTGGTTCCGCGTGCAGCAATTCCATCAAACGACCGAACCCATCTTGAAGATCGGCAGGTACATGGCGATGACCATGCCGCCAATAAGCGTGCCCAGCACCACCATGATGATCGGTTCCATCAAACTGGACAGTGCCTCGACCGCGTCATCCACTTCCGCTTCGTAAAAATCGGCCACTTTGTTGAGCATGGAATCGAGCGAGCCGGATTCTTCGCCAATGGCCGCCATTTGCAGCACCATGTTGGGGAAGAGCCCGGCGTTCTGCATCGCGGCTGTCAGTGCGGTACCGGTCGACACCTCGGACTTGATTTTCTGGGTTGCCTCGACGTAGACCTGGTTGCCCGATGCGCCGCCGACCGATTCCAGCGCCTCGACCAGCGGCACGCCAGCGGCGAACATGGTGGCCAGCGTGCGCGTCCAGCGCGCGATGGTGGCTTTTTCGATCACCACGCCAAAAATCGGCAGCTTGAGCATGACGCGATCCATGAACATCTGCATTTTTCGCGAGCGTTTCCAGGCTTGCAACAAGGCATAGATGCCGACGCCGAGAACACCGAATATCGCCCACCACCATTTGACGAAGAAATCCGACATCGCCATCACTACCAGGGTCGGCCCCGGCAAATCCGCGCCAAAGCTGCTGAACAGACTCTTGAACGCCGGAATCACGAAAATCATGATGACCGCGGTGATGACAAACGCCACCACGATAATGGAGACGGGGTAAAACAGTGCCGACTTGATCTTGCTCTTGATGGCGAGGATTTTTTCCTTGTATACCGCCAGCCGATCCAGCACGGTCTCCAGAATACCGGCTGCTTCGCCGGCCCCCACCAGGTTGCAGTACAGCGCATCAAAATGCAGCGGATGACGTCCGAAAGCCTGGGTCAGGCTGCTGCCCTTTTCGATATCCGCCTTGATTTCAGCCAGCAGGCGCTGCACCGATGGATTGGAGTGCCCGCGTCCGACGATGTCGAACGCTTGCAGCAGCGGCACCCCGGCCTTCATCATGGTCGCCAGCTGACGGGTGAACAGGGTGATGTCCTTCTCGGTGACTTTCTTCGCACCACCGCTGAACAGGGTGCTCTGTTTTTTGACCTTGGTGACGTTGATTCCCTGCTTGCGCAGCAGGGAATTGACCACGGCTTCGCCGCCGGCCTGCATCTGACCCTTGACCTTTTTCCCGCGTTTGTCCATGCCTTCCCACAGGAAGGTGGCGTCCTTTTTAACTGCTTTTGCCGCTGTTGCCATAGGGGTATTCCTTAAAGATTGGTAACGGCCTCAACCTCTTCCAGCGAGGTTGAGCCGGCTTTCACTTTCAACAGTCCTGCCTGACGCAAATCGAGCACGCCTTCGAGGCGCGCCTGGTCGGCGATATCGGATTCGTCCCCGCCCTTGAGGATGATGCGGGTCATGGCATCGGTGATCGGCATCACCTGGTAGATACCCAGGCGCCCCTTGTAGCCGGTGCCGCCGCAGATATCACAACCGACGGCTTTATAGGGGTGCCAGCTGCCGTCCAGTTGCTCTTCGGTGAACCCGGCAGACAACAGCGCCTCGCGCGGAAGATCGGTGGGCTGTTTGCACGAGCACAGCTTTCGCGCCAGCCGCTGCGCGGTAATCAGAATGACCGAGGAAGCCACGTTGAACGGCGCCACGCCCATGTTCAACAGTCGCGTCAGCGTGCCGGGGGCGTCATTGGTGTGCAGGGTGGACATCACCATGTGGCCGGTTTGCGCGGCCTTGATGGCGATATCGGCGGTTTCCAGATCGCGGATTTCGCCGACCATGATGACGTCGGGATCCTGCCGCAAAAACGATTTCAGCGCCGCCGAAAAGGTCAGGCCGGCCTTGTCGTTGACGTTGACCTGGTTGATGCCGGGCAGCTGGATTTCAGCCGGGTCTTCTGCAGTCGAAATGTTGACGTCGGGCTTGTTGAGGATGTTCAAGCAGGTGTAAAGCGACACCGTCTTGCCGGAACCGGTCGGGCCGGTCACCAGCACCATGCCGTAGGGACGCTGCACCGCATTGAGCAGCAGCTCTTTCTGGAACGGTTCGTACCCCAGCGCTTCGATCCCCAGCTGCGCGCTGGTGGGGTCGAGAATACGCATGACGATTTTTTCGCCATAAAGGGTGGGCAGGGTACTGACCCGGAAATCGATGGCGCGGGTTTTCGACAGCACCATTTTCATGCGGCCATCCTGCGGCACGCGCTTTTCCGAAATATCCAGCCGCGACAACACCTTGATGCGCGAAGCGACCTTGTCCTTGATCGCCATCGGCGGCTGCGCCACCTCGGACAAAATGCCGTCGCGACGGTAGCGGATGCGGTAATACTTCTCGTAGGGCTCGAAGTGGATGTCGGACGCGCCGGCGTTGATCGCGTCGAGCATGATCTTCTGCAGATAGCGCACCACCGGCGCGTCGTCGATTTCGATGCCGCCGGCTTCCTGCTGCGCGGCAGTGCTTTCTTCGTCGGCAAAATCGAGATTGAGATCTTCCGCGTTCAACACGGCCATCGTGTTGTCCGCGGCGTCGCCTACTTTCTGGATCAGTTTGCCGAGTTTGTCGTCCTCGACCACCACCGGCTCCACCGCCTGGCCGATCTGGAATTTCACCTCGTCCAGTGCCTGCAGATGGGTGGGGTCGGAAGTTGCCACATACAGCTTGTTGCCGCGTTGATACAGCGCGATGACGCGCCGTTTCTGCACCAGTTTGGCGTCGAGCAGCCCCTGCGGCAGGTTCTCGGCATCCATGGAGGCCAGATCCAGATAGGGGTAGCCGAATGAGACGGCGGCGAATTCGGCAATCTGGTCGGCCTTGAAACGCTTGCCCTTGATCAATTCGGTCACAAACGAGTCGCCCGCCTGGCTGGCGCGTTTCCACACCCCCTCGGCGTCTTCCTCGGACAGCCAGCCATGGTTGACCATGGCGCGTGCCAGCCCGGTTAAATTGTTGGTGTTTGTCACAGCGGCCATTGCTCGGTTCCAGACAAGTCGAGTGTCAAATTATCGCCCGCATCGGCACGCAACAAGGCGGCGGATGGGGAATCACAGGCCTTAACGGCGATATTCCGTCTAAATTGAGGCGTCCCTGGATGAAGTCTCACCCGCCGCCGGTAGATAAATGCGCGCCATCTTTACCGCCCGATCCTGGGTTTGCACGACCTCCACCGGCACATCGCCCAGCTTGAGGCTCACCCCGGCTTCAGGAATGTCCTCGAAATGCTCCAATAACAGGCCATTCAGTGTTTTCGGGCCGTCCAGCGGCAGCGACAGCCCCAGCTTGCGATTCAGGTGGCGCAGCAGCACGCTGCCCTCGGCCAGCCAGCTGCCATCTTCCTCGCGCCGCAAATAACCCATATCCGACGGCGCCTGCGTGGTGAACTCGCCGACCATTTCTTCCAGCAGGTCTTCCAGCGTCACCAGGCCCTGCAGTTCGCCGTATTCGTCGACCACCAGCGCCAGCCGCCGCCGTCCGCTCTGGAAATTGCGCAGCTGGGTGAACAGCGGCGTGCCTGCCGGCACGAAATAGGGGTCTTCGAGATTTTCCTTCAGCGTCTCCGGGTCCAGTTCCTCCCCGGTCAGCGCGTGCAGCACCCGCCGCACGTGCAGCACGCCGAGCAGGGTGTCGGGCGAGCCTTGCTGCACCACCAGCCGGGTGTGATGGCTGGTTGATATCTGCTGGCGCAAGCGCTCGGGGTCGTCCTCGATATCGATCGCCTCGATCTGGTTGCGCGGCGTCATCACGTCGTCCACCGTGATGTCTTCCAGTTCCAGCAGATTCATCAATATCCGGTGGTGCTCACGCGGCATTCTGCCGGACGATTCCAGCACGATGGTGCGCAGTTCTTCGAGCCCCAGGCTGTTGCTCTGCCCCGGTTCGGGTTGCTTGATCCGCAACAACCTCAGGATGCCCTGCACAAACAGGTTGACGAACCACACCACCGGATAAACCAGTTTCAACAGCGGTGTCAGCAGCCACGTCGCCGGGTAGGCGACACGCTCGGGGAACGCGGCGCCCAGCACCTTGGGGGTGACTTCGCTGAACACCAGAATCAGGAAAGTCAGCAGCAGCGTCGCCGTCATCAATACCACTTCGCCATCGCCAAACAGCCGAATCGCCAGCACGGCAGACAACGTGCCCGAAGCGGCATTGACCAGATTGTTGCCGAGCAGAATCACCCCCAGCAACTTGTCGGTCCGAGCCAGCAGCGCCTGCGCCCGCATCGCGCCCCGTACGCCGGATTTGGCGGCATGGCGAAGGCGATAGCGGTTGATCGCCATCATCGCGGTCTCGGACGCGGAGAAAAACGCCGAGGTCAGCAGCAAAACGGCAAGCACGGCAAACAGCGTGCTGGTGGAAAAGCTATCCAATCGAGTGCCTCAACGCCGGAGGATCACTTCCAGCACAAACTGGGTGCCGAGATAGGCCAGCAGCAGCAGGGTGAAGCCGGTGATCGTCCAGACCAGCGCCGTGCGCCCGCGCCAGCCACGGAAATGCCGTCCCAGCAGCAGGCCGCCGAATACCAGCCAGGATAGGATGGCGAACACGATCTTGTGGGTAAACTGTAGCGGCTTACCGAAGAGTTCTTCCGAAAAGAACACCCCGCTGAACACCGCCAGGGTCAACAGCACAAACCCCACCCCGATGGTTTTGAACAGCATCGCTTCCAGCGTCAGCAAAGGCGGCGCACCGCCCTGCAGAAACGCGCCGCGATGCAGCTGTTTTTCCAGCATGGTCATCAGCACCGCGTTCAAGGCCGCCACCGCCAGCAAGCCATACGCGAGAAACGACACCACCAGATGCGCACGCAGGGCGAGTGCCTGCGAATCGGGAATGGCGTGGGTCTCGGTGAAAAACGCCATGCCCAGCACGGACAGCGCAGCCAGCCCGCTGACCCACGACTGCAAGCGCGCCAGCGGCACCCCTTTGCTGGACAGCCAGTAAGTGAGTGCGGTCAGCCACAAAATCGTCGACAGGGAATTGCCGAACCCCAGCCGGATATCGCCCTGACCCAGCACCGACTGATAAATCAGCGCGCCATGCACCAGCAAGGCCAGCGGCAACGCGATGCACGCCGAAGTGGCAGGCGGCGGCGTGCGCTGCAAGCGCCAGGCCACCCAGCCATAGAGCGCGCTCACACATAAAGTAACCAGCAATAACGGGGACATTCGTTAAAATGAGAAAGATTCAGTCAGCCTCATTATCCATGCCGCTCATGACGGCAACAAGGAAGCCATGCTAGAGAACCTCAGTGGACGCCTCGCCGGCGTCGTCAAATCGCTGCGCGGGCAAGCGCGCATTACCGAAGCCAACGTGCAGGACACCCTGCGCCAGGTACGCCTCGCGCTGCTGGAAGCCGACGTCGCCCTGCCGGTGGTCAAGGACTTTATCGAAGCGGTCAAAGCCCGCGCGCTGGGTCAGGACGTGCTCACCAGCCTGTCGCCCGGACAGGCGCTGATCGGCATCGTCCACGAAGAGCTGACCCGGCTGATGGGCGGCGAAAACGCCGAACTGAACCTGGCCGCGACGCCGCCCGCCGTGATCCTGATGGCGGGTTTGCAGGGCTCGGGCAAAACCACCACCAGCGGCAAACTCGCGCTGTTGCTGAAAAACCGCAAGAAAAAGGTCCTGCTGGCCTCGGCTGACGTCTATCGCCCCGCCGCCATCGATCAATTGCGGCAACTCGGCAAGCAGCTCGACGTGGATTTCTTCGAGGCAGGCGACGAACGCGACCCGCTGAAAATTGCCCGGGCCGCGCAGGATCACGCAAGCAAGCAGTTTTACGATGTGCTGATTGTCGATACCGCCGGCCGGCTGGCGATTGACGAAGCGATGATGGCCGAAATTCAGGCGCTGCACGCCGCAGTCAAGCCGGTCGAAACGCTGTTCGTGGTGGATGCGATGCAGGGCCAGGACGCGATCAACGTCGCCCGTGCCTTCAACGAAGCGCTGCCGCTGACTGGAATTGTTTTAACCAAACTCGACGGCGACTCGCGCGGCGGCGCGGCACTGTCGGTGCGCCACATCACCGGCAAGCCGCTCAAGTTCATCGGCGTCGGCGAAAAGCCCAACGGGCTGGAAGCCTTCCACCCCGAACGGATGGCGCAGCGTATCCTCGGCATGGGCGACGTGCTGTCGCTGATCGAGCAGGCGCATGGCTCGGTCGACCTGGCCGAAGCCAAAAAACTCGCCGACAAGGTCAAGAAAGGCAAGGACTTCGACCTCGAAGACTTCAAGGCGCAAATCCTGCAAATGAAGAAAATGGGCGGCCTCTCGGCGCTGATGGACAAACTCCCCGGCGCCGGGCAAATGAATGTGCCCGCGGGCGCCGACGACAAGGCGATCAACCGCGTCGAAGGCATCATCAACAGCATGACCCCGCTGGAACGCCGCAAGCCCGACCTCATCAAGGCCAGCCGCAAACGCCGCATCGCCGCCGGCGCCGGGGTGCAGGTGCAGGAAGTCAACAAGCTGCTGAACCAGTTCGAGCAGGCGCAAAAGATGATGAAAATGATGGGCAAAGGGGGGCTTGGCAAAATGATGCGCGGCATGAAGGGCATGATGCCGGGAATGCGCTAGCGCCGCCTCATTGAAATCGCATCCCGCACAGGAATCCCCATGTCAGCCCACTTCAAAGCAATGACCGCCGCCGCCAGCGCCATCTGGCGCGACCATGTGGCGATCCCCGATACGCCCGGACTTGCCCTCCGCACCACCTACCCCAACAATCCGGACGGGGTCGAAGTCATGCTGGAGCAATGGCAGGCAGGCGCCTCCGAGCCGCCCCACTCTCATCCCGGCGACGACATGACCGTGGTCGTTGAGGGCGAAATGGTCGTTCAGTTTTATATCCTCGAATCCGGCAGGCTGGCACGTGATGGCGCGCCCGTGGTGTTGCGCCAGGGCGAAACCGGCTACATCCAGGGTGGCCGCATCCACGACGCGCGCTACCCCCGGGACTGCAAGCTGGTGTTCGTCCACGACCGGGCGTTCGGATTTCAGGCCTATGCGGAGGAAGGGGTCGCATAGCGACGGGGCGCACGCCCCGCCTGAAATAACCAACAAGTGGCAAGTCTCTTGGTTTTGAGTATAATTCGCGGTTTTCTCCGTTTGCCCGGTGGGTTAAATCATGGTTGTTATTCGTCTTTCGCGCGGTGGCGCAAAAAACCGTCCTTTCTACAACGTGGTGGTGGCTGATTCGCGCTGCCGTCGCGATGGCCGCTTCATTGAGCGCGTCGGTTTCTACAATCCGGTTGCCGCTGAAGGCGCCGAAGCGGTTCGCCTGAACGCTGAGCGCATCGGTTATTGGGTCAGCAACGGCGCACAGATGTCCGACACCGTCGCCCGTCTGGTCAAGCAGAACAAGCCCGCTGCCGCTGCTGCCGCCTAAGTTGTCAGGGTCGCTGCCAGAGCCGTTGTCTCAGGATGGCGACTGGGTCGTGATGGGACGCATCAGCGCCCCGTTCGGCATCAAAGGCTGGGTCAAGGTTCAGTCTTTTAGCGACGATCCGGGCACGCTGATGGATTTTGAGTCCTGGCGCGTCGGGCGCGGCGAAGAACAGACGCACTACACCGTCGAGTCGATCAAGGATCACAGCAATGCGCTGGTCGCCAAGCTGGCCGGGATCGACGACCGCGACGCGGCGTATGCCCTGCGCGGACTGGAAATCTCGGTCGAGCGCAGCCACTTGCCGCCGCCTGCGGACGACGAGTTTTACTGGTCGGACCTGATCGGCCTGAAAGCCGTCAACCGCCAGGGCGTTGAACTCGGACGGGTGGACAGCCTGATGGAAACCGGCGCACACGACTTGCTGGTCATCAAGGGCAAACGGGAATATCTGATTCCGTTCATCTCCCAGTTCGTCGGCAAGGTGGATGTGGCCGGTGGCCTGGTCGAAGTGGACTGGGGCGAAGATTACTAAAGGAGAAGGGTGTGCGGTTTGATGCCATCACGCTTTTCCCCGAAATGTTCGATGCCGTGCTGGATTACGGCATCACCCGACGGGCGCTGGATCGCGGGCTGTATCGGTTCAAGGCATGGAACCCGCGCGATTTCACCGACGACCCGCACCGCACCGTGGACGACCGCCCGTACGGCGGCGGCCCCGGGATGCTGATGCAGGCCGAACCGCTGGATCGCGCGTTGAATGCGGTGCAGCAGGAACTGGCCAGCGAAAATTTAACGCCCTGGGTGGTGCATTTTTCCCCCCGCGGCCGCCCGCTCACCCACCAGCGGGTGATGGAACTGAAAGAAATGCCTGCACTGGTGTTGCTGTGCGGGCGCTACGAAGGGATAGACGAGCGGCTGCTGCAGCGCCGCGTGGATGAAGAAATCTCGCTTGGCGACTTTGTGCTGTCGGGCGGCGAACTCCCCGCGCTGGCCCTGATGGACGCTGTCATCCGGCAATTGCCGGGCGCGTTGAACGACGCTGATTCGGCGGTGGAAGACTCCTTCGCCAACGGCCTGCTCGACTGCCCGCACTACACCCGGCCCGAAGTGTGGCAGGGCATGGCGGTGCCGGACGTGTTGAAAAGCGGCAACCACGCTGCGATCGCCCAGTGGCGGCACGCCGAAAGCCTGCGCCTCACCGCGCAGCACCGGCCCGATCTGCTGGCAGAGCGGGCGCAGCAAAAACAGGATTAACCGGTCAGCGCAAGCTGGCAGGTAATAGAGCGGCCTCATTGAGGCCAACGTGAAACGGCGTTATGTCCACCCTTGGGGTGCACCTATGACACCTGCATGAAAAGGAAACAACGATGAACATCATCGAGCAACTCGAACAGGAAGAAATCGCCCGTCTGGGCAAAACCCTCCCCGACTTCGCCCCCGGCGACACCGTCGTCGTCCAGGTGAAAGTGAAGGAAGGCACGCGCGAGCGTCTGCAGGCTTACGAAGGCGTGGTCATTGCCAAGCGCAACCGCGGCCTCAACTCCGCCTTCACCGTGCGCAAAATCTCCGCCGGAGAAGGGGTCGAACGCACCTTCCAGACCCACTCGCCGCTGGTCGCCAGCGTCGAAGTCAAGCGTCGTGGCGACGTGCGCCGCGCCAAGCTGTACTACCTGCGCGAGCGTTCCGGCAAATCGGCCCGCATCAAGGAAAAGCTGCCCGCCCGCAAGGCCAAGGGCGGCGCTGCTGCCGAGTAAGCTGTTTTTCAGCCGCAATGCAAAACGCCCGCTTGATGCGGGCGTTTTTGTTGGTGCTGGGTTCAACTGGCTAAAATGAATGTACGGTTGTAGGCCAAACGGGCAAGCATCCTGCGGACAACGGGTGTCGATGCACAAGGAGGCGCGCCATTCATGCAACATCCGTCTACGTTGCGCTCCTGCCTGCACGGTCATCGTGATTGAAGGCACCAGCCTGCGCCAATGTGGCGGAACCTGCTACCAGGCCTCTGGTAGCCAGTAGGTGGTCGTGAATGTTGATTGAATGCCGCGGCCGTCCGCATTGCGTTGTGTGAGCGGCGCAGTGGTGCTATATGTTGAAACTCGGATGCTTATGGAGAACGCTATGGCGATGAAATTGCAGTTGCGCGCGGCGATGTTCGCGGCGTGCATGACGGTGGCGATGCTGTCGGGCAGTGCCCGCGCCGATGAGGTCCCCCTGGTCACCGGCGAACATTGGACCAAGTCGACGGAACAGTTGAAGAAGGTCTATCTGATCGGTGTTGCCAACGTCCTCCAGGTCGATACCGCCTATCATGCCGAGAGTCCGCCGTCCGATTCCCAGAGCATCGTTCCGCGCCTGGCCAAGGGGTTGAAGGGACAGACCCTTGACAGTGTGCGGGAAGGGCTCGACCGGTGGTACGCGGCGCACCCTGATCGGCTACAGCGACCGGTTCTTGAAACCATCTGGTTCGAGATGGTTGTGCCAGGCCTTCAGAAAACCAGGTAGCGGAGACAAAGCATGAAACGAGTCGGACATATTGTGGCCATCGCGGCCATGACCGGGGTGATCGGATGCACGACCATGACCCCGCAGCAGCAAGGAACGGTGAGCGGGGCCGCGATAGGCGCTGCGGCGGGAGCGGGGATCGCAGCTATCGCTGGGGGCAGCGGATGGACCGGCGCGGCCGTCGGTGCTGTCGCCGGCGGCGTGGCCGGCAACATCAAGGGCAGCAAGCAGCAGTGATGCCGGGCCGGTGCGGGCCTTGAGCGAGGCGCCAGCGGCGTCCATGGTGTCGGGCGCGTGTCGGGGCGGAAGGGGGGACGAGATTCATCCACCAGTCGGCGCGCAAAGCGCCTGGACTGCGCGTTCGGCGGCTTGGCCATCAATACTCTTCTTGGAGTTTTTCAACAGCCTCGGTCGTGAAGCCGTTAGTCCGAATTTGCGGAAGCGGACGCCCGCCCAAGCGGAACTGGTTTCTGCAATTAGCGAAGCGCGAAGGACGCAAGGCCGAGGAACGGGACATGAAGGCCAGCCATCTCAGCCGTCTGTAACGGGTCGAGCCTAGCCCAAGCAATTCCCCTTTTCTGCCCGAGATTGCGCAGGTTCAAGCGCACGGATTCAGCTTCGCCCCCGTGATCCGCTCAAATCTCCCTCAAAACTCTGCCTTGATTCCCCGGTTCAGCAGCGCATCGACTGCCTGTGCAGCGGGCAGACCGTCGAACAGCATCTGGCAGACAACACGGGTGATCGGCATGTCGACGCCGAGTTCGCTGGCCAGCGCGAGTCCTTCGCGCGCGGTGGTGACGCCTTCCGCGACATGGCCGAGTTCGCCGAGGATGGTGTCGAGCGCCTGGCCGCGCGCGAGGCGCAGGCCGACCTGGCGGTTGCGCGAGAGGTCGCCGGTGGTGGTGAGGATGAGGTCGCCGAGGCCGGACAAGCCCATGAAGGTTTCGAAATGACCGCCGAGTCGTACTCCGAGCCGGGTCATTTCGGCCAGCCCGCGGGTGATCAGCGCGGCGCGCGCGTTGTGGCCGAGTTGCAGGCCGTCGCAGATGCCGGCGGCGATGGCCATGACGTTTTTCAGCGCGCCGCCGAGTTCGACGCCGACGACGTCGTCGTGGGCGTAGATGCGCAGGCGATGGCTGGACAGGGTTTCGGCTAGGTGTTGTGCCAGCACGGTGTCGTGCGAGGCGAGGGTGAGCGCGGTGGGATAGCCGTGCGCGACTTCCTGGGCAAAGCTGGGGCCGGACAGCACGCCGGTCTGGCGGTGCGCGGGCAGCAGTTCGGCGACGAGTTGATGCGGCAATTTGCGGCTGCCAGGTTCGAAGCCTTTGCACACCCAGAGCAGCGGCGGCAGCGTGGGGCGGGTGGATAGCGCGGCCAGTGTGGGGCGCAGCGCGCCGCTGGGAACGGCGACGATGATGAGGTCGGCGTCATCGACGACGCGGTTGAAATCCGGGTTGAGTTGCAACGCGTCCGGCAGCGTGCAGCCGGGCAGGTAGCGGGCGTTGACGCGCTGGGCGCGCAAGGCGTCGAGTTCCGCCGCGTTGCGTCCCCACAGGGTGACGGCATGGTGGGGTGCCCAGCTGACCGCCAGCGCCGTGCCCCAGGCGCCCGCCCCCAGGACTGCGAGCTTCATCGCCGCGGGTTTCACTTGCCCCAGACCTCGTGCGCGGGCAGCCAGCCAGCCTGGCCGTCGACATGCTTCACCGGCAACCAGCCGTAGGCGTCGGCGTTGCCGGTGACGTTGAGCAGCACGCCGCGCGCGACCCGCACCACCTCGTCGGCATCGGCGCGCGGCTGTTTGCGAATGACGCTGGATTCGGCCTTGACCATGACGGTTTTGGCCCCGCCGAGGGCGGATTTTTCGATCCATGCCAGGCGGCCGCTGTGATCGCGTACCTTGACCCAGGCCTCGGTATCGACCACGACCTCGAGCGGCAGGCCGTTGCCCGCGATGGCGACCTTGCCCGCGCTGGTCGAGGGCGCGTCATACAGGATGGCGGCGCGCCCGGTGCTGCGGTATTCCAGCGCGCTGGCAGGGTGCGCCAGCGCGAGCAGGCCCACCGCGAGCAGCCAAGCTGCGTGGCGCAGAGGCAGCTTCAATGAATCCGGCTCAATGCGTTTGCGCGGGCGCGGCCTGTTGCTGCTGCGCGGCCTGTTGCTGCGCGAACAGCGCTTCGAAATTGACCGGGTTCAGCAGCAGGGGCGGGAAGCCGGCGCGGGAAATGACGTCGGAAACGGTTTCGCGCAAATACGGGAAGACGATGTTGGGGCAACCGATCCCGAGCACCATCGGCAGTTGATCCTGCGGCACGTTCTGGATGCGGAAGATGCCGCCCTGGGTGCATTCGACCAGGAACATGTTCTTGTCGGCGATTTTGGCGGTGACGGTGACAGTGATGCTGGTGTGATAGACATCGTTGCCCAGGGCGCGGCTCTCGGTGGACATGTTGACATCGATTTGCGGCGCTTCGCGCTCCATGAAAACGGCCGGGGCGTTGGGCACTTCCACCGACAGATCCTTGACGTAGAGTTTTTCGATATTGAAAACGGGTTGTTGCAGCTCGCTCATGTTGTCTCTCTTGGAATGATTAAAGTCTGGCGTAAGAAAACCGGAGCCTGCGCTCCGGGGGTGGTGCGCATTTTACACGCGCTTATTGAATACCCTGTGACGCCAGCCAGCGCTTCAGCGCATGCGCGTCCATTGCACCCGAGGTGCGCGCAGCTTCGGCGCCGTTTCTGAACAGGATCAGGCTGGGAATACCCTTGATGTGGTGGCGCATCGATATCTGTGAATGCGCTTCGGTGTCGACCTTGGCAAAGCGCACCCGCGTACCCATTTCGGCCGCTACCTGCTGGAATACCGGCGCCATCATCTTGCAGGGGCCGCACCAGTCGGCCCAGAAATCCACCAGCACCGGCAGGCCGGCCTTGGCGATGAAGCGGTCGAAGCTGGCAGTGGTGAGGTCAATCGGCTTGCCGGGCAGCAGCGGGGCGGCGCATTTGCCGCATTTGGGTGCTTCGGCGAGGCGGTCGTCAGGCACGCGGTTGACGGCGAGGCAATGGGGGCAGGCGAGTTCCATCGGGGTTCCTTGAAGCGAATGATCGTCGCTCCAAGGTGGTGGCGCGCTTCAGAAAATCAAGCGCTGGCGAGCAGCGGCACCAGTTTCCCCGCCGCATCCAGTGCCGAGGTGTCGTCGAAGCCGCCGACGTGGGTATCGCCGATGAACACCTGCGGCACGGTGCGACGGCCACCGGAGCGGACGAGCATTTCTTCCTGCTTTGCCGGGTCGAGGTCGATGCGGATTTTTTCGATTTCGGTGACGCCACGACTCTTGAGCAGGCGCTCGGCGGCGACGCAATAGGGGCAGACGGCGGTGCAGTACATCACGACTTTGGCCATGGGGATTTCCTTTGTTACTTGGCGACGGGCAGGTTGGCGCGTTCCCACGCGATGATGCCGCCCGCCTGGTTGTACACGGTTTCGAAACCGGCTTTTTTCAGCATGCCGCAGGCACGCGCCGAGCGATGACCGCTGCGGCAGGTGACCAGAATCGGCCTGGACTTGAACTTGTCGAGTTCCTGCATGCGGCTGGCCAGTTGCCCCAGCGGAATAAGCCGGGCCTTGGGAATGTGGCCGGCGGCATATTCCTTTTCCTCGCGCACGTCGAGCACCAGCGCGTCGTCGTTGTAGAGACGGGTGGCTTTCAGCGTGTCGGCTTCATCGACGCCGGAGAGTTTGCTGCCGATGAAGGACCAGACCAGCATGGCGCCGGATACTGCGGCGATCGAGACCAGCATCCAGTTGGTTTGTAGAAATTGCATGTCCATGATTTTCCTTCTTGCAGGTCTAGTGTGAGGATGAGTGTTTGCGGTAATTGGCGGCGTAATACAGCACCGGGATCACCACCAGGGTCAGCAAGGTGGAGACGAAGATGCCGAATATCAAGGACACCGCGAGTCCGCTGAAAATCGGGTCGTCGAGGATGAAGAACGCGCCCATCATGGCGGCGGCGCCGGTCAGCACGATCGGCTTGGCGCGGGTGGCGCCGGCCTGGATCACCGCTTCCTGGAAGTCCATGCCGTCACGCACCTGCTGGTTGATGAAATCGACCAGCAGGATGGAGTTGCGCACGATGATGCCGGCCAGCGCGATCATGCCGATCATCGAGGTGGCGGTGAATTGCGTGCCGAGCAGGGCGTGGCCCGGCATCACGCCGATGATCGTGAGCGGAATCGGCGCCATGATGATGAGCGGGGTGAGGTAGCTCTTGAACTGCGCCACCACCAGGATGTAGATCAGCATCAGCCCGAACGCGTAGGCCAGCCCCATGTCGCGGAAGGTCTCGTAGGTGACCTGCCATTCGCCATCCCATTTCAGGCTGAATCCGGCATAGGGGTCGGCGGGCTGGTGGATGAAATATTCCGCCAGCGTGCCGCCCTGCGCCAGCGCCTTGTCTTTCAGCTTGCTGCGCATGCCGAACAGGCCATACAGCGGCGAATCCACCTTGCCGCTGGTGTCGCCGAGCACGAACACCACGGGCAGCAAATCCTTGTGGTAAATGGTTTTTTCACGCTCGCTCGGCATCACGTCCACCAGTTCGGACAGGGGCACCAGCTTGCCGCTGTTGCCGCGCACCGTCAGCTTCAACAGCTCGTCGATCTGCGACTGACGTTCCGGCGGCAGGGTGATGCGTACCGGAATTTCGTACTTGGCGCCGCTGCCGTGGATGGGCGTGACGTTTTCCCCGGATAGCCCCATCTTCATCGCCGCGACGATGTCCTTTTGCGCCACGCCCGCCTCCGCGGCCTTGTTCTGCAGCACGCGCAGCACCAGACGCTGGGCATCGTCCTCCACCGTGTCGTCGATGGCGACAATGTTTGCGGTTTTTTCAAAGACCCCGCGCACCTGCTTGGCGACCTGGATTTGCGCGTCGTAATCGGGGCCGTAGATTTCGGCGACGATGGGCGACATCACCGGCGGGCCGGGCGGCACTTCGACCACCTTGACGTCGGCGCCGTGCCGCTTGGCAATCGCTTCCACCGCAGGGCGGATCCCCTGAGCGATGTCGTGGCTCTTGCGGTCGCGCTGGTGCTTGTCGACCAGATTGACCTGCAGGTCGCCGACCTCGGGGCCGGAGCGCAGATAATACTGCCGCACCAGGCCGTTGAAGTTGATCGGCGCAGCGGTGCCGGCATAGGCCTGATAGTCGGTGACTTCAGGCACAGCGGCGACGGCGGTGCCCATTTCGGCGAGCACCTGCGCGGTTTTTTCCAGTGGCGTGCCGACCGGCATGTCGACGATGATCTGGAACTCCGACTTGTTGTCGAACGGCAGCATTTTCAGGATGACCAGCTGGATCGCCGGCAGCGCGACCGAAACCAGAATGGCGATGCCGATCCCCA